>CAYLYE010000253.1:0-8727 GCA_964387325.1 uncultured Planctomycetaceae bacterium
GCGCGTTATGCCAGCATGTCGATTGGCACCAGTGACGCGCTCCGCTGCGCGCCAACGGCTAACGGTATCGTATTATGCGGCTAGGAATTTTCGGCGGCTCATTCGACCCGGTCCATCAGGGGCACTTACTGCTGGCCGAATGCTGTCGCGAGCAAGCACACTTGGATGAAGTGTGGTTCGTGCCCGCCTCGATCCCGCCACACAAACAGACCTGGCAACTCTCGGCTGCCGAGCACCGTGTCGCGATGCTCGAGCTGGCCTGCGCGGGACACGCGCCGTTTCGGGTCTCGACGCTCGAACTGGACCGCGGTGGCGTCAGCTACACGGTCGACACGCTCGCGACGATCCGAGAAACGCACCCAGGCGACGAACTGTATTTACTCCTGGGGGGCGATGCCATCCGCGACCTGCCAACATGGCGCGAGCCGCGACGGATTTGCGAGCTGGCGACGCCGCTGATCGTGCGCCGACCGCCGTTCGCTGAGCCCGACTGGAGCGCCTTGTCGTCGTTGCTCACCGCTCAGCAAATCGAAACGATTCGCCAACCGAGTGTCGAGATGCCACAACTCGACATCAGCAGCCGTGACTTGCGCCGCCGGGTCAGCGAGCACCGCAGCATCCGCTATCAGACCCCGCGCGCGGTCGAAAAGTACATCGAGACCCACGGGCTTTATCAGATCCCCGCGAATGACTCGGAGAGCAGGTCAAGCGCTCCGTCGCAGTGCTAGCAATTGCCGCAGCTCATGGCTCAGTTCGAGAGCGCTCACGGTCGGCTCGCCGCGCAGCGTCTCAAGCACCACCGCTAGCTGTTCGCCGGGAGACGCACCTAGGTCGAGAAATAGCCACTTTTGGCCGTTAAGCTGGCAGCCGCCGCCGTCCATCCCCAGCCATTCGCGGCGGACCCGATAGCCGGCCTGCTTCGATACCGAGAGCGCCTGCTCGAGCAATTCGACGGTGTGCATCCTTGCACGTCGCAGTGGGGGTGAGCGATAGGGTATTCAACGCGAGCCGGCGGATTATATCGCTGTCGGCTTGAGTCTCATACGTGAATTCGTCGATAAGGTCTACGC
This sequence comes from uncultured Planctomycetaceae bacterium, assembly GCA_964387325.1. GTDB lineage: Bacteria > Planctomycetota > Planctomycetia > Pirellulales > PNKZ01 > CAZZBK01. The sequence goes on from CAYLYE010000253.1 coordinate 1,071, forward strand.
TAAGCATCGACTGCTCAATACATTAGGCAGAAGCACTAGGCAGACAGGCGATGCTCGGCGGTCTGGTTAATCTAAGGCGGACATCGAGACACCTGTATGGCCAGCGCTGGTAAAGAGCCCCTCTCACTTGAAGAGCAGGTCAAGATCCTGCGGCAGCAATTGTCCGAAGCGCAAAAGCTCACGGCGCTCGGCGAGTTGCTCGGCACCACCACGCACGAATTCAACAACGTGCTGACGACGATCCTGAACTACGCCAAGATGGGCTTGCGCTACACCGACGAGCCGACGCGAACCAAGTCGTTCGACAAGATCCTTGCCGCGGCGCAACGCGCTGCCAAGATCACGACCGGCGTGCTGTCGCTGGCTCGTAATCGCAGCGGAAGCTTCGAGCCCACCAGCCTGTCGCAGATCGTGGAAGACACGCTCGTGCTGCTGGAGCGCGAACTGACCAAGCACAAGGTCCACGTCGAGCAGCAACTCGCCGACGTGCCGCAGGTCTGGGCCAACGGCAACCAAATTCAGCAAGTGCTCATGAACATCGTGATCAACGCCCGGCAGGCGATGAGCAACGGCGGGCGGCTGATCCTGTCGCTGCACCATGACAGCGGCGGCGAGTGGGTCGATCTGGTGATTCGCGACACGGGCTGCGGCATGAGCAACGAGGTCATGCGACGGATCTTCGACCGCTTCTACACGACCAAATCGGGGCCCGACTCGACCGGCAAAGGGGGCACCGGCCTGGGCCTCAGCGCGTGCCTCGATATCATCGAGTCGCACAAAGGTAAAATCCGCGTCGAGAGCGCCCCAGGCCGAGGCACCCAGTTCACGATCCGGTTGCCGGTTGCGCCGACGCAGCCGGTCATTCCCCCGACGGTCACATTAGGCATTCCGCATATGAGTGATACGCGGGCTAGCGTGCCCGGATAATCGCTCCCCCCGAACGAGTTTCGCTCGTCGGCATCGACGGTCCCTCGGTGGGCAAAATACCGGCCAAACAACGCTTTCGCTTGGTTGTGGACCGTCTTGCGATCGGATAGTCTGATGGGTCTGGAAAGCTACGGCTTTCTTCCCACCCTTGCCCGCTAAGGGTCGATTGCCCTGGTTGCTGATGCGCTGCCGCGATGAGTGCCTCCGCCGAGCGACCGACCACCAACGATACGGGACACCAAGCCGAGAATCGGCCACTGCTATCTCACTGAGCTAAGGAGCCTTTATGAGCGCGTCAGACCCTCAACTTCAAGCGGCTGTCAAGGCGGCCCGCGATCGACTCGATGCCCACACCGTGGAACACGTCCAGTGGCACTTCCACGACTCGACGGGCTCCCCCTTCTGGCTCGAGAAGAAGCAGGGCCTCAAGTTCGATCCGCTCAAAGAGGTCAAATGCTTTGACGACCTGAAGAAGTTCCCGCTGTTCGAAGATGAGTGGCTGCGTGGCGGCCCGATCAATCGTTGGATTCCCAAGGGGCTCGCAGGTCGGCCGACATTTGTGTTCGAGACGGGCGGCACGACCGGCATTCCCAAGAGCCGCATGGTGATTGAAGACCACCGGCTCGACTACGAATACTTCAGCCACACGCTGCCCGACGAGTATTTCCCCAAAGGCTCGAACTGGTTGATGCTCGGCCCCTCGGGCCCCCGGCGTCTGCGGTTGGCGGTTGAGCACCTTTGCCAATATCGTGGCGGCATCTGCTTCTGCATCGATCTCGACCCGCGTTGGGTCATCAAGCTGATCAAGAAAGGCTGGATGGAGCACCTCGAAGCCTACAAAGAACATTGCATCGATCAGGCGCTCACCATTCTCAGCGCCGGTCACGATGTGAAGTGCATGTTCACCACGCCGAAGCTGCTCGAGTCGCTGTGCCTCAAGCTCGAAAAGCAAGGCAAGCGGCTCAAGGACACTGGCATTCGCGGTATTTTCAGCGGTGGCACCGAGTTCACCCCGCAGTGGACCCGGTTCATCACCGAGGAGTATCTCGACGACATCTACATGACGCCGACCTACGGCAACACGCTGATGGGCCTCGCGGCCAGCAAGCCGGTCACCGCAGCCGACAAGTACAAGATCAGTTACTACGCACCCCAGCCGCGCGCGATGGTCGAGGTGGTCGAGTTTGGCGACTACAACAAGATCGTCGGCTACGGCCAGACCGGCCGCGTGAAGCTCTACACGATGACCAAGGAATTCTTCGTGCCCGGCTTCATGGAGCGTGACGAGGGTGAGCGCGAAGAGCCCTTTGCCAAGTATCCTTGGGACGGTGTGAGCGGCGTGCGACCGTTCCACGAATTGGCCGAGGCCACGACCGTGGGCGTGTATTAGTGCCAGGACATAAAGCCGCGGCCGTGGGTCGCGCTGGAATTGGTACGGTGCCATGCCCCGCGTATATATCGAGACGACCGTGGTTAGTTATCTGGTGTCGCGATTGAGTCGCGATATGACAACTTCGGTTCACCAACAGACGACCCATGATTGGTGGCGAGACGATCGGCATCGCTATGAATTGGTAACATCAAGGTTAGTAGTTTCAGAAGCTGCGGCAGGCGATCCTGTCGAAGCTGAAAAGCGGTTGAATGCATTGCAAGGATTGATGCTGCTGGAGGTAACTCCCGACGCGTTTACGTTAGCGCAGGAGTTGATTTTCCGTGGAGCAATCCCCGCAAAAGCTAAGGAGGACGCGCTGCACTTGGCAGTTGCCGTGGTGAACGGAATTCATTTCCTATTGACCTGGAATTGCAAACATTTGGCAAACGCGAATTTGCGCGAGAGAATCAACGACATTTGTCTCGATTTGGGTTATACCCCAACGGTCATCTGCACACCCGATGAGTTGCGAAAGGACGACTAGCATGTCTCAGCAAGATCCGATTGTCGAAGAAGTGCGTGCGATTCGCGAGGCTCATGCGGCAAAGTTTAACCACGATTTGAAAGCCATTTACGACGATATCAAACGGCAAGAGCGCGAGAGTGGTGAGAAGTACGTCACGCTTCCTCCGCGACGTGTCTCGGTGACACAGATCACTCAGGAGCATTCCTGAACGATGAACTGGCGTGACAATAGTTGGGAAAGTGCGAGAAGCCCAAGCGATTTGCACTCCCGATTCTCTCGCCGCCGAGGAGGAAGGCAATGTCACTTGAGGAACCCGACCCAATTTTGGCAGAGATTCGCGCCCATCGTGAAGCTCACGCTGCAAAATTCAACTATGACGTCGATGCCCTGTGCGATGACCTAGAACGTCGAGAAAAAGACAGCAAGCGAGAGTTTGTTTCGTATCCGCCCAAGCGGGTGCAACCAGTGGGATCGGCGAGGGGAAAGGTTCCTTCCGGTGAGTGAATTTGTGCAACGGCCGAGTTAATCAGAATAATGGCCAAAGCGAGCATCGTTGGCGACGTGATCAACTTTCGCGGACTGGTTTACGGCCCCGTGAATGAGATGGGAGTCGTCGCCCTGTTCGCAAAGCTGAGTGAGGATTTAGGATTCATCATTGAGGAGGTTCGAGGCGACTATCCTGACTGCATTGCGCGACGACAAGTTGACAAAGGTTGGGAACGAGTCGGCATCGAATTCGAGTTTCGAAGTCAAAATTTCGAGCGACATGGACACGATCCGCAAGGTTGCGAGCTGATTGTTTGCTGGGAGCACAATTGGGACCGTTGCCCCGTGCCAGTCCTGTCACTCAAACAGTACATTGCCGAGACCCAAGCCACCGTTAAAAGCCCTCTCAATCGAGTACGCATCGCTGAGCCGCATCAAATACGACGAGTCAAACTAACTCCTGGAGCCATTAAGAACGGATACATCAATATCAAGCCACTCGACGATTTTTGGCCCGAAGACTGCGTGGGAGGAAACTCCAAGGTGGCCGACAAGCATCTGATTATCGACCTCGCTGGAGTTGGTCGCATCGCCACCGATATTTCTGGCCGACACAAAACGTTTCGCACAGCTCACGGCTCACTCAAGGACTTCTACACAAAACATAAACTGACTTCAGGCTGTGACGTTGAAATTGTTCGTGTCAGCCATTACGAATACCAACTCCTACCCGTCAGTCCTGCCCTGATCAAAAAAACCAAACGTAAGTAATACTCCATAATTTGTCCCTCCATTTATCACTTATCACTTCGCATTTAGCACTTTCTATTTCTCCCCGAGGTTCCCGTGCTCACGCTTCAACCGCTTCGCTGGGGTCAGCCCTACGAGTCCTATGAACTCGATACCGTAAACCACTTCCTGACCGGCGAGCCGATCGCCAAGGTCGGCCAGGCGACCGGCGCCATGCTGGCCCGCGATATGCGATTGGCCAAACGGGCTCGACAAGTCCTACGCGACATCTCGCCCGCCGAGTTGATCCAGAAGATCAAGAACGCGGCTGACCTGTACCTCAACGCCACGCTGCCGATGGGTGACGGCCAGCAAACGCCCGACGACTTTGCGCGCCAGCAGAGTGCTTCGACCGGCTTGCCCGAGCACATGTGCAAGTTCAACATGTCGAAGAACCATTTCGTGCTGCACAACATGGACAAGATGCTCGACGCGCTCACCCGCGGCTTGGATCCGATGGTCCTGGCGCGCGGCTTCGGCATGGAAAGCCGCGGCGTCATCGTGAGCTATCAGGCTCAATCCCCCGTGCTGGGCTTGGTGCTGCCGAGCAACTCGCCCGGCGTGCATACGCTGTGGCTGCCGGTGATTCCGATGCAGGTGGGCTTGGTCCTCAAGCCGGGCCCGCAAGAGCCCTGGACTCCGTACCGCATGGCGGCCGCCTTCTTCGAGGCAGGCATTCCACGCGAGGCCATCTCGATCTATCCAGGCGGCGCCGAAGTCGGCGCTTCGGTGCTCTCGAGTGTCGACCGCGCCATGATCTTCGGCGGCACCGCGACCGTCGAGCGTTACAAGGGGAACCCAAAGGTTCAGGCTCACGGCCCTGGGTTCAGCAAGATTCTCATCGGCGACGACTGTGTCGACGATTGGCCTAAGTTCATCGACCTGATCTGCGACAGCATTTACCTCAACAGCGGTCGCGGCTGCATTAACTGCTCGGGCGTGTGGGCTTCGCGCCATACGAAGGAAATCGCCAAGGCGATCGCCGAGCGGATTGGCCCGGCCGAGGCGCTGCCGCCCGAAGATCCCAAGGCCGGTCTGGCGGCCTTTACCATTCCCAACGCGGCGGCCTCGATTTGGAAAATGATCGAGAACAAGTTCAGCGAGCCAGGTGTGTGGCACGCCACGGCGGACTACGGTCCACGGCTCGTCGAGAAGGGCAGGGCGGCCTACCTACGGCCGACCATCGTCCACTGCGAGAGCCCCGAGAAGGGGATCGCCAAAGACGAGTACATGTTCCCGTTCTCGACCGTCGTGCAATGCCCGCAAGACAAGATGATCGAGGCGATCGGTCCGACGCTCGTCGGCACGGCGATCACGAAGAACGAAGCCTGGGCTCAAGAGTTGACCGACTGTACGCACATTGACCGCTTGAACATCGGGCCGATCCCGACCATCAAGCTCGATTGGTTGCAGCCGCACGAAGGAAACATTGTCGACTTCCTCTTCCGCGCTCGCGCCTACCAGACCACGCCCGATCGCGTACCAAAGTAAGGGAGAGGGGTGAGGGACGAGAGGCTAGGGGCTAGTGAAGACAGAACGATCCGTTTGCCCAGCTTCTCGCCGTAAATAACTTCCTCGCTTAAGCAAGCATGTAGAGCCCCAACAATGATGTCCTGTGCTTACTCACCCCTAGCCCCTAGCCTATAGTCCCCCATGCACTCGTTCGACTTCCAAATGCGAACCCGAGTGGTGTTCGGCCCGAACAAGGTCGACACGCTCGGCAATTTGGCAGGCGAACTCGGCGCTCGGCGGGTGCTCATCGTCAGTGATCCAGGCATCATTGCCGTGGGACACGCTCAACGTGGGGTCGACGCCCTGCGCCGCGCGGGGATCGAAGTGGCGCTGTACGAAGGGGTCCATGAGAACCCGTCGACCGACGACGTCGATCGAGGGCTAGAGTTCGCCAAAGGTTTTTCGCCCGAGCTGATCGTCGGCCTTGGTGGTGGCAGCAGCATGGACTGTGCCAAGGGGATCAACTTCCTCTACAGCAACGGCGGGCGGATGCACGACTACTGGGGAGTCGGCAAAGCGCTCAAGGAAATGTTGCCGATGATCGCCGTTCCCACGACGAGCGGCACCGGCAGCGAGGCCCAGTCGTTCGCACTCATCAGCGACTCCAAGACCCATGCCAAGATGGCCTGCGGCGACAAGAAAGCCGCGTGTCGTATCGCGCTGCTCGACCCCACGCTGACGGTCACTCAGCCGCCACGTGTCACGGCCCTGACCGGTATCGACGCGGTCGCTCATGCTCTGGAAACGTACGTCACTCGGCCGCGGAATCCGATGTCGTTGCTGTTCAGCCGAGAGGCGTGGCGATTGTTGGAAGCGAATTTTATCCGCGTGCTCGACGAGCCGGACAACCTCGAAGCCCGCGGCGGCATGCAACTCGGCTCGTGCCTGGCTGGCTTCGCGATCGAGTACTCGATGCTGGGTGCAACACACGCGCTGGCCAACCCGCTGACGGCCCATTATGGCATCGTGCATGGTCAGGCAATCGCGCTCATGTTGCCGCACGTCATTCGTTTCAACGGCCAACAATTTGGCGGCTGGTACAGCGAGTTGCTCGAAGCAACGGACGGCGCGAACGGCGCTCCGCCGGCGTCGACTGGCGCTGACGGACTCGCCGAGTTGGTCCGCTCCTTTGCCCAACGGGCTGGTCTTGCGACACGCCTGAGCGACGTCGGGGTCGAGCCCAGCAAGTTGCCGCAGCTCGCCGCCGACGCCGCCAAACAGTGGACCGGCACATTCAATCCCCGCCCCGTCACGCAGGTCGAACTTCTCAGCCTCTACGAAGCCGCCGTGTGAACCATGAGCTATTCTCGCCGCCGTGTGAGTTGGGTGTGTCTGGCACTCATCATTCATCACTCATCATTCATCATTTGCTCAGCCGCCGATTGGTCGCTCTTCCGCGGCGACGCTCAATCGACCGGCGTCTCGCGCGATACGCTCCCTGACAAGCCACAGGTCATCTGGAAAAAGCAATTCAAGAACGCGTCTTTCGAGGCCACGGCGATCATCGTCGGCGACATGGTCTACGTCGGCGGGCTTGATGGCCCATTCCGAGCGCTCAAACTGGCCGATGGTGAAGAGCTGTGGCAGATCAAAACTGAGTTGGGTTTCAAAGCCCCGGCGGCGATCCAAGGCGAGCGGGTCTATGTCGGCGATACCGACGGCAAGTTCTACGCCCTCAATAAAGCCGATGGAAAAGTGCTCTGGTCGTACTCGACCGAAGCCGAGATCAATGGCGGCGCCAACTTTTACAAAGACAAAGTCCTGCTCTGCTCGCAGGACGGCACGCTGTACTGCTTTGAAAACCCGTCGGGCAAACTCGCCTGGAAGTACACGATCGAGAACATGCTGCAATGCTCGCCGACGGTCGTTGACGAGCGGGTGTTTCTCGCCGGTTGCGATGGCAAGTTCCATGTGGTTAATGTGAACGACGGCAAGCTCGTCTCCGAAGTCACCATCGGCGACCCAACGAACGTGACCCCCGCGGCTCAAGGGGACGTGGTGTATTTTGGTACGCAGGGTGCGTCGGTGCTGGCGGTCGATTGGCG
>CAYLYE010000254.1:0-8710 GCA_964387325.1 uncultured Planctomycetaceae bacterium
GAGGCGCTCATGGCTCAACCGCTCGGCACCGTCATCTACGCCCTACGCAAGTTACCCAATCTCATCGATCTGAATGTTGTCGTCGTCGGCCAGGGACCGATTGGTCAATTGTTCAACATGGCGCTGAGCAATCTTGGCGCGCGGCAGGTCATTGGTCTCGACAAGGTCGACTCGCGGCTGCAAACCAGTCCGCGCTGTGGCGCGACCTCGACGGTGAATGTCGACAAGACGGACCCCATCGAGGCCATTCGACAATTGACCGATGGCCGCATGGCTGACTTGGTCATCGAGGCGGTGGGGCACCGCGATCAGGCGCTCAATATGTGCATTCGGTTAGCTCGTCGCGGCGGCACGTTGCTCTACTTTGGGGTGCCGACCGCGCGGCTCGACGATGTCCACTGGCGCGAGGCGATGGTCCGCAATTTAATGATCCAGACGAGTATTAATCCCGATTTCGCGGTCGATTTTCCTCTCGCCATGCGGTGGATCAACGAGCGTCGAGTGGATGTGTCGCCAATCATCACCCATCGTTTTCCGCTGCACGACATCCAAGCTGCGTTTGACTTATTCTTCGAGCGGCGCGATGGGGCCTTGAAGGTGCTCATCGACTTCCCGCCTCGCTAGCTGATGCAGTCACAACAACGCAACGATCGAATGGCCGTTTTTGCTATCGCAAAAACAAGGTTTTGATTAACCAAAACCATTTCTCTGCCGATACACATACTAACCCTCCGAAGGAGTGCTGTGCATTTTGGCACAGCGACACCCTGGGGATTCGTACTCTTGTCCCTACTTTTGAGCAGAAACTTGGTCATGTCACCACACTTTGGAAAGACATTGGCTGCCGTCATGCTTGTTTTAGGACTTATTCCTGCGATGCCGTGTAGCGCGCAGGGACTGTTGGACCCCTGGGGCTTAAAGGAGCGCGGCCCGCAAACACTCTTGAGATGGTGGGATGCTGGCGAGGAAGAGTTCGAGGTGCATGAGCGGATCATCACCGATCGACCGCACATCGCCGAGGCTGCAACGACCGTCGGCTTGGGTCACGTACAGATCGAGACCGGGTACACCTATTATCTCGACCGCGATGCAGGCACGCGGGTTCAGACCCATTCGTATCCTGAGACCTTGTTTCGCATCGGCATGTTCCAGGAGTGGTTCGAGTTTCGCATCGCGTACAACTACCTCAGCCAGCAGACCGATTCCTCGGCCGGTCGTGTGCGTGTCGGGGGGAGCGACGACCTGTATCTGGGAGCCAAGGTGGCGCTCGCGAAGCAGTCGGGCATACTGCCCGAGCTAACCATTTTTCCGCAGATGAAAGTTCCCAGCGGCGGTTCGGCTTTCACGGCGGGTCAAGTGCTCCCGGGCGTGAATTTTGTCTACGCTTGGCATGTCACCGACAAATTTGAACTTGAGTGCAACACGCAAGTCAACAAGCGTCTGGACGATGACGACCATTTCTATACCGAGTATTTGCAGACGGTTAATTTTGAGTTTGACCTGAACGAAAAGTTCATGGTGTTCAACGAGTTCGTGTTGTTTTCGCCTGTCGGTTCGCACACGAATCATGTGGAGTGGTATACCCACCCGGGCGTGCATTACTTTATCCTCCCCAATGTGCAGTTGGACGTTCACGCAGCGGTGGGGTTGAATCGCTCGGCGATCGACATGTTCGGGGGGAGCGGGTTGTCGTGGCGTTGGTAATCGACGACGGCCGACTTGTGGTTTCGGTCGCCAAGGAGCATCATGGATGTTGGTGAGTCGTGCGTCTTTCGCAGCTCAGGCATCTCATGTTTCCCCAGCAGCTTGGCCCTTATCGACTCGGTTCGCCCCTGGGCAAGGGGGGCATGGGGACGGTCTTTGCCGCCGTCGAGGTTCAGAGCGGCGAGCAGGCTGCGGTCAAAGTGCTCTCGGCCGCCCTCGGACGTGAAGAGGGGTTTTTAGACCGTTTCAGCGCCGAAATCGAAAGCCTCCGCAAGCTCCGTCATCCGAACATCGTCCGTCTGCTCGGTTTTGGCGAAGAAGACGGCGTCCATTATTACGCGATGGAACTTGTCGCCGGACACAGTCTCGAAGACGAACTGCGTGCCGGGGCGCGATTCAGTTGGCGGCAGGCGGCCGATATCGGCAACCAAGTTTGTCGCGCGTTGCGCCACGCACACGATCGGGGCGTCATTCACCGCGACGTCAAGCCGGCCAATCTGCTCTTGAGCCCCGACGGAACGGTCAAGCTCTCCGACTTTGGCATTGCCAAGTTGTTTGGCAACTCAGGACTAACTGGCGACGGTGTGTTGGGGACCGCCGACTATATGTCTCCCGAGCAGGCCGATGGCCGGCCGGTCACGCATCGCTGCGACTTATATAGCCTGGGAAGCGTCATGTACGCGCTGCTCGCGGGTCGTCCGCCGTTTCTGGCCAAGTCGGTCGTCGAGATGTTGCAGCTTCAACGCTTCGCCGAGCCTGAGCCGATTCATCGACTCGTGCGGGGCGTGCCTGATGAGTTCGAGCAACTCCTCGATCTGCTGTTGCAAAAGGAGCCCGAGCGGCGCGTGCCGACGGCGCTTGCGCTTGCGCGGCGGCTCGAGTTGATCCGCGAATTGCCGAACCCGACTGCGGAGGATCGTTCGAGCCGCGATCGACACGGTCAAGGCGAACCCGACATCACCCTCGTGGCGACCGGAGTCGACGAGCCTTCTGCACCAGACGAAATGTCGACGGCAGTCGAGCGCGTGGGTGATGCGGTTCAGCCGGTCAATCCCAAGGCGCGGACCGCCTTGCCTCGCGACCCGAGCAGCGGTCAGCTCGAGACGACGGCGATCCCGTCGCTGGCCGGCGTGAATGGCAACAGCGGTCGGTTTCGTCCGTTGGGACAGCGTAGCTTCACCCCCATCGGCGAGATCGATGAGAGTGTCCGCGTCGAACATCATGGCGAACGTGGTACAGGTTGGATCTCGCCGCAGACATGGGCTCTCGTTGCAGCGCTGTTGAGCGTCGGAGGCGTCTTGTGGTATCAGCTTCAACCCCCATCGGCGAACACGTTGTATCAGCGAGTCAAGCAGGCGGCCGATGAATCGCCTGATCGGCTGTTGCTCGCCGAACGCGATGTCGAGTCGTTCATCAGTTTTTATTCGCGCGACGCACGTGCCGGCGAGGTCGAACGCTATCAGCAACAGATCGATCGGCTCAAGTTCCGGCAGAAAATGGAACGCCTATCGCGACGCTTGGCGGCGGGAGACAAGCTGTCGCCGATTCAAGCCTCGTTCGTCGAATTGATTCGTCTCGAGAACAGCGACTCGCAACGCTGTCGGACACTGCTTCAAGCCTTAATCGATCTGTACCAAGAAGATGAAACGCTTCGCGGCGACGATCGGTTGTGCCTCGATCTGGCGCGGCAAAAGGTGGCCGATATCGAAAGTCGCTTGCGGGCAATCGTCGAGCGCGACGAGTTGGCCCGCACGCTCGACCAAATCGAGCAAATGATCGCGATTACTCCGCTCGATGCGGATCTGCGACTTCGTGCCTTTCTGCTGCTTTATGAGGGAAAACCCGGAGCCGAGCCGTTCGTCGAGCGGGCCAAGGCGATGTTGATTAAACTAGCGGATAGCAAAATTGAACGTTAGCTGAAATGAATGAGCTAACCACTGAGTCTCAGAGAACACAGAGAGGAGAGGGAACGACCAGGGATGAGCGATCAGAGGCTACAATACCAGGTCGAGGAGTTGCGCTGACGCGAGAGTATTATTCTCCTCCGCACCTCTACTTCTCAACGACCCTGTAAAATTCTCTCCGATCTCTCTCGGTGTCCCCTGCGGCTCTGCGGTTCATTTCTCCCCCCGCTCGGTCGGCGTGACCAAGCGAGTCGAGCAGAATGGTATGATTTGATGGTTCATGCTGTGTGTTATTAAGGAAGTATTTCATGTCTGACTCTACTGATTCACGATTTCCCACCACGCGTCTGCGTCGCTTACGCTACTCGCCTCAGGTGCGATCACTGGTGCGCGAGGTACACTTAAGCCCCGCACAGTTGATCCTGCCGTTGTTTGTCCGTAGCGGCACAGGAATCCGCCAAGAAATCCGCTCGATGCCGGGCGTGTATCAGATGTCGCTCGACGTGTTGGCCGACGAGGTGGCTCAGATCGCGACACTCGGACTCGGCGGTGTCATCCTGTTTGGTATTCCCGATCACAAAGACGCGACCGGCAGCGACGCGATGAGTGCCGACGGTATTATAGCCCAGGCGCTGCGAGTGGCACGCAAGGCGGCACCTGAACTGCTGCTCATCACGGACGTCTGCTGCTGCGAGTACACCGATCATGGTCACTGCGGAGTCATTCACACCCGCGCGGGCCGAGCCGACGTCGACAACGATCCCACGCTCGAATTGCTCGGTCGGCAGGCGGTCACGCATGCTCAAGCTGGCGCCGATCTGATCGCCCCGAGCGGGATGATGGACGGCATGGTCGGCGCGATCCGCCGAGCACTCGACGCCGCGCAGTTCACGCACGTGCCGATCCTCAGCTATGCGGTTAAGTATGCCAGTTCGTTCTATGGACCGTTTCGTGACGCGGCCGAGAGCACGCCGCAGTTTGGTGACCGCCGCACGTATCAGATGGACCCGGCCAGCGGCAGCGGGCAGGCGCTGCGCGAAGCGGAACTCGACTTGGCCGAAGGGGCCGACATGCTGATGGTGAAACCCGCCCTTGCGTACCTTGACATCATCCGTCAGGTACACGATCGGTTCCCCGGTGTGCCGCTCGCCGCCTACAACGTCTCAGGCGAGTACAGCATGGTGAAGGCGGCCGCCGAGCGCGGCTGGATCGACGAGCGCAAGGTCGTCCTCGAATCGCTCACCGCTATCCGACGCGCCGGTGCCTCGATCATTCTCACCTATTGGGCCAAAGACGTCGCCCAGTGGCTCACCGAAAAATAATATCGATATAAAAGGAACCACGGATCCACACAGACAAACACTGACTGAGGAGGAAGGATCAGGAAGAGTGACTTGCTAAACTGGAAAACGTTCACACCGTGGTGAGCCGGTTTGGGGTTTGGGCAGGGCGATCGCATTAGGCCAACGCCTAGAGTGGTAAGGCCGTGCCGCTGTGGGTTCGATGATCACGACACCACTCTGCCACTCATCACTTCCGCCGCCCCCTGGGATGCTCATTAAACACGTGTTAAGATAAGCAGACCGAGAGCAATACGTGGGCTGTCGGATTCTGCTCGACGTCACGGACGACCACGCGATGAAGCCCGACCTTAATTCCGCGCAGTTTGAAGCTGTCCACACGCTCAGTGGTCCGTTGCTTGTACTGGCGGGCGCGGGGACAGGCAAGACGCGCGTCGTTACTTTTCGCATCGCTGAGCTGATCCGCAACGGAATCGAGCCCGGCAAGATATTGGCCGTCACCTTTACCAACAAGGCGGCCAAGGAAATGCAACAGCGGGCCGCTGCACTGCTGGGCAAGCGACTGCCGCAGAAACCCGAAATCTCGACGTTCCACTCGCTTTGCGTCCGCGTGCTGCGGCGGAACATTAAGCGGCTCGGATATCCTGAGCAATTTGCGATCTACGATCGTGGCGACCAGGAGAGCACGGCGCGGGCAGCCCTGCGCGACATTAAGGTTCCTGATACCGTGATGCGTCCCGGGGACCTTGTAAATCAAATTAGTCGCTGGAAGACGGCTTCGATCAAGCCGGGCGAGGCGGCGGCCGTCGCGAAATCTGACAAGGAACACCTCGCGGCGATGGCCTACCGACGTTATCAGCAGTCGCTTAAAAATGCCGGCGCGGTCGACTTCGACGACCTACTGCTGTGTACCGAAGAGCTATTTGGCAACTTTGACGATGTACGGCAGAGCGAGGCGCGACGGTTCCGGCATCTGCTCGTCGACGAGTACCAAGACACGAACGGTTCGCAGTACCGGATCATCAAGGCCCTGGCCGGCGAACATCGCAATTTGTGTGTCGTGGGGGACGACGATCAGTCGATCTACGGCTGGCGTGGGGCCGAGGTGACGCACATTTTGCAATTCAAGCGTGATTGGCCCGACGCGAAAGTGGTTCGTCTGGAAGAAAATTATCGTTCGACCGAAGCGATCATCACGCTGGCCAATTGTCTGATCCGATTCAATCGCAACCGACACGACAAGATATTACGCGCCGGTCGACTCGGCGGCGAAGAACCGCGCATCTTGCAATATCCTGACGAAACGAATGAGGCCAAAGGGGTCGTCGAAGAAATACGACATCAAATCTTCAACCGCCTTGCCGAGCCCCGCGACTTCGCGATTCTGTTTCGCACGAATGAGCAGCCGCGATCGTTCGAGACCGAGTTGCGACGCGCCAAACTCCCCTACACGCTTATTGGCGGGATGTCGTTCTTCGATCGCAAAGAAGTGCGTGACGTGCTCGCCTACATCAAGGTGCTCGCGCAGCCGCTCGATGAAGTGTCGCTGCTGCGAATTATCAACACACCACCGCGAGGCATTGGCCCCAAGGCCGTCGAGCATCTGATGGCCGAGGCCGTCGCATCGAGTTGCTCGGTGTGCGCGGTATTGCCTCGCGCAAATAGTCTGAAGACACTCCCTCCCGCGGCTCTGGCCGGAGTCGAGAAGCTGCATCGCTTGCTCGACGAACATCGCCGCCGCGCGGAGCATGAGTCGCTGACCACCGTGGTGACGGATTTGGTGCATATGATCGGTTATCAAAACGAGATCAACCGCTTGTACCCTGAACCGAACGATCAGCAGGCTCGTTGGGACGCGGTCGAAGAGGTGATCAACGCCTTGGCCAACTACGAAAAGCGAAATCCTGACGGTACGCTGGGCGGTTTTTTGGAGGATGTCGCCCTGAGCGGACGCGACGATGGGGACGACAAGGAAGAACAACTCGCCCGCAACGCCATCGCGCTGATGACCATGCACAGCGCCAAAGGGCTCGAGTTCTCGCAGGTTTACCTGGTGGGCATGGAAGAAGGCCTGCTGCCCCATCATCGCTCGGTGGCGGCCGACGGTCCGGCGATCGACGAGGAAAGGCGGCTTTGCTACGTCGGCGTGACCCGGGCGATGAACCGGCTGACCCTATCCCTAGCGCTCACACGTATGAAGTGGGGCAAGCCGCGCAACTCGATCGCCAGCCGATTTTTGTTCGAGATGCTGGGCAAAGCCGACAGCCCGCAGGCACTCAAAGCTCTCGAGACGGTGCAAGCCGAGTTTGCTCCCGCACGATCGAGTGGTAAGCCCGCGGTGCTCAAAAAGCCTGGCCAGGTCAAGTCGCGCGCCGCAGCCAAGCCGCCGCGTCGCGGACGATAACGCGGCCATCGAGTCACGGAGCACAACGATGCCGAACTCACCTCTGGTGTACGAACGATTGGGTTACCAACTCTTTGTGCTGCTGACAAGCCTGCTCGCGCTCGGCGTGCTGCTGGTACAAGTCACCGTGCCGCTCAGCGAGCCAAGCCACGCCGTGCTGGCCTACGTCGACGACGTGCTGTGCGTGCTGTTCTTCATCGACTTTGTAATCTGCTTCACACGGGCCAGGCACAAGGCCAAGTATTTCTTCACCCTCGGGTGGCTCGACCTACTGGCATGCGTGCCGACGATCGAAATTGCCCGTTGGGGGCGTGTGCCGCGCATGCTCCGCGTGTTTCGCGTGATTCGCGCCATTCGAGCGGGTCGCGTCCTGGCGCAGATGATCTTGCAGCGCAAGGCAGAGAACTCAATGCTAGCCGTGGGCCTGATCGCGCTCTTGCTCGTCTCGGCATCGAGCGTCGCGATCTTGCATTGCGAAAAGGGCCCCGAGTCCAACATTCATACAGCCGAGGACGCGATCTGGTGGTCGCTCACAACCGTGACCACTGTCGGTTACGGTGACCACTATCCGGTCACGACCGAGGGACGCGTCGTCGCCGCGATCCTGATGTTTGCCGGGGTGGGCTTGTTTGGCACGCTGTCAGCCTATCTGGCGTCGTTGTTCATCGAGTCGGATTTTGTCAAAGAGAGCGGCGAACTCGACGAGCTCCGGTCCGAGCTCGCCGCACTCCGCAAAACGATCGAAGAACGGCTCCCTAAAGATGGACACTGAAGCTCGTTGCATCAACGTCATTTGTTCCATTGGCGTCGACCGTAACAACCTGCTGCACAATGACCCCCCAGTGTTTATCATGGATGGTATTCCCAAGACTTGAGTTTTATTCTGAGAGACGGTCAATGCGTTGCGTGTTGCTTGGAATCGTCATGCTGCTCGGAGTTTCGCAGGCGAGCGCTGCGGAGACTTCCCCTGATTTTGCTCAACACGGTTTCCCATTTATCGAACGGCACTGCCTCGAATGTCATCGTGGCGCCGAGCCGAAGGCCGAACTGTCGTTCGAGCCGTTTCGCGATGCGGCGTCGGTCGTAAAGCAACGTAAGCTGTGGGCCAACGCCTTGAAGATGATCACCGCCGGCGAGATGCCCCCGGCGGACAGTAAACGCCCCCGGCCTACGGTCGCCGAAGCCGAGGCATTCACCACGCATATCAAGGCCGTGTTCGACTATCACGACCGCCATGCGCCAAGCGACCCCGGCCGGGTGACGATGCGGCGGCTCAACCGGGTCGAGTATCGCAACACGATTCGCGATTTAGTCGGCGTGGAGTTTGACCCCACCGAGGATTTTCCCTCGGACGATATTGGGCACGGCTTCGACAATATCGGCGACGTGCTCACGTT
>CAYLYE010000255.1:0-8638 GCA_964387325.1 uncultured Planctomycetaceae bacterium
GGTCCGCAATACCCGTTGCCGACACCACCCTGCCGTTAGCCGCAACGCGATAGCGGAGCGCGTATTGCCGCCACTCGTTGGCATGCTGCGCTCCGCTATCGCGTCGCGGCTAACGGAACACCCCCGTATCCGCTCGAAGGATTAGCTATGCGCCTCTGTTGGCTATTGACTGTGGTGTGGTTCGCTGGGGCGGCATCGCTCGCCACCGGGGCAGAGACTTTTTCTCCCGAGCAACTCGAGTTCTTCGAGAAGCGTGTGCGACCGATCCTGGTCGAGCACTGTCACGAGTGTCATGGCTCGGCGAAGCAGAAAGCCGGCTTGCGGGTCGATAGCCGCGCGGCTTTGCTGAAGGGGGGCGACTCGGGTCCCGCACTCGTCCCTGGCAAGCCCGGCGAGGGTTACTTCGTCGACGCGATCAACTACGGCGAGATGTACAAGATGCCGCCGCGTGGCAAGTTGCCCGCTGAACAAATCGCCACGCTGACCGAGTGGGTGCGGATGGGCGCACCCTGGCCCGACGAGAAGCCGGCCGAGGTCGTTAAGAAAGAAGAGAAATTCGACCTGCAAGCGCGTGCCCAGCACTGGTCGTTCCAGCCGATCCGGCGTGTCGAGCCGCCGCAAGCCAGCGACCCGCGCTGGAACACGAACCCGATCGATCGTTTTGTGTACGCCAAGCTCGCCGCCGCGATGCTCAAGCCCGCCGCACCCGCCGACGCCGCGACACTCTTGCGCCGCGTGAATTTCGATCTGATCGGTCTGCCCCCCAAGCCGGAAGACGTTGAGCATTTCACCTCGTTCAATGGGACGATCAAAGATTCCAGCCTCAGCGAATCCGCGTACGAGTCACTCATCGACGGACTACTGACATCGCCCCAGTATGGCGAACGTTGGGCGCGACACTGGCTCGATCTGGTCCGTTACGCCGAGACGGCTGGTCACGAGTTCGATTTCGAAATGCCCGAGGCGTATGAGTACCGCGACTACGTGATCCGCGCGCTCAATGACGATCTGCCGTATAGTCAATTCGTGCGAGAGCATTTGGCCGGCGACTTATTGAACCCGCCGCGCCGCCATCCGACCGAGAAGTTCAACGAGTCGATCCTGGGGACCAGCTTCTTCTATCTCGGCGAGGGGAAGCACTCACCCGTCGACATTCGGGCTGACGAGTGCGAGCGGGTCGACAACCAAGTCGACGTGTTGGGCAAGACGTTTTTAGGCCTGACGATGGGTTGCGCCCGC
Organism: uncultured Planctomycetaceae bacterium; assembly: GCA_964387325.1. Taxonomy (GTDB): domain Bacteria; phylum Planctomycetota; class Planctomycetia; order Pirellulales; family PNKZ01; genus CAZZBK01. The sequence goes on from CAYLYE010000255.1 coordinate 1,240, forward strand.
TGCCACGATCATAAGTTCGATCCGATCCGTGCGGCCGACTACTACGCGCTCTGCGGTTACATTCAAAGCTCGCGCTACTCGGAGACCTACGTTGACGACCCCACGCAGCGTCAACAACTTGCCACGCAGCTCATCGAACTCCACACCAAACAATATGCCGCGTGGAGGAAAGATCACTCGCCAAAAGATGCTCCGCCACCGACGGCAATGCCCAAGAGTGTCAGTCCCTTCGGTCAGTCGTCGCACGCGCCGTGGTTTGTGCAAGGCGAGGCCTTTGGCGCCGCACCAACGCGATCTCCGCAGGTGCAAGTCTCCCTTTTGAACAAGCAGCCGACCGTGACGGTCGTTCCCGCCGGGGTCGTCCACAGCGGGCTCCTCTCGAACCGCTATCGCGGTGTCCTCCGCTCGCCGACGTTCAAAATCGCCGAGGGGGCGATCTGGTACCGTCTCGCCGGCGACTCGACCAAAATCAACTTGATTATCGACAACTTTCAACGCATCCGCAGCCCGATCTACGGCGGCTTGACCATCGGCGTGAAATCCCCCGACAAGTTCAACTGGGTGCGGCAGGATGTGAGCAAATGGGTCGGGCACGACGCGTACATCGAACTGGTCGACGACAACGATGGCTGGTTGGCCGTCGATGCGATCGTCTACGGTGACCGACCCGCGAAAGACGATCCCGACCGGCAATTGACCGCACAACTCATCGAGCCGCTCAGCCCTCTCAGCACGCTGTTCGACGAGCAGCAGAAACTCGAAGGACAAATTCGCTATACACGCCGCGCGGTGGTCATGACCGACGGGACCGGTGAGAACGAACGCATCTTAATTCGCGGCAATCACAAGCTGCTCGGCGAAGAAGTTCCGCGCCGGTTTCTTGAGGTACTTGGGAGCCAATCGACGAAGGCTGTCCAAGGGAGCGGTCGACTCGAACTCGCCGAGCAGATCGTTTCATCCAAGAATCCGTTGACCGCTCGGGTGATTGTCAATCGAGTGTGGAAACATCATTTCGGCGTAGGACTGGTGCCGACCGTCGACGATTTCGGTCACATGGGTCAACCGCCGACGCATCCCGAACTGCTCGACTATCTGGCGAGTGAATTCATGGCTGCCGACGGCTGGTCGCTGAAGCGATTGCACCGCCGAATCATGCTCAGCCAGACCTACCGACAGGCCAGTCACAGTGACGCCCAGAGTGAGCAGCTCGATCCGGAAAATAAGCTGCTGCATCGCATGAACGTGCAGCGGCTCGAGGCCGAGATCATTCGCGACAACGTACTGGCCATCGCCGGCTCGCTGAACAACAAGTCATTCGGACCGAGCGTGATGCCGCACCTCACACCCTTTATGGATGGTCGCGGCCGCCCGGGCCGTAGCGGTCCGCTCGATGGTGAAGGGCGGCGCAGTATTTACCTGGGCGTGCGGCGCAACTTCCTCAACCCATTGTTCTTGGCGTTCGATTATCCGGTGCCGTTCGCCACCATCGGCCGACGGACCGTGTCGAACGTCCCGGCACAAGCCTTGGCGATGCTCAACAACCCGCTCGTGCAGGAGCAATCGCGCAAATGGGCAGAACGGGTCGTGAAGACCGGGCCGAGCGATGCCTCGAAGCGGATTGAGTTGATGTACATCGCCGCTTTAGGTCGGTCACCGGATGCCGAAGAGTTAAATGAAGCAAAAGCATTCGTCGATGCGCAACAGACCGAGTATGGCCCCAAGGACGAAGTTCGCGCCTGGACCGACTTGGCGCACGTGATTTTTAATCTCAAAGAATTCATTTTTATTCGATAACACTTCCATGCACTGCCATCATTATCGCCCCACTCCGATCTCTCGCCGCGACATGCTGGCGAAGTGCGCCAACGGATTTGGTTCACTTGCGCTGGCTGGTTTACTTGGTCAAACGGCGTTCGACGGCCCGTGCGTGGTCGAGGCCGCGCCGAGCAACTCACTATCGCCGCGCGCATCTCATTTTCCGGCCAAGGCCAAGCATGTCATCTTTCTGTTCATGGATGGCGGCCCTTCGCAGGTCGACACGTTCGACCCCAAGCCACTGCTGGAAAAAGAGCACGGCCAGCCCATCAAGATGAAGGTTCCTCCCACGCAGTTCGACAACGTGGGCAAGGTCTTGAACAGCCCGTGGAAATTTAAGCAATACGGGCAAAGCGGTATTCCGGTCAGCGATCTGTTTCCGCATGTCGCGCAGCACGTCGACAAGCTGGCCGTGGTCCGTTCGATGACCTCGAATTTCTCCGAGCACACGAACGCAAACTACTTCATTCACAGCGGCTCGGGCATCCAAGGCCGGCCGAGCATGGGTGCCTGGGCCACCTACGGTCTGGGGAGCGAATGCCAGAACCTGCCCGGCTTTATTGTGCTCGGCAGCGGCATGATCCCACCGGGAGGCATGGACTGCTTCACGAGCGGCTTTCTCCCTGCGACCTATCAGGGGTCGGTGTTCAAAAACTCGGCGACTCCGGTGGCCGACGTCGAACGAAGCGAACCGAGCGAAGCTTTACAGCAGCGCAAACTCGCTTTGATGCGCAAGCTCGATCGCAAACTGATCGAACGACAAGGGAAAGAAGACCAGCTTGAATCGTCGATCGCCAATTACGAATTGGCGTTCAAGATGCAGTCGGCCGTCCCCGACTTGATGGACTTGAAAGGCGAGAGTAAAGCCACCTGGGACATGTACGGCCTGGAGTCGGAGTTTAACGGCACGAAGCTATTCGGTCGGCAATGTTTGATCGCTCGACGACTGATTGAACGTGGCGTGCGATTCATCGAGCTGCTCTGCCCCAACGTGGGTCACGACCGCTGGGATCAACACGGCAACTTGATTAAAGGGCACGAGGATAACGCCCGCGCGGTCGATCAACCGATCGCGGCGCTGCTGAAAGACCTGCAAGAGAAGGGGCTGCTCGACGAGACGCTGGTGGTCTGGGGTGGCGAGTTCGGGCGCACCCCCATGGCGCAGGGGACCAACGGTCGCGATCACAATCCGTTCGGATTCACGATGTGGTTGGCGGGCGGAGGTATCAAGGGGGGCACGATCTACGGCGCGACCGACGAATACGGCTACTACGCCGTCGAAAACAAAGTCGAGATGCACGACCTGCACGCGACGATCCTGCACCTACTGGGCATCGATCACAAACGGCTCACGGTACGCTTCGGCGGACGCGACATGCGGCTGACCGACGTGCATGGCGAAGTGCAAAAAGGGATTTTGGCCTGAGCAAAAATACGGTATCGCCCCAACTCGGTGACGCTGTCGCCGAAAGAACGGCGGCAGCGTCACCGGCTTGGGGTGATGCCCTGAACGGATGCACTTGGACTGCTCTGGACAATCACGCGGGGAACGTGCGACAACCGTGGGTATGAATGCCCCGACGAAACATCCGTGGCGCTATCACGCGCCCCTCGCGCTGCTGCTGGCGATCAATCTCATCAACTACGTCGATCGCTTTGTGCTGGCGGCGGTCGTGCCGCGTATTCGGGCCGAGCTGTTCGCGCCTGATGACCCGCTACGCGATTTTTGGATGGGGCTATTGGCCACGGCGTTTTTGGTGTCGTACATGGTCGCCGCGCCGCTATTCGGCTATCTGGCCGACCGCATGTCGCGCTGGCTGATCGTGGGGCTGGGGGTGATGGTGTGGAGCTTGGCTTCGGGCGCGTCGGGGTTGGCGAGCACGTACCTGATGTTGCTCGTCACACGATTGTTCGTCGGTATCGGTGAGGCCGCTTATGGACCCGCCGCGCCGACGATCATCAGCGATCGGTACTCGACCGAGCACCGTGGCAGCGCGCTCGCCTGGTTCTACATGGCCATTCCGGTGGGGAGCGCGTTGGGCTTTGTGCTCGGCGGCTGGATGGCCAATACCTGGGATTGGCGCATGGCTTTTTATGCCTCGGTTCCGCCCGGGATCGCGCTCGGATTGTTCGCCTTGACGATGAAGGATCGCCGTGGCGTGTCGACTGCCGCGCGACATTCGCTCTGGCAAGATTACGCGACCCTGTGCCGCACGCCGTCGTATGTCTGGAACACGCTCGGGATGACCGCGATGACCTTTGCCGTCGGCGGAATCGCGTATTGGATTCCGAGTTACGTCCACGATTATCGCGGCGAGCCCGACCTCGGGCGCGTGAATATGATCTTCGGCGCGGTGACGGTCGTGGCGGGCCTTACGGCCACACTGCTCGGCGGCCTGTGCGGCGATCGGCTCCGCGCGCGGTACGGTGGCTCGTATTTTCTGGTCTCGGCCGTGGGCATGACGCTCGCGCTCCCCTTGTTTCTGCTAGTGCTTGTCGTGCCGTTTCCGGCCGCGTGGGGGCTGATCTTTTTGACCGTGTTCTGTTTGTTTTTCAACACGGGCCCCACCAACACGATTCTGGCCAATGTCACGCACCCCAGCGTGCGGGCGTCGGGCTTTGCGCTCAATATCTTTGTGATTCACTTGCTGGGCGATTGTATCTCGCCGCCGCTGATTGGCTGGCTCACTGATATTTCGGGGGGCAACATGAACATCGGGTTCAGCAGCGTGTCGGTCGCGATCTTGGTGAGCGCCGTGTGTTGGTTTCGCGGCATGCGGCATCTGGCCGAGGACACCGCCGCCGTGTCCTCCAGTTAGCCGCGACGCGCAGCGGAGCGCGTAACGATGGCGAACCCGGTCAACTACGCGATGTTTACGCGATCCGCTGGCGCGTCGCGGCTAACGATCGGAGGTGGATTGAGTTGCGTGAGTTCGCGAATCTCTTCGGTGATCTTCATCGAGCAGTACTTGGGGCCGCACATGCTGCAAAAGTGAGCGCTCTTGAACGTGTCCTGCGGCAAGGTCTCGTCGTGGTAGCGACGGGCCGTCTCGGGGTCGAGCGACAATCGAAATTGCTCGTTCCAGTCGAAGCCAAATCGAGCGCGCGAGAGTGCGTCGTCGCGATCACGTGCGCCGGGACGATGCCGGGCCACGTCGGCCGAGTGGGCCGCAATCTTGTACGCGATCACCCCTTGCTTGACGTCCTCTTTGTCGGGCAGCCCGAGGTGCTCTTTGGGAGTCACGTAGCAGAGCATCGCCGCGCCGGCCCAACCCGCCAGCGCCGCGCCGATCGCACTGGTGATGTGATCGTAACCTGGAGCAATGTCGGTCACGAGCGGACCGAGCACATAGAACGGCGCCTCGTGACACCATTGCATCTGCTTCTCGATGTTCATCTTGATCTGGTCCATCGGGATGTGACCTGGTCCCTCGACCATGACTTGCGTGTTTTTGGCCCAACCACGCTGGGTCAACTCGCCGAGCACTTTCAACTCAGCGAACTGAGCTTCGTCACTGGCGTCGGCCAGGGAGCCAGGCCGTAGCCCGTCACCCAAACTCCAGGTGACATCGTACTCGTGCATGATGTCGCACAGGTCTTCAAAGTGCGTGTAGAGGGGATTTTGCTGCCGATGGGTCATCATCCACTTGGCGATCAACGATCCGCCACGGCTGACGATGCCGGTCACGCGCTTGGTGGTCAGGTGCAGATGCTCGTACAGCACGCCCGCATGGACGGTCATGTAGTCGACCCCCTGCTTGGCCTGGTGCTCGACCATGTCGAGAAAATGCTGCGGCTTCATATCCTCGATGTTGCCACCAAGCTCCTCGAGCATCTGATAGATGGGAACGGTACCAATCGGCACGGGCGAAGCGTCGATGATCGCCTGACGGATGCGGTCGATGTCTTTGCCGGTCGACAGGTCCATGACCGTATCGCTACCGTAGTGGACGCTGATATGCAGTTTTTCGAGCTCGGTATTAATGTCGCTCGTGACGGCCGAGTTGCCAATGTTGGCGTTGATCTTGGTGCGGGCCGCGATGCCAATGCACATCGGCTCAAGCTGCTTGGTGAGATGAACCTTGTTGGCCGGGATGACCATTCGGCCGCGCGCCACCTCGGCGCGAACCGTTTCGCTATCGAGCTGCTCGCGCTCGGCGACAAACTTCATCTCGCTCGTGATCTCGCCAGCGCGGGCGCGTTCAATTTGGGTCATCATCTCGCTCGTAATGGTTTACCTAGTTGGGCTAGAGTGATGCGGACCATCGTACCCCGCGAGGCTGAAATGTCAATTCGCGACAAGCACTTACGCCATGCCGACTTGCCACTTGCAGCACGTTCTTACGACGCTCGTCAGGCGGCGCCATTCGGCTACAATACACGTGCTCGACACCACAATCGTCGCACCCATCTCTTTTGGAGAAGCTCGACCGATGACCGTTATGCTGCACGATCTCGATCGCTTGGCAGAACCGCTGCGCGAGCCGGTGACGCGACTCTCGGCGCGGCTCATCGAGCTGGCGGGAGACCATGTCGTCGGCTGGACCCTGTTTGGCGCAGCGACAACTGGGGCGTTCAACTCGCGGTTGCATCGGGTCCACAGCGCGCTGGTCGTCGAACGGTTCGACCTTGAAGAGCTGTACGCGATCTCGAAGGCGCTGCGCCCTTGGTTGCAAGCGGAGTTCAACGCGCCGTTGGTCATGACCCGAGCGTTCATCGCGGCCTCGTGCGACTCATTTCCGCTGGAGCTGCTCGAAATTCAGCAGCAGCATTGCACCATTTTAGGAGGCGACGAGTTCACGTCGCTCGGCTTCGATCGTGATCATGTGCGTTTACAGTGCGAGCGGGAACTGAAATCGATGCAAATGGCGCTACGTCAGCAGGTGCTCATGTCGCACGCCGAGGGACGCTCCGCGGATGAGTTAGCGAGCCAATCGGCGGATGGTATCCTGCGCGCCTTGCGCGGTATCTTGTGGTTGCGAGGCGCGCGGTTGAGCAAGCCGGCGGCGGAGGTGGTGAGCGATATCGAACGGGTCGTCGGACGCGGTTGTCTGGGGTTGCGACACTTGCTCGCGCCGAGCCATCTGCATGGCGAACGTGTCTTGAGCGAACTGCATCGCGATCTAGGTTCGCTCAGTGAGTTGTCCGATGTGGCGTAGCGTGCTGTGGATGGGTGTGCTGCTCATGGGCACACTGGGGGGCGAGTCGCTGGCCGTGGTCACGGTGAGCGATCCCGGCACGCAGGTCGTCGATCAAGCGCATTTACTGTCGGCCCAGGAGTCACAGCAGATCGAGGGCTGGCTCGACGAGTTGTTTGAGAAGACCCGTGCACAGGTCAAGCTGTTGACCGTATCGAGCATGGACGGTGAAGATGTCGTCAGCTTTTCGCAACGGCACTATGAGCTGTGGAAGTTAGGGAGCCGTGAGCGGAGCGACGGCGCGCTGGTGGTCGTCGCCTTGTTGGATCGCAAGGTGCGCGTGCATACCGGCTACGGCTTGGAAGGGGCTCTGCCCGACTCGTGGTGCGGCTCGACATGTCGTGAGATCGCCCGCGATTATTTCAAAGGGGGGCGTTACGGGCCGG
>CAYLYE010000256.1:0-8631 GCA_964387325.1 uncultured Planctomycetaceae bacterium
AGCCGGTCATTCTCTATTGGGACTTCAGCGGCTACTGCGACATCATGATCGGCCTCGTGCGGCTCATGGGCTTTCGGCTCTCGGAGAACTTCGACGCGCCTTGGAAGGCGCAGAACATTCAAGACTTCTGGAATCGCTGGCACATCACGCTCTCGCATTTCGTGCGCGACTACGTGTTCAATCCCCTCTCGCGACACATTTACTATTATGTCCCGCGCGGCTATCAGTTTTGGGTTCTGATGGGCCTGTACTTTTTCACGATGCAGGTGATTGCCCTGTGGCACGCGACCACTTGGAACTTTTTGATCTTCGGCGTGGCGCATGGCACGATGCTGGTCGGCGTGCAGGTGTTGCAAAAGTTCGTGTACCCCACGTTGCCGACGAGCGTCCATACTTTCTGGATGCGATCACCCGTGAGTCTCAACCTGGCTCGGGTATTCAATTGGGTGTTCATTGCCCTGACGATCTCGCTGTGGACCGGCGGGCTCGACCGCACTGTCACGCTCTTGCATCAATTGGTGGGAGGGTAGTTGCCCATGAACGAAACTGTGCGTTGGTCGCTGAGCGTCGTGTGGCTGGCTGTCAAAGTAGGGCTGTTATTGCTGCTGATGAATCAGAGTACGTCCTTCTTCTTGTACCAGAACTTTTAGTGCCTCATGAACACCTCTCCCGATGCGATCGACAAGCGATCTTGGTCACGGCAGATGCTAGCCGTCGTGGGGATATTCGTGATCGTCGCGCTGCTGATCGAGTACGTCGCCGCGCCGCGCTGGCAACGGCGGCTCATCGACGAGACGGTGCTCGACCCGCAAAGCCCGACCATGTTATACGTGCGGCTCGAAAAGCTACGGCAACACCAAGGGCTGCGCGTGGCCGTGATCGGCGACTCGGTCATCTTGGGGCGCTCGTTGCAAGAACACGGCGACCCGCAATGGTTTGAGCATTCGCTGGTCAGCGCCTTGCAACGACGTTTCGAGCAGGCCTATCCCGACCGCGACGTGCTCGTGATGAACCTGGGTATCAATGGCGCGCTGCCTTGCGATCTGGCGGCGCTCTCGCGACAACTCGCAGCGGTGAAGCCCGACATCGTGATTGCCGATATCGGTTTACGGGCCTTTTCCGACGATTTTGTCAAACCTAAGAATCAATTCTCACGCAACTGGATGCTGAGTTGGGCCCTACTCGAAGGAGAAGAATTCTTCCGTGTGCCACCCATCATTTTGGAAAACTTAACTACGTTCAATACTTGTCCACTTCCCCGCGAACGTGTTGATTCCATTGAGCTCAAGATAAGTGACTATGCCGTCAATCACAGCCGCGCGTATGCTTTGCACAACGCGCTGCAACAAGACCTGCTCGGCTCGGCCCCGAAACCGGCGACGATCGCGCTGCGACAGCGTTTGCAAAAATGGCTCACTCCGCCGCCACCACCATCGACCGACGATGACAACCCATTCGGGGCGGACTCGTTGCTGCTGATGCAAGCGGGTAATCGGTTCAGCTCGATCAAGATCGATCCGCAGCGTCCGCAAGAGGCCGCTCTCGTTGAGTTGCTCGAGCGGGCTCGGCAGCAGAACTGGGCGCTACTGTTGTTCTACGCGCGCGAAGATCCGCCGCAGCGCAAGCAGATCTTGAACGACAAGCTGTACACGGCAAGGCGCCAAGCGCTGCGCGAGCTGATTGCCCCACACCTCGACGATCGTCGCCGGTACAACGACGGCGAGACGCATCTCGAGTCGGCCTATTATCTCGATTTCGTACACATCGACGCGGTGGGAAATGAGCGGCTCGCCGACACGCTCTGGAGCGACGTGCAAGCTCTGGTCAAAAGAAAATCCGATTAGGCAGAAACGTCCGCAGCATCATCGATCGTGCGGTCAGGTGGCTGCATCCAATTATTTGGCTAGCGCCGCCAGGATCGAAGCGGTGACGTGCGAGCCGATGGTCTCGTAGCCTGCGAGGGTGTAATGAACATCAGCCGGTTGGGTGAACAGCGCGCGATCAAAGGTCTTGGTCAACTCGTGTAGGTCGTCGATCTGGACGCCATGTTTCTTCATCACACGCAGCGCCGCGGCGTTATACCGGACCTCGTCACCGACCACACGGCCAGGCTCATCCGCGGGAACGACGGTTGTCGAGGCCCACACAAGCACGGCGCCGGTTTGCTTCATGCGTAGGACGAGCTTGTCGAGATTCGCTTCGTACTCGGCGATGGGAACCGATTGTTTGCCATTCACCTTGTCGCGGTTGCCCGTGATCTTGTTTTTCAATTCGAGGTTGCGATAGCACAGATCCCAAAGCCCCCAGTTGAAGTGGATCACGTCCCAGCGGCTCTCTCCGAGCCATTCGTCGATCCCTTTGAGCCCCATCCGCGTCTCGCCGCAATTGGCTTTTGGTCGCGAGACATTGGCCTTACCGGCAAGTTTCGCTTGCACGACCGGCGTGTAACCGATCGAGATCGAATCGCCGAGGATCAACACGTTGGGCAACGTCCGCTGACTTGCCGCAGCGGTATCGTATGGCGCGGTCGAAGAACGACCCAGGCAGACCAGCAACGACAACACGACAAGGACGGTTCGGCTCATAAGTCTTGGCATCGTTTAATCGGGGTGGTGGGGTAATAACCGCGGCAGTCGATTTACTTTAGTTCACGGCGCTGCGACCGGCTAGCACCAACCATCGCAGGATCCGAGTGCCCGGCAGCGACTTCTTGATCGCACGTGCCCGAGCCTTGCAACAGCAATCGTGGGGGAGCGTGAAACACGTAAAATGATTGACATCGGCGGATCGCAAAGCGATGCTAGTTGATCGCCCTGAATCGATTTTTGCTGCCAAGGAATGTTCTGATGAAAGTCGTTGCCGCGCTAGGCTGTTGGTTGCTGGTGGTTGTGTCGGTCGTCGCGCAAGAGTCGGCTGGGTTTAGCTCCTTGTTCAACGGCAAGGATTTCACCGGCTGGGTTGTGCCCGAGGGAGATAACGGCCACTGGAAGATCATCAACGGCGTGATCGATTGCGACGCCGAGAGCGAAGCCAAAGGGGAGAAGTCACTGTGGACCGAGAAGGAATACGGCGACTTCGTGATTCGCATGCAGTGGCGTCTCAAAGAGACCCCCTTTAATAACCCGCGCGTGCCGATTGTCATGCCCAACGGCACACACAAGCTCGGCGCCGACGGCAAACCGATTCAGATCGTTGTCCCCGACAGCGACTCGGGTGTTTATTTGCGCGGCAGTAGCAAAGCACAGGTCAATATCTGGTGCTGGCCTTGTGGCTCGGGCGAGGTCTATGGCTACCGCATGGATCCGTCGATGAGCGCCGAGGTGCGTGCGGGCGTCACTCCCAAGATCAACGCCGACAAAAATATCGGCGAATGGAACGACTTCGAGATCATGGTTAAAGGCGATCGTTTGAGCGTCAAGCTCAACGGTCAGCAGGTGCTCGAGAACGCGCAACTCCCGGGCCTGCCCGCGCGAGGCAAGCTGGCGTTGCAACATCACGGCGCGAAAAAAGACGGCGTCTGGACCAGTCCGCCGTCGCTCGTGCAATTCCGCAACATCTCGATCAAAGCACTGTAAGCCCGCACTTTTCAATATTACCCTCGCCTTCCGTCACCCCTCCCGCCAGGACTCATCGCTATGTTCACGTTTCGTTGCACCGCCGTGGCCTTATGGTTGTCGTTGTCGACGCTCGCCGTGGGGGCCGAGAACTGGCCCAACTGGCGCGGCCCACGTGGCGACGGTAGCAGCACCGAGGTGAACATCCCAACCAAGTGGAGCGGCGAAGAGAACGTTGCTTGGAAGGTACGCATCCCCGGCACGGGACACTCGTCGCCGATCGTGTGGGACGATCGGCTGTTTGTCACGAGCTGTTCGATTGACGAGGCCGAGGCCAATGCCCAGGCGGGGAAAAACGCCGGTAAGAAAGCCGATCCCAGCGTGCCAGCCCCCGTCGCCAAACCGGTCGATCGACTGTTGATCTGCCTGGATCGCAAGACCGGCAAGACCCTGTGGACGCAGACGGTGCTGACCAGCAACCTCGAGAAGAAGCACCACCTCAACAGTTTCGCATCGAGCACACCGGCCACCGATGGCAAGATCGTGTACGTCTCGTTCCTCGAAAGCGACAGCCCCGACCCCGCGAAGAACCACGGCAATATGACGGTCGCCGCCTATGACTTCGACGGCAAATTACTGTGGATGGTCAAGCCGGGCGTGTTCAGCAGCACCCACGGCTTTTGCAGCTCGCCGGTGATTTTCGAGGACAAGCTGATCGTCAACGGCGATCACGATGGCGACTCGTACATCGTCGCGCTCAACCGTAACGATGGCAAGCTGGTCTGGAAAGTCTCGCGCGAGAATAAGACTCGCAGCTACGTCACACCGCTCATTCGCAACTTGGCGGGCAAGACGCAGATGGTGCTCAGCGGCAGCAAGAGCGTCACCAGCTACAACCCGCACAACGGCGAATTGATCTGGTCGATGCGTGGTCCCACCGAGCAATTTGTGGCCTCGATGGTCGACAATGGCGAGATGCTCTTTTTGACCGCCGGCTTCCCACAGCATCACATTTTGGCCATCAAGCCCGACGGCTCGGGTGACGTGACCGACACGCATATCGCCTGGCGGACGACGCAGAACTGCTCGTATGTGCCGTCGCCGATTATTGTTGGCGATTACTTTTTGGTCGTGGCCGACAACGGCATTGCCAGTTGCTACATTGCCAAGACGGGCGAGCGCGTTTGGAAGGATCCGACCAAGGGTGAGGACGACAAGACCAACGGCGCTCGGCGGCTCGGCCGACGCTACAGTGCCTCGCTGGTGAGCGCGAATGGCTTGGCTTATTTCCTCAGCGACGACGGTCTCTGCACGGTCATTAAGCCCGACCGCGAGTACAACATCGTCGCCGAGAACAACCTTGGCGAAGCGACCTACGCCTCGCCAGCCATCTCGCACGGGCAGTTATTCTTGCGTGGCGAGAAGCATTTGTACTGCATTGGCAAGTAGTCGGAAAAGAGTAGGCCGAGGGCAGTAGACCGTAGGCCGTGGGGGGAGCGAGGCTGTAGACAGGTCGGTCGCGAGCGGCGATAGTGAACGAGCGCGGCGGAGCATGCCGCGCGCCGAGCGTGTGCTGCGCGCAGCTCGATTTTGCTTCACGATTCAATCGGCGGTCGACCATGTCGCGGCGACGCTCACTTAGCTGGCCCATCACGCTCGGCACGATCATGATCGTGCTGCTCGTGGCGCTCATCATCGGCTGGGTGCTGCTCACGGTGGCTGCCTCGTCGTATGCCGACTACTGGTGGCTTTTTCTCGCGCTCGGCACGACGTTTCTCGTGCTGGTCCTCGTCGGGGTGATCTTATACCTCTGGATCTCGGTCAAAGAGATCAGCCTCAACCAGCGGCAGGCGAATTTTGTCGACAGCGTGACCCATGAACTCAAAAGCCCCATCGCGTCGCTCAAGCTGTACTTGCAAACGCTCGAGCGGCGCAACGTCAGCGAGGCGCAGCAGGCCGAGTTCCACCGCTTCATGATCGACGACCTCGAACGACTCGACGGGCTGATTAATCATCTGCTCGAGGCGGCCCGGGTCGACCAGGTGTTGCCCGACGACGAGATCGTCGACGTCGAGATCTCGGCCGTGATTGAACACTGCGCCGAGACGGCCTTGCAGCGCTATCGCCAGCCGAACGAGACGATCGCTCGGCAGTTGACCCCGGCGATCGTGCGTGCCCGGCCGATCGACGTGGAGATGATCTTTCGCAATCTGATCGACAATGCCTTGAAGTACTCGCTTCCCAACGCCGCGGTTCAAATCGAGATGCACGTCACGAAGCTGGGGCGCGTGGTGACGCGGATCAGCGACAATGGCCCCGGCATTCCACTCCAGTGGCGGCGAAAAATCTTTCGCCGCTTCGTGCGGATGGGAAGCGAACTGGAACGGCAACGAACCGGCACCGGGCTCGGACTTTATATCGTCGACACGCTCGTCAAGCGGCTCCGAGGCAAGGTGCTCGTGCGCGGCCACGGCGCGCAGCACGGCACCGTCTTCGAGGTACAATTGCCCGGTCGGGCTGTCGAGCCCGAGGGATCGAAATCTCCGAACCCCTCCGATACAGCAACGGCCCCGCATCACGGCGCGACGCCCTAAGCCGTCGGCCGAGTGTCAACCTTTTGTGACCATCATCCGTTTACCGTGTCTATGTCGAACGCCCAACTCAACGCCCGACAGCGAATTCTGGTCGTCGAAGACGAACAGCACTTGGCGTTCATCATCAAGTACAATCTCGAAGCCGAAGGATACGACGTGACAGTCGAGGGCGAAGGGCCCGCGGCACTGCAACGCCTGCGCGACGAGTCCGCGCCGTTCGACCTGCTGATTCTCGACCTGATGCTGCCAGGCATGAGCGGCTACAGCGTCTGCCAGACGCTTCGCGACGAGGGGAACCAACTGCCGATCTTGATGGTCAGCGCCCGCACGCTGGCCGAGGATCGCATCCGAGGCTACGAGGTCGGCACCGATCAGTATCTGCAAAAGCCCTTCGAGTTGGACGAACTATTGGCGATGGTGCGCAATTTACTGGCCCGGCATCAGCGGCGCGGGGCGAGCAGCTCGGCTTTCAATAACAAGGGTTTGTCTACCTACGACTTTGGTCGAGCCCACGTCAATTTCGAGACGTTCGAGGTGAGCGTGGCCGGCGAGAGCGTCAAGCTCACCAGCACGGAAATGAAATTGCTCCGCTTCTTCATCGAGCATGAGGGGGTCGTCGTCAGCCGCGAAACATTGCTCGAAGAAGTCTGGGAGCTACGCGGTAGTCCAACGACGCGGACGGTCGACAATTTTATCGTTCGACTGCGGAAGACCTTCGAGGTCGATCCGGCCAATCCGCGGCACTTCTTGAGCGTTCGTGGGGCAGGCTATCGATTCGTGGCCGAGCCGGACGACACGACCGCGACGAACGACGAGTCGGTCGCCCCGTAGACACGGCCGCTCACCGCTGGGTCGATTTGTCTCACTATGAGATTCTTGTCCGAGAATGAGACGCTTGTTCGCTCGCTGCGCAGGGCCGGCACGCTGCGACTATGTAATTCATAAGCTGTTATACATAAGCTACTTACATGCATGGATGCAGTGCTATCGGGCGATTTTTGTTCACTGGCTTGGGATTTGCGTCTGCTACTTCAGCGCAAGAGAGTCATTTCTGCAGTTTTGCCTATTCAGGCGTTCGGCAGTGGATTTACGTACTGAAAGTACGTCATTAGTTCCAGGCCTTTTGCGTGTGTCAGGAACGACCACACGGACGAGCGACGGAGATTAGCATCATGCTAGTTCTGAGCAGAAAAGTTGGACAAAAAATTGTCATCGACGATCGAGTCACGCTGATCATCACACGGATCTCCGGTACCCGGGTAAGCGTGGGGATATTGGCCCCGCCGGGAGTCAAAATTCGCCGTGATGAATTGGAACCGCTCGCCGAGCCGGTGCCCAGCGTCAGTGCCCCTCAGCGGAGCACCGAGCCCCAGTCATCGCTGCCGCCGGTATCACAGAGCGGCCTGATCGACGGCACCATGCGGTCCATGAGTTAGCGCGCGTCCCGACGCCGGTCCGAGACGGACCGGCTATCCGTGCCGGACACCTTAGGACCAGGCATCGATGATCTTTCGCAGGGCACGCGCCACCCCGTCGATGACCTCGCGCTCGGCGAGCAAGACCGGATGATGTAGCACCACCACCTGCGCGCTCGCGGCGGCCGTCTGTGTTAATGTGGTCGCGCGTCGAGCGCGCCGTTCGCTACGCTGTGCGAACCCGACGAAGCCGGCATCGATAGCCACCCCCTCGGCCTGTGCCGCGGTAATGAAGTCAGCGCGCGAACGGTCGCCGAGCTGTCGGCTGTCGCAGAACAACCCCAGCTTGTAATAGGCCGGATCGACATCGCTGTTGTGATTCTCGAATGGCCGCAGAGCAGCCTGTCCTTGCAAGGCTGTTTGCAGCCGCCGTACGCTGGCCTTTCGCTGCATGTGTCGCTCGGCAAGCGAATTTAGTTGCGGCAACAACACGATCGCCTGCAACTCGCTGAGCGGAAAGGCGTGGTTCCCCTGTTCGCAAAAAATCTTGGCCCGCTGCTGGACATCGGCACGGCGCGTGAGCAGTGCGCCACCCCGTCCGGCCGAGAGCAGCTTACTGCCGCCGAAGCTGAGCACGCCGACGTCACCCCAGCTGCCGAGTGGTCGCCCGGCGAGCGAGGCGCCATGGGCCTGGCAGGCGTCCTCGACCACTTGAATGCCGCGACCTTGAGCCCAGGCCACTACACGATCGATCGGGACCACGCCGCCGTGCAGATGCGAGACGATCACGGCGCGCGTTTGGGACGAGCAGGCTGCATCGAGCTGGTCGAGATCGAGGTTCGCATTCGAGGTCGTCACATCGACGAGCACAGGGCGCGCGCCGACGGCTTCTATCGCGCGAAAGTTTCCGCCGAAGTCATAACCGGCGAGCAAGACTTCGTCGTCGCGGCCGACCTGCAAGGCGCGCAGGGCCAACTCGACGGCAAAGGTCCCACTGGAACAAGGATAGGCGTAGTCGACCGCGAAGCGATCGGCGAGCGCGGCGGCGAATTGCTCGACATGCCCGCC
>CAYLYE010000257.1:0-8631 GCA_964387325.1 uncultured Planctomycetaceae bacterium
CAACGGAACTCCGGTCGTCTTTAGCTGGCCATCACAAGGGCGTGGCGATCCGCTGGCCTATACCACCGACGAGAATTCTGCCGATTGGGCCGTGCATCATCTCGAAGCATTCCTCGCGCAGCTCCTCCAATATCATCGACCCGAGCGACTTAATCTGATCGCGCATAGCATGGGCAATCGCGTGCTTACCGAAGCGCTCAGTCGTTTGGCACTCAAGAATCAACTCGAGGCGCCATTTCGAGAACTGGTCTTTGCCGCGCCGGATATTGATGCGGACAAGTTTCGCGATGTCGTGGGACCTGCCATGGCTCCTCTAGCCAAGCAAGTCACACTCTATGCATCAGCCAACGACGAAGCTTTACGGCTCTCGAAAAAAGCACATGGTTATGCTCGGGCCGGCGATACCGGCGACTCACTCGTCGTGGTCTCCGGTATCGATACGATCGATGTCTCTCAGGTCGACACGACGCTGCTCGGGCACAGCTACTACGGTGATAACATCAGCGTACTCGAAGATTTATTCCATCTACTCTCGATCAGTTTGCCAGCGCAACAACGGCAATGGCTGGAACCTACCCAACGTAATGGCCAGAAGTTCTGGACGCTCCGGCGTCAGCAACTTGAAGCAGCAGCCCGATCGCGCCGCGGTCATTGAACTTGAACTTACTGACATACCATCCAATGAAAACGAACATTGCACTTCTATTAACCTTTGCGGCGGTTGCGATCTTCGCGAGGATTGCACAGGCAGTTGAACCGACCACCGAAGACGTCGTGTTTCGCGCACAGATCGACGACCGCGACGAACGTTATGTCCGTGTGTTGCCCGCCAACTTCGAGGCAAACAATGCTCACGATCTCCTCATCGCACTGCACGGGCATGGCTCGGACCGCTGGCAATTCATCAAGCAACCACGCGACGAGTGTCGGGCGGCACGCGACATCGCGGCGCAGCAGCAGATGATCCTGATCTCGCCCGACTATCGGGCCGCGACCTCCTGGATGGGCCCCAAGGCCGAGGCCGATCTCGTGCAGATCATTCGTGAGACCAAAAGCCGCTATCGAATTCGCCGTGTGATCGTTTCGGGCGGATCGATGGGGGGCACGGCAAGCTTAACCTTTGCCGCGCTACATCCCGAGTTGGTCGATGGCGTGGTGGCGATGAATGGCACGGCAAATTTGCTCGAGTACGAAAACTTTCAAGGCGCGATTCAAGCCTCGTTTGGCGGCACCAAGCAAGAGATTCCTGACGAATATAAGCGACGGAGCGCCGAGCTATGGCCCGATCGCTTGACGATGCCAATCGCCTGTACCACGGGCGGCCGAGATCGTAGTGTGCCGCCGGAGAGCGTGATTCGTTTACTCGACACGCTCAAGAAACAGGACCGGCGCGTGTTGCTCTTGCATCGTCCCGAAGGAGGGCACTCGACCAACTATGCCGATGCGATGGCTGCCTACACGTTCGTCGTGACCCAGTTGGCGAACCCGGCTGGTAAATGACCGTGCCCTGCGCCAGGGTCGACTTGGTCCAGCCTCATGAACCCATCGCTGCGGAGCTGACGCGGTAACTTCGTAGCATCGCGATCAGCAGCTCGGTAAGATGATCGCCTACGCACCGGTACACCTCGCCGGGTGAGTCCCGCCCCCCGGCCCCTCGCCTTCGCATACCCTAATCCCGGAGTTCTGCTCATGAATCGTTTCACTCCCATGTTGATCGGATCGGCTGGCCTGGTGGCGCTCACCATCCTGAGCCTGTCGCTTACCAGCAACGCACAAGTGGGCTCGTCAGGACTGAGCGGCGCGCGACCGGTGATCGAAGCGGTTCGCTTTACTTCGCTGCAAGCGGCCCTCGATGCCATCCCAGCTGAAGGAGGCGTCGTGGTTCTGCCCCCCGGCGTGTTTGAAATCTCCCAGCCGCTGGTCCTCTCGCGGGGCGACGTGCTGCTGCAAGGGAGCGGCGCCGCCACGCACATCAAAAATATAAACACTCAAGGGAAGCCAGCCTTGGTCATCAAGCACCCGGACGGCGACAAAGTGAAGAAAAACGATCACTTGTGGCGCGTGCAGTTGGCCAACTTTCGTATCACCGGCAACCCGCAAAGCGGTCATGGCATCGAAGCGATCTTGATCGACGAGATTTTTATTCAAGGCGTCTCGGTCAGTTATCACGGTGGCGATGGCATCCGACTCGACCGTTGCTATGAAGACCCGCGCGTGAGCGATTCGCTCCTCACATACAACAAAGGAACGGGGCTCAGCCTGCTCGGCTGCCACGACATTGTCGTCGCCGCCAATCAGTTTGAGGAAAACCAGGACGCGCTGCACTGCTTCGATGGTTACAACCTCTGTATGACCGGTAATTGCGTCGACGATCACCTGGGTCATGGCGTCGTGATCGAGAACACCTACGGCTCGGTGCTGTCAGGAAACATGATCGAAGAGTGCAACGGCACGGCGATCATCCTCGACCGCGATTGCTATGGCGACACGATCAGTGCCAACGTCATCGCCCACAACGGTGCGGGGGTCGATCTACGCGATGCTCACGGCTGCGCAGTGAGCGCGAACACATTTACGCTCATGAAGACCGACGCCCTGCGGATTGGTCCCGACAGCAACCGCATCACCGTCACCGGCAACAACTTCTCGAACAGCTTCATTGGCGACGGCCAGATCAAACGCGCCAAGAATGACGAAGCCGCCGCCGGCATGGTCCTCAACGGAACCAGCGACAACGCGGTCTCGGGTAACGTCTTCTCCAGCATACGTCCTAAGGCCTTTGGGCTCGAAGGTGCACCGAGCCGGCGAATTCTGTTCAGCAACAACGTGCTCGTCGACGTCGAGAGCGATCACCCGCAGTTACAAGATTCACAGTTGGGTCCGAACGTGCCAAGCCCTTGACCAGCTAAGGCCTAAGCACTCCTGCAAAAGAATGTCTCCCCCCAAGTCGGCAACTTGGTCGCCGAATATTCCTACTGGCCACCGAATGGGCTTTGCAGCCTAACCCACATCACGAGTCTCGAATGCATCCAGCGAATATCGCCGAGCAAGCCGTTTCAGCCCCCTCGCGCGTCCGCTACCAAGTGGTTTCGCTCGCGGTTTTACTGGCGATGATCACCTATCTCGATCGCGCGTGTATCGCTAAGCTGGCTCCGCTAATGATGGCTGACCTGGAACTCAGCAAAGAGCAGATGAGCTGGGTGTTCAGCGCGTTCGCACTGGCCTATGCCGCGTTTGAAATTCCTACGGCCAGCTGGGCCGATCGGGTCGGCACACGCACCGTGCTCACCCGAATCGTGGCGTGGTGGTCGGCCTTTACGATCGCCTCGGCCGCGGCCTTCAACTTTGTGTCGTTGGTCACGATTCGCTTTCTATTCGGCGTTGGCGAGGCGGGGGCCTGGCCGTCGGCCGCACGCACCTTTTCACAATGGATCCCACGCCACGAACGGGGCACGATCCAGGGAATCTTCTTTGCCGGTGCCCATCTCTCCGGCGGACTCACTCCGCTGCTGGTCGTCTTTCTGACCGAGACGCTCCACTGGCACTGGCGAACCGTGTTTGTCGTATTCGGACTGCTGGGCTTCGTGTGGGCCTGGGCCTGGCATCGTTGGTATCGCGACGACCCGGCACAACATCCGCGCGTGAACGACGCCGAACGGCAGCTCATCGTCGCTCAGCGAGACACCGCGGCCGGACACGGCGGCAGCTGGGACTATTGGCGCCGCGTGCTCGCCAGCCGTAACGTCGTGGCGCTCTCACTCATGTACTTCCCCAACAGCTTTGTCTTCTATTTCTGCATCACTTGGCTGCCCACGTACCTCCAGGAGAAACACAACCTGTCGGAAGGGTCGCTCGGCGTTTTTGCCGGCTTGCCTCTCATACTCAGTGTGCTCGCCGATCTGTTCGGCGGCGTGACTACCGACTGGGCCGTCGCCCGATTCGGCCATCGCTTAGGACGCGTCGGGGTGGGGGTTCTGTCGTACGTCGTGGCCGCCGGCCTGATGTACAGCGCGGCGGTTGTCTCCGACGGCTACCTCGCCGCAACACTCTTGGCCTGCGCCACCGCGTCGAGCATGTTCATCCTGGGCGCGGCCTGGGGCACATGTATCGATATCGGGGGCCAACACGCCGGTGTCGTCAGTGCCGTAATGAATACCTCGGGCCAGATCGGCAGCGTGCTGTGCCCCATTGTGGTCACCCGGCTGGCCAATCATTACCACGACTGGAACGCCCCGATCTACTTGATTGCCGGACTGTTTGTCGTCGGTGCGGTTAGCTGGTGCTTTGTCGACCCACGTCAGAAACTGTTCGACAAGTAACGATCCATCGCAATGGCACGCTCCCTATGAATTGCTTTTGTGCTCGCTGTCCATGCGCAGACTGAGCAATTCAGATCACATCGCGCATGATGCGGCTGTTGCCAATATCTCGTCAGGCTTGCGACCGAACTCGCCCAGCAGTCGATCGTCCGCTGGGCGTGTTACCCAACGCATGCAAATAGCGGACAAAGGCCGTCAGCTTAGCGAGGCGTTCGCCGGCGCGACCCGGGTGTCGCACGGGGCCAATCGCCACGCGCTCATGGAGCAAGAAATCGTCAAACGTGGCGTAACGCTGTTGTGGACGAAAGTCGACCGACTTGAGCACCAAGCACGACTCGGCCTGATCGCCGAGTTGAGCCAGCAGATTCTTGACCCCCGTATTGTAGACCGCCAGCGCATCGTGCGGCCGCAGAAACGCGCTCCACGCTGATCGAGCTGCCGGCAGGCTCAACGCCCCGCCAAAGTCGGCTGCCGCGAGGCCCATGTGACCGAGCACCTCGGCGGGGAGCGGCCGATCGGGTTCAATGGCACATCGAAAACTCTCGCCGGTCCCCAATCGTTCGGCCACCCAATACACGGGACGCCTGATCGCAGATTCGTTCAGCGGGTCGCGGGGCATCGACTCGCCATAAGCGACCACCAAATTGGGCAAGTCAGCTAGGAGCGCCGTGGGAATGTTGCGGTAAGCTATCTTGCGCTGCCGTTTGCGCCGCCAGCCTGACTCGACTTTCGGCCGCGCAAGCTGCCGATCGACCATGCTCTCGAACACGCTCATGAGTTGCTCGAAACCGACCGTCTCGGGCTCCAACACACGCAGCGCGGCAATCGTGGCTTCCAGCGTCGAGAGAAACTCGACGCGGGGCTCACGACGGATGCGATAGCGACTCGGTGCGGTCGGCGCGAGCCGATAGCATGGTAGCTGCCGCAGTGTTGCGATGCCCCGCATCAGCGTCTTGGCATGATGCCATGTGCCGTCCAAGATCACCAGTTGCCGAGGTCGCTCGTCGGCCGAAAGATCCGAGATCAGCCGCGAGTCGGCGCTCGGATACAGCAGGCCCGTCCCAGGCTCAAAGGTCAGGCTTCGTGACCAATCGGCCGTGGGAGCCGAGATCAACCGGCTGTTGACGAGCGACTTGCGCACGATGCGCGCCGTGTTGAATGGATGAAACCGCTCACGCATGTGCTGCAATATCAGCACCTTGGTCCGGTTCTCAATGACCGGGATGCTCGCACAGTAACAGTCAACGATCGGCCGAAAGCAACCGTAGCAACGCTCGGGTGTTTCGCTGGCAACGATCATGGGATCCGGTAGCGACATCAACGTGCGACGGTCCTTGTTGTTCAGCGTCAGTAGCGATCAACGCACTCACTTGCTCTTGCGCAACTCGACGATCGCGGCCTCGGCTGCGATCAACCGCTGCCGGGCCTCTTCGAGCGATTGCTTCTCCTTCTCAACGACCTCGGGCTTGGCGCGCGCGACGAAGTTGGCGTTCGAGAGGGTCGCCTCTTTACTTTTAATCATCTTGGCGAGCTGCTCGACCTCCTTCTCTTTGCGGGCGATTTCCGCCCCGACGTCGATCAAGCCAGCCAAGTCGACGAACAACTCCCCCTCACGCAGCGCGAGGCTAGCGTTCGTCGCCGGAGGCTGCACATCGACACCCCAGCCGGTCGCGAGCGCGCCGGCCATCGACTCGAAGTACGCGCTCATCGCTTGCAACCGGCCCGCCACCGTCGCATCGCACCGCACCGCGAAGCGTATCGACGTCTTGGGCGGAATGTTCTGCCGACTGCGTATCTCGCGCAGCGCCTTGAGCACGTCCTGAAATTGCGCAAAACGAGCTTCGATCTCCGCGTCGACGTGCGATTCTGTTACCGTCGGCCAAGCGGCTTTCATGATCGTTTCATTCGCTTGCTCGGGCTTGGTCAAGCCACGCTCCGGTGCAATGCCCCCGAGCAGTTGCCAAATCTCTTCGGTGATGAACGGAATCGCCGGATGCAACAGCCGCAAGATCGTGTCGAGCACGTAGGCCAGCACGCGCTGCGCGCTCGCCCGTGTCGACTCGTCTTGCAACCGCGTCTTGATCATCTCGACGTAGAAGCTGCAAAACTCGTCCCAGGTAAATTCGTACAGAGCACGCATCGCGTCGGCAAAGCGATACTCGCCGAGAGCCGTGGTGACTTCGCCCGTCACACTCGCCAGACGGCTCAAGACCCAACGATCCTCGATCGCCAGTTCGCTCGTGCTCACCGGCCCGCTCGTGTAGCCTTCGAGGTTCAACATTGCGAATCGGGCCGCGTTCCAGAGCTTGTTGCAAAAGTTGCGCGACAGTTCAAAGCGCTCGCTGACGACCGTGCCGCGGGGCAGTTCCAAGTCGGCCGGCTTATTAGCCCATTGCGTGCGAAACTCCTTGCCGCAGGCTTTGCACGGCACCTTGGGCAGTACGCGATTTTTCTTCGTCTGCTCAACGAGCGTCCCGCAGTGCGGGCACTCGAACTCGACCGGCATCCGTACGTCTTGCGTCTCGGTCGTGAGATACGCGAGGCCGAATCGCAACGAGTCAGCGCCGAATTTTTCCATCACGTCGATCGGGTCGACGCCGTTCCCCTTCGACTTGCTCATCGTCTCGCCGAAACCGTCGAGAATTTTCGGATGGATGAACACTTCGTGGAACGGAATCACTCCCTCTCCCAAGCCGACGGCTTTGCCGTCGGTGACCGACGACAAGTCGTCGGCTTGGGTTGATCGTTTGACGTTGTTTAGGCTCATCAGGACCATCCGCGCCACCCAGAGCGTGATAATGTCGCGGCTCGTGACCAGGGCGCTCGTCGGGTAGTAGTATTTCAGTTCCGGTGTTTGTTCCGGCCAACCCAGTGTCGAGTGCGGCCAGAGAGCAGAGCTGAACCAGGTGTCGAGCACGTCCTCAGATTGTATCCATTCCGCGATCTGCCCATCCTCAGAATTACCACTGTCGGGTGTTCCCTGTTCCTCAAAATATCTCATAGCATCGGCACTGTCATTGATGCATAGGTGTATTATTGCGAAGGGGGCAAAAAGCTGGGCATCTTGACCACTTATCGTAGGACCTTCAGACGACATTGCATTTGCAACTAGATCGAAATCAGTACGTTCGACTTGGTAAACCGCAACGCCATCAAGCACAAACTTGTTAATCGATAGCTCCCCTATTGTGCGTATAAGGTCATTCTCGCTCGAGCAGTGGCGCGACCACACCGGGATGCGATGTCCCCACCAGAGTTGCCGACTCACGGGCCAGTCGCGCTTCTCGCTCAACCAGTCGAGATACGTGCGAGCATAACGCGAGGGCGTAATCTTCACGCGGCCGTCGCTCACGGCGTCCATCGCGGATTGAGCGAGTTCATCCATCTTCACGAACCACTGATCGGCCAGCCAGGGCTCGATCGGCGTCTTCGAGCGATCGGACATCGGTAGCTCGATCTTGCGGGCCTCGCAATCTTTTTCCGGGTCGTGCAAGCCTAGCTCGGCCAGATCGGCCACAACCGCAGCGCGTCCCTTGGCCATCGTCAGCCCTTGGTACTTGCCAGCACTCGCGTTGAGCGTGCCGTCGGCGTTCATGATATTGATCATCGGCAACGAGCAACGCTTGGCCACCTCGTAGTCGTTCGGGTCGTGCGCCGGCGTGATTTTGACGCAGCCGGAGCCCATCTCGGGTTTGGCCCATTCGTCGGCCACGAGCGGAATATCTCGATCGACGAGCGGCAGCCGCACTTTGCGTCCGGCCCAGGCCATATCGCGCAACTGAATGAGCTGTGGCAACATCGTCTGACGGCGCTCGGCCAGTTCGTCGAGCTTGGCTTGCACGTCGGGCTGCTCTTTCTCGCTCGCCTCAGCCAGCTTCGCGCGCAGCTCGGCCTCGACCTTATCGAGTGCCGCGGCCGGATCGGGATGCACCGCCACCGCCGTGTCGCCGAGCATCGTCTCCGGGCGCGTCGTGGCGACGGTCACGAACTCGGGCTCGCCCGGCTGCGGGTCGAGCACACGATAACGGATGTGATAAAAGAAGCCGTCGACCGTTTCGTTGTTGACCTCGTCGTCGCTCACGGCCGTCTGTAGGAACGTGTCCCAATTGACGAGCCGCTTGCCGCGATAGATTTTGTTCGCTTTGAACAAGCCGAAGAACGTCTGCCGCACGGCGCGAGCGCATTGGTCGTCGAGCGTGAAACGGGTGCGTCGCCAATCGCACGACGTGCCGAGCCGCTTGAGCTGGCCGAGGATGCGGGCTTCGTACTCTTTTTTCCACTCCCAAATGCGGTCGACGAGCCCTTCGCGGCC
>CAYLYE010000258.1:0-8612 GCA_964387325.1 uncultured Planctomycetaceae bacterium
GGCGCTCGGCTGGGGAATTTTGCCGTGAACGAAGTGAGTCCGCACGAGACTTGGGTGACCGACGCCGAATGGATGCAGCCCGCGGGGTGCGAGCGCTACGGGTCAGACGGCAGCGTCTGGGTCAGCAAGATCCACTGGAAAAAGCCCAACCAGAATGCTCGTTAACGATCAGACTTGAAACACACCGAGCTTGAACGGCTCGATGTCGGCGCGACGGGTGACGATATCGAGCGCGGTGAGCAACTCCTGCCGCGTGTTGGCCGGATCGATCAGACGATCGACCCAGAGTCGGGCCGCGCCGTAGCGCGCGTCCATCGCGCGGTCGTAGTCTCCTTTGACTTGGTCGCGCAGCTGGGCTAACTCGGCAGCGTCGATCGCGTGTCCCTGGCGTTCTAAACTCTTGACCGTGATGTCGAGCAGCGTGCTGGTGGCCTGATCGCTGCCCATCACGGCGCAGCGACTGTTGGGCCAGGCGAAAATGAACCGCGGATCGAACGCCTTGCCGCAGAGCGCGTAGTTGCCCGCCCCAAACGAGCCGCCGGTGATCACGGTCAGCTTAGGCACGCGACTGTTACTGATCGCGTTCACCAACTTGGCCCCGGCCTTGATAATGCCTGAGCGTTCGCTGTCACGTCCCACCATGAAACCGTTGACGTCTTGTAAGAATATCAGCGGCAGATAATCTTGATTGCAGTTCATCACGAACCGGGCGGCCTTCTCAGCGCTGTCGACATACAACACGCCGCCGAATTGCAACGGCCCCTCAGCGGGTCGCACGGGATGACGCTGATTGGCGACGATACCCACCGCAAAGCCACCGATCCGAGCCGTGCCACAGACCAGCGACTGACCATATTCGGACTTGTACTCGATGAACGTGTCGGCATCGACGACACAGTCGAGTACCTGTCGCACTTCGTAGCCTTTGAGTGGGTTGGCCGCGATGTCGTACAGATCGCTCCCAGGACGCTTGGGACTCGCCGCGCCGCCACGTGCGAAAGGAGCGTGTGGCACGTCGGGATCGGCAACGTGCAGGCCGATCAACTCGCGTAGCCGGTTCAGGCAGGCGTCGTCGTCTTTCTCGCGGTAGTCGATCGTGCCGCTGATCGTGGCATGCATGGCGGCGCCGCCCAGCTCCTCGTGCGAGACCTCTTGACCGATCGCGCTCTTCACGAGCGCCGGACCCGCCAAGTACAGGCCCGAACCCTCGGTCATCAGGAGTTTGTCGCACAGCACGGGCAAGTATCCGCCGCCGGCCACGCAGTTGCCCATGATCGCGGCGAGTTGGCCAATGCCCGCGGCGCTCAACACGGCGTTGTTGCGAAAGATTCGTCCGAAGTCGTCTTCATCCGGAAACACGTCCTCCTGCAAGGGCAAGAACACGCCGGCCGAGTCGACCAGATAGACGAGCGGTAGCGCGTTCTGGAAGGCGATCCGCTGGCAGCGCAAGACCTTCTTACAGGTCATGGGGAAGAAGGCACCGGCTTTGACGGTGGCATCGTTGGCGATGATCATGTGCCGGCGGCCGCAGATGATCCCGACGCCGCAGACGACCCCGGCCGAGGGTGCTCCGCCCCACGACTCGTACATCTTCCAGGCCGCCCAGGCGCCAAGCTCGCAGAACGCCGTTTGCGGGTCGATCAGTCGCGCGATCCGTTCACGGGCCGAGAGTCGCCCCTTCGCGTGCTGACGATCGATGGCGGGCTGACCTCCGCCGAGATGAATGCGCTGCTCTTCGACGAGGCAGCGTTGGGTGAGCTGATACAGCGATTCGACGGCGGGTGCGTTAGACATGCTCGACCACTTCTTCCACAGTGACGTGAGCCGCAAGCCACGCGGGGCTCAGGGCCTCTCGCCACCTCGGCGCGAGTCGTTGCGAGAGTCGGGTCATTGTACTCGCTCGGCTCGGATTGGTCACCGATGAGTACAGCACACCGCTCGATTAACGACGCCGCTTGACGACCAACACGCTACGATCTTCGCGCGACGCCACGGGACTATGCGTCGAGAGATAATCGCGCACCAGGTCGACCATCTGTTCGGCCGATAGCTTCGTTCGGCCGAGCAACGTCTGAGCGAGCGAGGCGAGACCGAGCGGATTACCTCGCACGTCGGGGGCTTCGATCACCCCGTCGCTGACCGCGACGAGCGTTTGGCCAGGCAGCATGAACCGTTCTTGGAATGAATACTTGAGTTCGGGATCGATACCCAACGCCAGCGACGGTTTCAAGAGCGACTCCCAATCGCCTTCCGAGAGCAGCATCGCGCCGAGCGAGCCACCCGAGGCGTAGACAATTCTCCCGCTGGTGGGTTCGATCAGTCCGCAGAACAAGTGCGCGTACAGGTCGCCGGCCGACCCGGTCCACAGTGATTGCGACAGACGCTGGAGCAACGGCGCGGGGAGTGGCGTGGTGGTCGAGAAGGCCCGCAGCGAGGCTTGCAGCGCACTGGCGCACAGGGCGGCATCGAAACCGCCATCGAGACAGTCGGCCAGCGCCACCAACAGTCGATCGTCGCTGGTCACGAACCAATCGTGAAAATCACCGCCGAGCTGTTTGGCCTGGGCGGTCCAGCCGGCCACCTGCCAGTTGTCGAGTGGCGGAGAGACTCGCGGCATTTGGTTTTGCTGCACGCGCTCGGCTGCCTCGACCTCGTGCTTTAATCGCGTCGAGTCGGTGGCCACGACGAGCAGCATCTCGCGTTCCAGATCGGCTGCCAAGCGACCGGCCACGATCTCGATCATGTTGACTTCGTCGTCGCTGAAATCGCGCGGATGATCGCAATACAGCCACAGCGTGCCCAGCGGCGTCGTGGAGCTCGAGACGGGCACACAGACCGCCGCGGCGTATGTTTCGGGCGGGTTCCAGTGCAGATATTGCCGTGTGTCGTTCAGCACGACCGCATGACCGCACAGGGCTTCAAGGTCGGCCTGAGCTTCGCGCAGCAGGCGTGGCTGCTGTGCGAACCGTGACTGCGGCAGGTTCCAGACGCTGCGCACGCTGAGCTGCGTGGTCGCTTCATCGAGCGTATACAGTGCCGCGGCGGTGCAGCCGACCGCCCGACAGCCACCGTTCAAGACTGCTTCGAGTCGCTCGGCCAGATGCGCTTGTTCGTGGCGATCTTCGACCAGCGGCACGCCGGCGGCCACTTCGGCCTCGCGTCGGCACAGCGCCTCACGGGTGCGGAGCAGTTCATCCCACAAGCGGCGAATGCCCCCCGCCAACTCGCGGGCCGCCGAACGCGACGAAGCCTCGTCTGACTCGACAAAACCCAACGCGACCGTGTCGTGTCCAGGAGCTATTCCCGGGCCCGAATGTGTCGGGTCGGACGAACGCAGGTCGGTGGGGTTGTGGGCTAAAAGCTGTTCGAGCGACTGGCCCGTCAACTGTTCATAAGATCGACTCAGATCGTGCCAGAGGATCAAGTCGTCGTCACTGAGTGCGCCGGGCCGTTGTTCTTGATATAGACGTAAGTAGCTAGGAGTCGAAGGTGTCACGGATGGCAAAGTCCCAAGAAAAGGGGCGCTGTTGGGCGTCATCATCCGAGAGCGCCCGACAACTTTTTCTGCGCGAACATCCGTGGTCGACACAAAGTTTATCGGCAGGGCAAGAGTGGGCGATTAGGCAATTCTTGCGTTCGCTCGACCTCGCCGGGGTGCCAAGTCCTGTTCGGCGTGCTACACTCGGAACTTTCCGTAACACCCCACCCTCGAAACGTTTTGGCGCAGTAACTGGTATGAAAGACTTTTCGTTCGTCGTCGCCTCGATCGGACTCACGGCTCTCTCTTGGGGCGTCTATGGTCCCCTGATGCGTTTTGGTACCACCGGCATGGGCGGTAGCCACATGCTGCCCTTTGTCTGCGTAGGAATCGCGTACTTTCTTGTCGCCGTGCTCGCCCCGTGGATTCTGATGGCCACGAAGGGTGAACAGGGGGGCTGGACTGTCACGGGCACGATATGGAGTGTGCTGGCCGGCGCGGCCGGCGCGGTCGGCGCTCTGGGCGTGATCCTGGCCTTTAGCAACGGCGGTAGTCCGATCTATGTGATGCCACTCGTGTTTGGCTGTGCGCCGGTCGTCAACACCTTCGTCACGATGGCCATGTCGAAGACGTTTCGCGAGGCTGGACCGATCTTCTATGCCGGGTTGCTGCTGGTGGTCGCCGGGGCCGCGACCGTGTTGTTCTTTAATCCGGCCGCGGCACAAGCCAAGAGCGTGGAAATGGTGCCCGTGCTGTTCGCATTGATGACCGCGGTCTGTTGGGGCGGCTATGGTCCGGTGCTTCACAAAGGTCAAATGCTCATGAAAGGGAGTCGCCTGCGGCCGTTCATGTGTGTCGGCTTGGCGTACTTCCTTGTCGCGGTTGTGGTGCCGATGGTGCTCATTCAGACGCACACGGTAGCCGATCACGGCGAGTGGACCTTCGACGGCACACTGTGGAGCTTGCTCGGCGGCACGGCCGGAGCACTTGGCGCGCTGGGCATTATTCTCGCGTTCACCTTTGGTGGCAAGCCGGTGTATGTGATGCCGCTGGTCTTTGGTGGCGCGCCGGTTATCAACACCGCCACGAGCATCGCCATCGCCCATCAACAAGGCAAGCTCGGCGACATCTCGCCGTTGTTCTACGCCGGGTTGATCGTCGTCGTAGCCGGAGCCGTGACCGTGTTGATCTTTGCTCCCAAGCCGCACCCTAAGCCCGCCGCAAAATAATGGATCCCCACGACAAGATGCAGCGCATTGACACACAGCTCACGCATGTGTGGATGGTTCGCACGTTCCTCAAGCACTCGGAAGAGGCCGAGGAGAACGAGGATCTGTACGAGATCGTCCGCGAGTTGTACGACTACTGCCTGGCGTTGGGACCCACGCTTTCGGCGAACGACGCTGACGGGTATTTGAAGATCGCCAGCAAAAAGCTCGGCAAGGCCAAGCAGGCTGTCGCGAAATTCGAGCAGATTCTACCCGACGTCTCGGCGCACACCAACTTCAAGATGGCGCTGGCCTCGGCGCAGGCCGCCCTGGCCGAGGTTGAGCGACTGCTGGCGGAATAGGAAGCAAGATAAGTTACACGCCGCGGGCTTTGCCGAACCATTCGATGTGTCGCCGCGGACAGAATTGGTAGCCGTGCGTGCGACAGTACGGCTCGAGCCACGGTCGCCGCGCATCAAGCTCGGCCGCCTCGATCCCTTGTGGCATGAGCCACACGTGCTGAGCGTCGACCTGCGGAAAATCGGCGAGCCACTCGCTCACGGCAGGCAACTCGCTCGGTTGATCGATCACGAACTTCAATTGATAGTCGTAGTTGCTCACCAAGCGGCGAATCACTTGCGGCGCATGACGCGATCGCTCGTGACGACGGTGCCACTGCGGATGCTCGGTCGCAGACGGAGCCGAGCCCGCGAGCTTCGGGCTAATCGACATCAACTGGCAACGCACATTCAGGTCAAGTGTACCGGCCGTCTCGATAGTCACGTGGAAGCTCCGTTGCTGAAGCCGTTCCGTGAGTGGGACCAGTTCGGCGAACAGCATCGGCTCGCCACCCGTGATAACGATGTGATTTGTGCCGAGTTGTTCGATCCGATCAACGATCTCGTCGATTGACCAATCTTCTCCTTCGGGGCTCCACGAGGCGTACGGAGTGTCGCAGAACCAGCAACGCAGGTTGCAGCCACTCGTGCGAACGAAGACACTCTCGACGCCGGTGAGCCGTCCCTCGCCTTGGATCGAGCGATAGAGTTCGGCAATTTTCACGGCGCGTATTCCACCGGGTCGACGAGTCCTGCCTCGGCGAAGCCCTTGAGCCGCAACTGACAGGCATCGCATGCGCCACAGGGTCGGCCGCGCTCGTCGGGATCGTAGCAAGTGTGGGTCAGCGCGTAGTCGACCCCCAGCGCGGTGCCGCGGCGGATGATCTCGGCCTTAGTCAGCATCACGAGCGGCGTGTGGATTTTGAATTGCAGTTGTCCTTCGACCCCGGCCTTGGTCGCTAACTGCGCGAGACGTTCAAAGGCGGCGATGAATTCCGCGCGGCAGTCGGGGTAGCCGCTGTAGTCGACCGCATTGACGCCGATAAAAATGTCAGCCGCTCCAGTAACCTCGGCCATCGCTAAGGCCAGCGACAAAAAGACGGTGTTGCGAGCTGGTACATAGGTGATCGGAATGCCCTCGGCCATCTCATCTGCCGCGCGCCCTTTGGGGACCGCGAGATCGGCGGTCAACGCGCTCGCGCCGAACTGCGCCAAGTCGATCTTCACGGTGCGATGTTGCCGCACGCCCAGAGTCGCCGCCACGCGCTGGGCTGCATCGAGCTCAAAACGATGCCGCTGACCGTAATCGATACTCAAGGCGTGTAGCTCGAAGCCCTCGGACCGCGCCAGAGCTGCGGTCGTCGCCGAGTCGAGTCCGCCCGAAAGGAGCACCACACAGGGTTTCATAAGTCATTTCACATCAAGGTCGATCGCGCGTATTCGCACGGGGAGCAGGATTGCCCCCTGGCGGCTTGTATTCCATCTTGCCACAATATCCTTTTGCCGAAAAGGAGCTAGCGCGCGATGAGTGACGGTCTGCGGGACATGCTGGAGACGTTCGACAATCAATTCCCCGAACGTGAGTACACGATCGAAATCACCTGCCCCGAGTTTACCTCGGTCTGTCCTAAGACCGGGCAGCCTGATTTCGGCGTGCTGACCTTTACGTACATTCCGGCCAAGAAGTGTGTCGAACTCAAGAGCCTGAAGCTGTATTTGCAACAGTTCCGCAATCAGGGGATCTTCTACGAGAACGTGACCAATCGCATTTTGGACGATCTGGTCGCGATGCTCGAACCACGCTGGATGCGGCTGACCGCCGCCTTTACGCCCCGCGGGGGTATTACGACCCGTGTGATTGTCGAGCACCGCGCGGAGCATCGGTCGTAAACGCCTCGGCGAGCTGCGCCGGATCATCCAACTCGTCGCACTCGGTGCGGAGAATCTCGCGTTTCCAGTGTGGCTCATGGATGGCCCAGGCACGCACGAAGAGCGGACCGTTTGCCGCCTGATGATAGCGCGCTTGTTGGTGGGTAAATCGCCAGCAACGACGTTCGACCCCGGCGAGGCCAGGTGTGTGGCCTGCTAGATTCGTGCGGCGCCAACTAAGTCGGCCGTGATCGATGACGGTGACAATGAGCCCGCGCGGCGTGTCGAGCATCCGCCGGGCAATCAGTTCGTGACTGGCGGTCGTGTAGCGGCGTTTGAGTTGCGTCAGGTCCCAATCGCACGCGCGGCCATCATCGGCAAACCAATGACTCGGCAGCAAGAGCCGCCCCGCGAGGTGATTGGCCAGTTGCTCGCGTGTGTCGGGGGCACATGACTCGGTATCAACTTGCAATCGCGCGAACAATTCGCGACTGAGGTGCTCACCGATTTCATGGGCGATCGCCCAGTGCTCGCGTTCTTTGCGAGGTTCGCTGTGCAACACGATCAACGGTTGCACGGCCAGGGTGGCCGATTCGTGAGTGGTAGATGGAAAAGCGTACGGTCGTAGCCGGACATATTGAGCCCGACCGGCGAGCCATTCGTCTCGGGCAATTTCAATGCCGAGCATGTCGGCGACACGAAAGGCATCGACCGGCGGCGCGGTAAACCCTGTTGCTGTTAACACTTCCGAAACGACCTCGTCAATCGCCTCGGCCCATTCGATCCCGGATAGCTCGCTGAGCATGGTGTAGCTGCCTCCCGCTATGATATAGTGTAATTACGTACACTATATCATACCGCTAGCGTCGATCAAGCACGGATTTTTTTGAATCCGCAAGCGCCCACCCGCGGAAAGCTGCCTGATCGCACGAGACACGAAGCGCTGCGAACGGTTGAGCTTTTAGGTATCGAGGGCGTCCGTCCCGCGTTCAGCCCAAGCTCGATCGATTGGTGCCGATCCTAGCCATTGCGCACTCAGTGAACCGAGTTTGAGTGTGGGCATTTGGATTAACGAGGCACCAATGTGGTATCAAACGCGAGTATTTTCTTGCCGATGGCGACTGTTGTCGGCGCTGTATCGCCTGTCGTGCGGCAAGCACTTACTTTGCTCACTACCGGAAAGTTGACCAGGTATGTCCAGCAGCCGATACTGGCCATCACGAAAGCCGGTCTCCGCTGACAACGCCCATCCACGACCTGAGCATCACCATGCAACCAACTCACTTCAGAACTGCGTCTAACGCCCTTGAATTCACCGGTCATTTACGACACTCGATTACGTCACTCGTGCTGATGAGCTTGTCGGTAATAGGGTCGATATCACCAACAAATAACGCCTCTGCACTTGAATTGGACAAACGCCCCAATGTCGTTCTGATTCTGGCCGACGATAAGTATGATTCACTGACACGCAATTCGCTTTCGGTATAGGAAATACCCGTATTTATTTGATAAATTGCCGCGATTTCAAATCGCGATTGATTGCGGGCAATTACTGCGGATTCCCTGGAATTAACTACACTTTACTACAGCTATTGGTAACTCGACCGTGCGAGTACCAGTCCGCCCGCCTGCTACCAGTTATTTTGCAAGACGTAGTTGATTGTGGCCCTCACGTATTCCTTGCGCATTTAGCAGTGGTAATTGGTTGAGGAATGG
>CAYLYE010000259.1:0-8426 GCA_964387325.1 uncultured Planctomycetaceae bacterium
TGGCTCGCTCGGCAAGCTGACAGGCTACCAGATGCTCCGAGAGAAGTACTGCCTACCGCCTCTGGATCAGGCCTACTCGGCGCTGCTCGACGATCTGTCGCAACGTGGCCTGCTCGATGATACGCTCGTCGCCATGTATGGCGAGTTTGGTCGGACGCCGAAGATCAATCCGAATGCCGGCCGCGATCACTGGGGCGCCTGCCAATCGGCGGTCTTGGCCGGAGGCGGTATCCGGGGCGGCACCGTGTTCGGCTCCAGCGACGCACATGCGGCCTATCCGAAAGACAACCCGGTCTCGCCGAGCGACATGCTCGCGACGATCTACCATGCATTCGGTCTGCACAGCGACTTGGAAATTCACGACCGCGAAAATCGCCCTTACCGACTGTGTGACGGCAGCCCGATTCTGCCGCTGTTCGCATGATGTTTCGTGGCCTGCTCGTTGTGATCGTTGGGCTCTGGTTTGTGCCGACGCTTGAGGCACAAGAAGCGTCTGTGACGACACGGCAGCTCATTATTCGCCCGAATCCCGACGCCCCCTGGGGAGGCGCGATTCCCGATGTGAGCAAGGTGCTGTACTCGGCCGCTGAGCCGATCTGGCAACAGTTTCCTGCGCTGGAACTCAAGCCGATCCTGGTCGAGCCCAAGGGGGGACCGATCGTCCTGTATCAACGGGGACCCGAGGGGGAAATTCAGGTGCGGCTCAACACCGGCGACCGGCTCTGGGCGCAGCATGCCTTTCAATTCGCGCATGAGTTCGGCCACATCGTCTGTCGCTACCGGGGCGGCGCCAATCGCAACAAATGGTTCGAAGAATCGATTTGCGAGTTGGCGTCGCTCTACTCACTGCGACAGATGACCAAGACTTGGCAGACCACGCCTCCGTATCCGAATTGGAAGAGCTACGCCTCGGCGCTTGCCAACTACGCTGACGAGCGGATGAAAAAAGCCACTCTCGTCGACACGACCTTTGCCGATTGGTATCGCGCGCACGCCGACGAACTTTATCGAGATGCCGTGCAGCGGGATCATAATCTGATCGTGGCCACCGCGTTGCTGCCGCTCTTCGAGGCCGAACCGGTCCACTGGGAGGCGGTGGGGCACCTGAACGACACACAGGAGGCCGCGTCACGCTCGTTCGCCGAATATCTCCGCGCTTGGCACGGTAGCTGCCCGGCAAAGCATCGGCCGTTTGTGAACAAAGTCGCGGCGAAGTTCGAGATCGAGCTAGCTCCCGTGGCGCAGGGAAAGTAACATTCGCGCCGCGGTGCGACGACCCGCGCCAGGCCTAATATCCTAACGATCGAGAAGCTCTCGTGCCCTCACCCTCGAACCCATCGCGATGGAATCGCGCGCTGATTGTCTCAGCGCTGGGGGCACTTGTGCTGAGCCGGGTGTGGCTGTTGGCCTTTTTTCAGCCGTTGTACAACCGAGACGTGGCGTTGTATTTCGACAACGCGGTCAATGGCGTCGATATTGGCTTGGTACCTTACCGCGATTTGCCGATTGAATATCCACCACTGGCCTGGTGGACCATGGCGACGCCGCGCTGGCTGTCGAGCGAAACGTTCCGCGCCGAGCACGTGCCAGCCGGCCTCGTTCCTGGTTTCGCACAAGCGTACACCCGATCGTTTCGGGCCATGATGGCGCTGGCCGACGTGCTGAGCTTTTTTGCCTGCTGGTCGCTGGCGCGTCGGCGCCGCCCAGAAGCTCAAGGTGCGGTGCTCTGGGCCTACGTGCTCGTCACGGCCTTGCAGCCGCATGTGATCTACGATCGGCTCGATATGGGCTTGCTCATGCTGTTGCTGGGGTGGTTGTGGGCCAGCGATCGCGCGGACGACTCGTTATTTTGGCGCAGCTTGAGCTGCGCGCTGCTGGGGGCCGGTATCGCGTACAAGTTGATCCCACTGGTCATCGTGCCGATCGTCGTCACGCAGTCGCTACGTGACCTGGTTCGGCTGCCGCGACACGCGACGATCCGTCGCTGGTGCGTGCCGTACCTCATGCTCGCGGCGACCAGTCTGCTGCCGTTTGCGTATCACTACGCGGTCGCAGGGCCGGGTGTGTTTGATTTGTTTGCCTATCATGGCGAACGGGGCTTGGAAATTGAGTCGGTCGGAGCCAGTATGCTGCTTCTACTCCAGCCGTTGGGGATGATTTACGAGTGCGCGCATGGTAGCGGGTCGATTAATCTCGTGGGTCCCGGCACGGACATGCTGGCCAGGCTGTCGACCCCGTTGCTCGTTTTGGTCGTGGCTTTCAGTTGTCGACAAGTATGGTGTGATCGCGCGGTCGGCAGTTCGACGGGACTACGCTGGGGGAGCTGGAGTGTGCTCGCAGCCGTGGTCGTGTCGAAGGTGATCTCGGTCCAGTACATGCTCTGGACCTTGCCGCTGCTCGTACTGCTCGGACTCGATGTGCTGGACACGCGTCGCTGGCTGGGGTTGGTCACGTCGGCCGTGCTGATAGCAGCTCTTTCGACGGCCATCTATCCGTACTTGTTCTTTAACGAATTCCCCTGGGGAGGCACGCTGGTTCGCAACCCTTGGCCGCTGACGCCCGATCTGCATCGTTTTCCGTCGGGCGTGTTGCTGCTCCGCAATGCATTGCTCGTGGGCTGGGTGTGGGTCCTTGGCCGTGCAATCGCGCGCGGCACGAAGGCCGCCGCGCCTCAATTGCCCAACGGATGAACCCACGCCGCACCGAGTCGCCATGCCCCTGCGGGGTCGTTATTTCGGTCGCGCGGTCGCCGTCCGTGCGGTGAGCGTCGTTGGAATAAGTTCATCGCATTGGCTCCGAACGATAGCACAGGAAGAGCCATTATTGATATAACACCCGGAGCGACATGACCAGACCTGCATTGGGAGTACGACCGACGGTCGTGGACGAATGAAGCAAACTGCACTCAGCTTGGCAATCCTGTTCGGGATCGTATGGCCTACCGAGGGAGCCGAGCCGAAACCGCTCGACCTGACGAGCGTCAAAATACCGGGCCTGATTCACACCGCGGTCGGGGTCACGCGCGAGGGGCGGGCGATTCCGGCGGTGCTCACCTCGGACGACCTCGACCTGAATGTGCAGAAGATGCGCATCCTCTTGGTCGCGGGGCTCGACGGCTCGCGATTGACCCCCGAGGTAGCCATGAACGTCGTCCGTCGATTTTACACCCTCGACGAGTTTGCTCCGCTGCGAAAAACGATCGCGCTGTCGTCGATCGTCTGTGGAAATCCCGATGGCTACGCGCGCGGCTTGCGACACAGTAACGGCGCGGGAGGCGATCCGGCACGCGGCTACCCGCCCACGGGCGAGCACTACACCAGCGCCACGAACAGCGAGTCGCAGTACATCTGGCGTTGGATCGGCATGCATGCTCCGGATATCGTCATCGACTTGACCGAAGACGACGAGCGGCACCCGGCTCCCAAGACACTCGATCATTTAGCCGAGCAACTCGACACGGGCAAGCCCAGCAACGTCGGT
The DNA here is from genome assembly GCA_964387325.1 of uncultured Planctomycetaceae bacterium. Classification (GTDB taxonomy): domain Bacteria; phylum Planctomycetota; class Planctomycetia; order Pirellulales; family PNKZ01; genus CAZZBK01. Next base: position 3,481 of record CAYLYE010000259.1, read on the forward strand.
GCGATCAAGGCGATTGAATGGAAAATTCATCGGGGCGAAATGACCCCATTCGCCGATATTGGCCATGACTTGCTCAAAGAACAGCGACTACCTGCGTTCCGCATGGATAAGGACGCGAGCATCGCCCGCCGCGAACTTATCGCGCGAGTGAAACGGTCGCCGCGCGAGGTCGCCGAGCAATTGGTGAAAGTGTACGGCCACGACCTACCGACGGTGCAGTACATACCCTCGATGGCGCTGGTGGGTCGGTTGCGGCTCGGCGAATTGATCGGCGATGCGTCACACCGCAGCGATGTCGAGCGAATTGTGTCTCCATTTCTGAGCGGCGATAAGCCGGCGCTCAGCACCAAGAGTGGTGGCAGCGAGTTCGCCGGACATTGGGTGTTCGGCTCGCTCTACGACGCCACGAAGAACAAGGACTACGTGCGGCTTGTAAAGGCCGTGGCGGATCGGGCCTTCGACGAGCAAGGACAGCCGCGCGAGGCGATGCCCTCGCACAGCGAAATGAGCGACGCCGTGTTCATGGCCTGTCCGGTGCTGGCGCTTGCCGGACGATTAACGCTCGATGCCAAGTACAACGACATGTGCTTGCGACACATGCGGTTCATGAACAAACTGAACGTCCGCGCCGACGGCCTGCATCGACACTCGCCGCTCGACGAATCGGCCTGGGGGCGAGGCAACGGCTTTCCTGCGCTCGGCTTGGCGCTATCGCTCAGCGAGTTGCCCAAGGATTTTGCCGGGCGCGACGAGATGATCGCCGCTTGGAAAGCCCATCTCGACGCGCTCGTCAAACATCAAGACCCGACCGGTGCGTGGCATCAAGTCATCGATCGACCCGAGAGTTATCGCGAGTTGACGGCAACCTGCATGATTTGTTTTGCCATGATGCGTGGCGTGCGGCTTGGTATCTTGCCGCGCGAGCACTACGCGGCGGCGATTGATCGCGGCTGGTACGCGATCAAGACCCGAGTGGCCTCGGACGGCTCGCTGGTCGACGTCTGCACCGGTACGGGCAAACAGAAGAGTCTGCGCGATTATTACGACCGCGGGGCGATCCTGGGCCGCGATGGGCGCGGCGGAGCGATGGCGTTGCTCGTCGCCACCGAGCGCATGGCATACCAGCCGTGAGCGTGGCATGAATAGCTCGCCGCCAGGTGACTCACGCCCAGGACGACTGCTCGCAATCGGCGATGTTCACGGATGTGCAACGGCGCTCGCGGCTTTGATCGAGGCCTTCGAGCTTAGGTCAACCGATACGCTCGTCACGCTGGGTGATTACGTCGATCGTGGGCCCGACTCGAAAGGGGTGCTCGACCAACTGATTGCACTCCGATCGCGTTGCCAGTTAATCTCACTGCTCGGGAATCACGATCAAATGCTGCTCGCGGCGCTCGAGCGTCGTTCGGCGCTGAGTGCTTTTCTGGCGATGGGGGGCACGGTGACGCTCGACTCGTATGGCCCGACCGGTGACTTGGAACTTGTACCTCACGAGCATCGCGAGTTCCTGAGGCAGTGCCGGCTGTACTATGAGACTGAGCGGTATTTTTTCGTGCATGCGAACTATGCTCCCGGCTTGCCATTGGCCCGACAGGATGATCGGGTCTTACTGTGGATGTCGTTGCGCGATTTTGTGCCGGGCCCTCATTGTTCTGGCAAGATCGCCGTTGTCGGACATACGCCGCAGCCCGCGCCGCTCGACCTGGGGCATCTTATTGGACTCGATACGGGCTGCTGCTATGGGGGCATCTTGACCGCGATGGATCTGGACTCGCGGCAAACTTGGTGCGTCAGCGAGCGTGGAGATTTGAAACAGTCTGCTCCGTGATGGCACTGCTATCGCCGCGCGCACGGTGACAAAATGTCGGTTGGGCAAGATTTGACGATCCGGTCGATTTTGACGTTATTTCTCGATGTAAGGCCGTGACTCGCGCCGATAAATCCAGCAAGTCAAACTCTATCGCTACCGGAATCGACCGTTCGAGGGTGTGCTCATGTCGCTACGACCATTCGGCTCAAGCTCGTGGATGCAACGCTTGCTGGCTTGTTTCGGTCCCCAGCGGGTATCGGCCGCTGCGGTGAGTGTGTCGTCAGCGCGACGACGCGCGGCCGGCAAGTGGCGACGGCTCCTCGCATTCGAACGACTCGAAGGTCGTGACCTCTTTGCGGTCAACATCATGGGCAACACGGCCGTCGTGACCGGAACCACGGCCGTCGACTCTTTTCAGCTCACGTTTTACAACGCGACCGCCTACAGCTTGTACGTGAATGGTTCTCAAATCTCGGCCTCGACCTTGGCCGGGGTCACGAACCTTGCCTTCGATGGCCTTGACGGCCGCGATACCCTCACGGTCTCGAGCGCACCGGGCACCACAGACGCGGTCTATGCCACCGGCCAGCAATTGAACTGGATCGGACCGATCATCAATGTCACCTCGCGAAATAACGAACTGCTCTATATCAATGGCCAGGCGGAAGACACCGTTCAGTTCACCGACACCACCGGGGACGACAACTTCAACAGCGTCAAAGCCTATAGTTCGATGACCGGCTCGGGCTATTTCGATCAGGCGACTGGTTTTGGCAGCATCTACGCTTTCCGTAGCAATGGCGGCAATGACACCAGCTCGTTATACGACTCGACGGGGAATGATACGTATTACGGGCTCTCGGGCTACAGCATCATGTCGAGCACGGGACGCTTTGTGCAAACGATCGGCTTTAAAAACAACTTCGCCTACAGTAACAACGGCGGTACCGATACGGCCCTGCTGTATGACTCGACGGGAGATGACACCTTCACCAGTCGACCCAACAGCGCCGCAATGACGAGCACCGGTTACTCGAATACCGCCAACGGTTTTCGCGCGAATTATGCCTTTAGCTCGAATGGCGGTAACGATGTCGCCAATCTGAATGACTCCAGTGGCGACGATACGTTCAATGCCTTCCCAACCTACAGTGTCATGAACACCGGCAACACGTTTAGCCAAGTGATCGGATTCGATCTAACCAAGGGCTTCGCCAGTGGCGGTGTCGACACGGCCTTCTACTACGACTCGGCGGTCGACGATACGTTCCGCGGACAGCAGAACGGCACGAGCGTGATGTCGAGCGCCAACTACGAGAACGATGGCATTGGCTTCGAGTTCAATTACGCATTCAGTTCCAACGGCGGCAACGATGTCGCCTTCCTTTACGATACCCTCGGCAACGACACCTTCCATGCATTTCCCACCTATGGAATCCTCTCCGGTGTCGGGCTGTTCAACCAGGCCACGGGCTTCAAGAACCTGTACGCCTACGGCAGCGCCGGTGTCGACACAGCCCGGTTTTATGCCAATAGCGGCACAAATAATTTCTCGGGTACCGCGACCTCGGGACTCATGACCGGCACCAACTACGCGAACAAGGCGCAGGGTTTCGACTTTATCTTCGCCAATCTGGACGGCTCGGCCATCGGAACGGCCGACCTACTCGACTCGAGCGGAAACGACACGCTGACGGCAATCAACACCCAGGCGCGAATCGTCTATGCCAACGGCAATCAACTGTACGTCTACCGCTTCGGGACCGTCAACGCCACGCGGAGCACCGGCACCGACCAAGTCAGCCGCAACGCGTTGACCTACGTGCTGAACACGTACGGCGGCTGGTAAAGCATCGCCGACAGCTCATCGGTTCGCAGAAGTGCCTCTCGGCTGCTATTCTTGAGACGACTCGATCGATTTCGTCTCTCTTGCCGGAGGTTGGTTGCATGTGCCGTGCTACGCTGGTCTGCTGGGTCGTCCTGAACTGCTCACTCGTGGGCTATTCGCTGAGTGCTGAACCAACCTCGGCTGCGCCGCGGTCGCTTGATGAGTTCGGCGAAGTCACCCCCGCGCAGTTACTCAACACGTATCACAAGGCGGTCGAGCAGTTGCGCCAAACAGGCGGCGTGCTCGCAATTCCATCGGCGCTGTGGTCGCAGTTGAATAACAAGGTGTCCCCCTTGCAAGGGCTCGAGCGCGTACCGGCCCCGCCGGCCGAGACCAAACGTTGGACGACCAGCCCTGGTGTGACTATGCTCGCGCACGATGGCAAGAGCGTGATCGTGCAGGTGCCGCCGCTCACCGGCCTGCGCCTCGAACGACCCATCCGGCTCGCCGATGGAGATAGCCTACCTCACTGGGGTACCCACCCCGCCATCACGCTCGACAGTCACATCGCTTACGGCTCGAGCAGTTACCTCGACTGGTTGCAAGCCCCCGTCTCGAAAGGGAAAGATCAGCGGTTCTATGTACCAACGGTGCGTGGGCTGCATCCCGGGCAGTTTTTGAATCTGCACGGCGGACCGGGCTACGGCGGCGGCGTCACGCGCGGCGTGGTCAAAAGCATCGGCTACGACGTGGTCAAGCAACTCAGCTATTTCGTGGCCGACAGCAACCTCGATCATGTCGCCGGAGCCATTTTGCACAATAAGTCGAACACCGGTTTGTTGCACATGCTGCAAACGAGCAACAACGACAATCAGACCTACGATGTCAAGGTGATTCGCAATCAATATGCCCACGGCGACACGTATGTCTACTACTGTGACTTTAACTATATGAGCAATGTCCACTCGGCGGCCGGTGACGAAAACGGCAATTGCTACGCGGCTTTTATTCGCACGCTCGAAAACAATTTCCGAGGCCAGGTTGAATCCATCGATTGGAAGAACTCGCGGTTGACCTTCACGCCAGCGGCTCAAAACGTACAAACGCTCGGCGACTCGCGGCCGCTCATCAATCGCAACCCCAACAAACATCTCACGGACGGCAAGGTGTTGATCGTCAGCGGTCGCGACGACTACGATTTACCCAGCAAGCAGCGGAGCATTTTCCAGGGACACGATTACTCGACCGGACTAATCACGAATCCGATCACGCAGTCGCGCGAACGGAAGTTCGGCGGGCTCATTCGCG
>CAYLYE010000260.1:0-8370 GCA_964387325.1 uncultured Planctomycetaceae bacterium
AGCGATGTGCGACACTACGCGCGGTTGATCAACGTGTTCGGCTGGAGCGCCACAAGTTGGGCCGGCGTGTTCCTGGTGATCGATCACCTCGAAGGTTTACCCGACTGGTGGCTATACTCCGAGTGGCTCTGCGTATTGCTGATCGGGCAGAGCGTACTGCTATTACAACGCCGTGTCGTCGTGCCAGAAGCATTACAACCTGTTCGGCAAATTGGTGATGCCATCGAGACACGACATGGCTGACGAACCGTTGTCGCGGGCACTGCAGTTACACCGCTCGGGACAATCGGGCGAGGCCGAGTCGCTGTGCCGTAACGTACTCGCCGTGAATCCGCAGAGCGTTGAAGCCTATTGGATTCTCGGACTCATTGGTCACGACCAAGGACGCTTCAGCGAAGCAGTCGAGGCGTATCGACAGGCGTCGACGCTCGATCCCGTGCGTCCCGAGTTGTTTAACAATTTGGGCAATGCGTTGACGGCGCTCGGACACTTGAGCGAGGCCGAGGTGGTCTTTGGGCAGGCCATTACGCTCCGGCCGAGTTATCCGAGCGCGCTGCAAAACCTGGGGAATGTCCTGGTACGACAAGGTCGAACGCCGGAGGCGATCGCGTGCTGGGAGCAGGTCGTCACGATCGATCCGCAGCGAGTCGAGGTGTTTCATCAGTTGGGTCGGTTGCACGAGGATGCTCAGAATCTTGAGCAAGCGGAGCGCTGCTTTCGTCGTGCGGCCGAGTTAGAGCCGCAGGTCGCCAATCGATTCAATCATTGGGGAATTGCGCTACGCAAGCTTGGCCGTCTCGACGAGGCGCAACGGGTGTTCGAGCAGGCACTGCAGTTGCATCCCGACTTTGCCGAGGCGCGGGCGAATTTGGCCGGTGTGCTCCAATGGGTCGGTCGGCCACTCGAGGCCATCGAGCATTTTCGTCGGGCCGTGGCATTGAAAGGCGAATTGGTTTCGTTGCGCATGCCCTTGGCTCTGGCGGAACTTGAGCAGGCCAATCTCGCGGCATTTCGTGGGCACATGGAGCATATGCAGCGCATGGCTCCGCACGATCTGCAACGTGTGTTGCTGGCGACGGCCTTGCCCCCGGTGTATAGCTCGCGTGAGGAGATGATCGCCCGTCGACACGAGTTCATCGCGGCGGTGGCGCACTTGGTTGAAGACGGGGTTCGGATCGACACGACCGATACGTTGATTCCCAGATGTCCGTTCTATTTAGCCTATCACGGTGAGAATGAGCGCGACGTGCAAGTTCAGCAGGCCCGCCTTTACCAGGCCGACGAATATGAGCCCCGACACTCGACGTCGCGGAAGATGAAGGTTGGTTTCGTGTCGCAGTATTTCCAGAATCACACGATTGGTCGCTTGAACTTAGGCGTCGTTCGCGAGTTGGATCGCCAACGATTTGAGGTATTCGTGATCGGCGGTAATCGCCCCCATGACCCGATCGAGCGACAATATCGTGCTGAGGCCGATCATTACCTCGCGTTGCCATCGGCGCCTCGGCAAGCTCGTGAGCTGATTCGAAGTCTGGATCTCGACGTGCTTATTTTTGCCGACGTGGGAATGGACCCGTTGACGTACACGCTGTCGTTTTCACGCATGGCTCCCGTGCAGTGTGTGACCTGGGGTCATCCGTTGACCACGGGCAGCCCAACGATCGACTACTTCCTATCAAGTACGTTGCTGGAAACGCCCGACGCTCAGCAACATTACCGCGAGCAATTGGTCACGTTGCCTCATTTGGCCGTGGTGTACGAGCGTCCCTCGCCGCCGGCGGTGATCCGGTCGCGCGAGTCATTTGGCGTCCGGCCTGGTCGGAACCTGTACGCATGTCCGCAGAGCCTCTTTAAGATCCATCCGGACTTTGATGACGTGCTTGCCTCAATTTTGCGGCGCGATCCAGCAGGCGAGGTGATGCTGCTGGCGGGGCCCATACCGGCGTGGACCGAAATGGTGCAGCGGCGGTTCACGCAGACGATGAGTGACGTGGCGGAGCGGATTCATTTTTCACCCAGCCTCAATCACCAGGACTTCCTCAGTTTGAATCTCGTGGCAGACGTCTTGCTTGATCCCCTGCATTTTGGCGGCGGAAACACGAGCTTCGAGGCGTTAGCGCTCGGTCGGCCGATCGTGACTCGGCCGAGTCCGTATCTGCGCGGACGAATTACCGCGGGGCTTTATCGTCAAATCGGGTTCAACGACTTGGTGGCCGATTCGACGAGTTCGTATGTCGAACTGGCCGTGCGTATGGCCAATGATCGAGCGTATCGCGACGCGATGCGCGAACAGATTCAGTCGCGCGCCGGCGTGTTGTTCAACAATCGCGCCGGGGTACGCGACTTGGAGACGTTCTTGGAGCCATTACGCGATCACCCATCGGCAAGCTAGCTGGCGCCGGCCAGTCGTTTATCCAGGGCCGCTTGTGTCTTCCATCTCTTGAATGTACTGCCGCAGACGCTCAACCTCGTCGGTCACGTGTCGCAGACGGAGCATATTCTCGACCCGTTTGAGCAGTTCCATCTTGTTGACCGGCTTGCTCAAAAAGTCGTCGGTGCCAGCGTTCACGGCCCGCTCGATATCGCCCAATTCGTTGAGGGCCGTGACCATGAGGATCATGATATGCTTGGTGTCCGCGTTCGACTTGAGCTTTTGGCAGACCTCGAAGCCGCTCAGCTTGGGCATCATGATGTCGAGCAAAATCAAGTCGGGCTTGAACTAGCCGACCTTCTCGAGTGTGTCGCGGCCATCGACGGCGATGGCCAACTCGCAGTCGACGCCGGTCAAGTAAACTTCGAGCAACTCGACGTTCGTCGGGTTGTCGTCGGCGATCAGGATGCGACTTTTGCGGGCGGGTGTGCTGCTCGTGGCATTCAAGATTACAGGTCTCCCATAGCCGCGGCAGGAACCGGAAACGATTGACACATTTGCTTGACGGCGGCACCAATGCGCTGCAAAGCTGCTTCGTCGGTCGGCGATTTGAGGATCTGCAAAATCCACTGACCGATCTGCTTCATCTCGGTCGTGCCCATGCCGCGCGTGGTCAGCGCGGGGGTGCCGATCCGAATGCCCGAGGGATCGAGTGGCTTGCGCGTATCGAAGGGGATCATGTTCTTGTTGACCGTGATCTGGCAGCGTCCGAGCGCGGCCTCGGCCTGCGCACCGGTGAGTCCGACGGACGTGACGTCGGCAAGCATGAGGTGGTTGTCGGTCCCGCCACTGGCCAGATGGAGCCCACCGGCCATGAGCACCTCGGCCAACGTTCGCGCGTTGTCGATGATTGCCTGGGCGTAGGCTTTGAACTCGGGCCGCAGCGCTTCTCCAAAACAGATCGCCTTGCCGGCGACGACATGCATGAGTGGGCCCCCTTGAATGCCTGGGAAGACATTCTTGTCGATCTCCTTAGCGTACTCGGCGCGACACATGGTCAATCCAGCTCGCGGGCCGCGTAGGGTCTTGTGAGTCGTCGTGGTCACAAAGTCGGCCACCGGCACGGGGTTGTCGTGGAGACCGGCAGCGACGAGTCCCGCGTAGTGGGCCATGTCGACGAACAGTTTCGCCCCCACGTCGCGCGCGATCTCAGCAAACTTGGCGTGCGGGATCTCGCGCGGGTAGGCGCTCGCACCCGCCACGATGAGCTTGGGGCGATGTTCCTTGGCCAGCCGAGCGACCTGATCAAAATCGATGCGGTTGGTATCGCGTGTCACTCCGTAGCTATGAAAGTTGTAGAGTCGACCCGAGATATTGAGCTTCATGCCGTGGGTCAAGTGACCGCCGTGAGCGAGATCGAGCCCGAGGACCGAATCGCCCGGCTCGAGCACACTCAAGTAAACCACCATGTTGGCCTGACTACCGGAGTGGGGCTGGACATTGGCGTGCTCAGCGCCAAAGAGCTGCTTGGCCCGGTCGCGGGCCAGATTTTCAACCACGTCGACATACTCGCAGCCGCCGTAGTACCGTCGCCCGGGGTAGCCTTCGGCGTATTTATTGGTCAACACACTGCCGACGGCCTGCATGACGGCGGGGCTCGTGTAGTTTTCGCTGGCAATCATTTCCAGGCCATCGGTCTGGCGCTCGATTTCGCCGGCGATGGCGGCCCAGACATCCGGATCATGCTGCTTGATGAAGTTCATGTCGCTCGTCGTACGTTAATGAGTCATGCGTTGTTGAAAACGGCGCATTGTCGAAAAGGGAACGCGGATCGTCAATCGCTGGCCCGATGGCTAGGCTATAAGGTACACTATGGAAGTATGCGCAGCGAATGGGCCTAAGCGAGCCACGCGAAGCCGGGTTCGATCAGGCTTCCGCTGGTCGCCCTGGTTCATTAACCTCGCAGTCGTCCATAAGAGGACACGCCTCGCTAAGGGGCTCAACCATCGAAGCGGCCAGGAGTTGTGCGACCGATGTGTGCGCGCTGGACGGGCTTGATAATTTGGGGAGTCATCGCCTGGGCAGGCCATATCGAGGCCTGGGCCGGACGCATTGATCTGGTCTTATTGACCCATAAGGACGTCAGTCAGGCCGACGTGCAGGCTTGGTATCAGGCACTGACCGCGATCGGTGTTGACTCGCTACAAGTACGTAGTGCGACGGCGAACGATCAACTAGAGATCATCCCACGAGCGGCGGGAAATGACCCCAGCTATCAGGTCAAGGGACAGTTGACCGCCCGCGGCGAGTTGGTCGTCCCGGGCGGTCGTTTCATGGCGCGTGACAAGGCCGCGATCTCGACGTGGCTCGATCGTCTGCGTAAGGAAGGTCCGGCCAGGGCCCAGGGCGCGCCGCCACCACCCTATGGCATGAGCGCGGATCAGCTCATGCAATTACGACGCGATTTGGCACGCGCGGTGGTCGGCTCGACACGGCAAAAGCCACTCCGTGATGTGATCGCACAGGAGGCCAAGCGGCTCAGCATACCGCTGGCGATCGACAAGGCCGCCGAGGCAGCGATTCAGCAAGCCGGCGAGGTCCGTGATGAACTTAGTGGGGTCGCGGTAGGAACGGCTCTGGCGGCGTCTTTGCGTGCTGCCGGACTGGTGATCGTGCCGCGACTATCGGTGAATCGGCAAAGCGAGTTGGCCCTTGTTCCAAGTGCCGTGGATCAGCAATTCTGGCCCGTCGGTTGGCCCCCCAGCGACGACAAGCCCGATCGAAAATTGCTTCCCAGCATGTTCGAGTTCGTCAACGTCGAGTTGGATGACATTGCCATTACCGATTTGCTCGCCGGTATCGCCGGGCGACTGGAGTGTCCCGTGCTCCTCGATCACAACGGCCTGGTGCGACAGGGGATCGACTTGACGCAGATCAAGGTCTCGATGCCCGCCGCAAAGAGCACATACTCGCTCGTACTCAGTCGCATGCTCTTCAAAGGCAAGGTACGGTACGAGATTCGAGTCGACGACGCGGGTGCGCCCTTCTTGTGGGTCTTTCCACGTTAACTCGACGCTGAACGCTCGGCCACGACCGGGTTGCGTAGCACGCCAAGCTTTTCGATTTCGACCTCGACGTTGTCGCCGGGCTTCAGAAACACGGGCGGCTTTCGCGCCGCGCCGACGCCCGGTGGCGTGCCGGTGAAAATCACATCGCCGGGGAGCAACGTGCAGACCTGTGAAATGTAGGCGATGACTTGCGCGACATTGAAAATAAATTGTGAGGTATTCGAATCTTGCATCGTTTGGCCGTTGAGACGCAATTGCACGCGGAGCCGGCCTGGGTCGCCAACTTCGTCGGGGGTGACGAGCGTTGGGCCGAACGGCGCGAACGTGTCAAACGACTTGCCAAGCAACCATTGTCCGCCGGGCTTGCGTAGCTGCCAGTCGCGTGCCGATACGTCATGACCAACGCAATAGCCGGCCACGTGACGCAGCGCGTCTTGCTCGGCGATATAGCGACCGGGGCGGCCAATCACCACGACCAATTCGGCTTCGTAATCGACTTCCTGGCTGACCCGCGGGAGCACAATGGGCGCATCGGGCGCCAAGATGGCCGTGGGGAACTTGCTGAACAGAACCGGCTCGGGCGGAGGCGCTTGACCGCTTTCTCGCGCATGGTCGGCATAGTTCAACCCGACGCAGATCACTTTCTGCGGATCGGGAATGGGGGCCAGCAATTTCACGACCTGTGTCAGAGGCCGGCCTTGAAGCACCGCGCGGGCTGCTTGCTCCATTGCGGCAGGGCCCAGGGCAATGAGTTGGCGTAACGAGCAGGGGAGCGACGGATCGGCTTGCTGCACGTCGACCCACTGGCCATTGATCTCGGCGGCCGAACGAGGTCCTTGCTCACTCAGATAGGTTCCCCAGCGCATCGTACAATCCTCCCAGGCGTCACTCGCGTTGCAATGGTTATCAATAGCCGACTTAGGCGTTAAAACCGGCAGGATTGACAAGCGTAGAGCAATTTGCCTCGACGAACAAGGAGCCCCTGCGTTTGCTCACAGCCAGACGTGACCTAGGCTTTAAGGGTCTGAGAATGTAGACGCGTTGCGCGCCGCCCCTTGTGGAGCAAGCTCGCTGCAAGGATTTGATGAGCGTCGCCGAGTTGAATTCGTGTTCTTGAGTCAATCGTCATGAGTGAACACCCTTTGCCGACCGACCAGCAAGGACGGCGCTCGTCGACTGAAGGGCAATTGGCGAAGATCGCCGCGCTGCTTGAAGAGTTGGAGTCCCAATCCGCTCCGCAACTGGCTGAAGGAGCCGCGCCGCGTGGCTTCGAGAACAAGTTGCCGCTCGTGCGGCTTGGTATTGCCGGGGGGCTCTACACGGCCTTGGCCGCCAAGCACGAACCGACCGCTCAGCATTGTTTGCGTGTTTCTCTGGGGTGTTCAACCTGGGCCAGTAAAATCGGGTTGGACGACGAGCTGCGCGACATGATTGAGCTCGCAGCGCTCTTGCACGATATCGGCAAGATTGGTGTGCCGGACGCAGTCTTGTTGAAAGCCGAGGCATTGACGACGCAAGAAACGGCGACCATCGAGCGCCATTGGCACACGGGCTTGCAAATTCTGAAGTCATGCTGCGCGTCGTCCGACGTGGTCGAGATCGTGCGATTTGCGCGGACCTGGTACGACGGTAGCCGCAACGCTCAGGAGAGTTCGGGCGAAGGCATACCGCTCGGGGCACGCATGCTGGCGATCGTCGATGCTTTCGACTCCATGCTGAGCGACCATGTCTATCGTCGCGCGATGCCCTGGGAAGTCGCCTGCAACGAACTGCTCAAACACGCGGGTACCCAGTTTGATCCGTCGCTGGTCGTGTTGTTTGTGAAACTTTTTGACCACGATCAACTGGAACGGTCTGACGCGGTTACGCGGCGCTGGCTGCAAGAGCTGGACCCCAATGTGATTGATCATCAATGGCGCCGCAACGAGACGCGCAAATCGATCGCTTCTCAGCTACCGGAAGAGATGTTCCATCAAAAGTTACTCGACAACATGCATGATGGAGTGGTGTTTCTCGACAGTAGCTCGCGTATTTTGCTTTGGAATCATGGCGCCGAACGCTTGACGGGCATTGCCGGATCGAGCGTCGTCCATCGTTTATTCCAACCGAGCGTACTGCGGATGCGCGATGAGAAGGGAAAACTGATCAAAGACGATCATTGTCCCGTGTCGCATGCGATTCAGAACGGCGTGCAGTGGCTGCGGCGCTTGATGATCAAAGGGCGGACCGGTCGCGAAATGGCTGTCGACGCCCATGCGGTTCCGGTCATTGCCAGCGACGGGACAACCCTCGGCGTGACGTTGTTGCTGCATGATGCGTCGTCCGAAATCACACTGGAAGAACGGTGCCAAAGCCTGCACGAGATGGCGACCCGCGACCCGCTCACGCAGGTGGCGAACCGCGCCGAGTTCGATCGCGTGCATGCCGCGTTCGTGTCCGCTCACTTGGAATCGAAACGACCTTGCAGCTTGATTATCGCCGACATCGATCGTTTCAAACGCATCAACGATACGTTCGGTCACCCGGCCGGCGACGCGATTATTCAGAGCTTTGCGAAGGTACTGCAAAACGCGGCACGACCGGGGGATCTGGTTGCCCGCTACGGCGGTGAAGAGTTCGTGATGCTCTGTGCCGATTGCGACAGCGCGGCCGTGGCGCAGCGTGGCGACGAGGTGCGACGCATGTTCTGCGAACTACGCCAAAGCGTGCTCGACAGTCAATGCGCTAGCGCTAGTTTCGGGGTGACGGAAATTCAACCGGGTGATACCCCCGAGACGATGTTGCATCGCGCCGACCGCGCTTTGCTCTTGGCCAAAGAGACCGGGCGGAACAAGGTGGTGCAGCTGGGGGCGGGTAATTCAGGTCATGGCGAGGCGCATGGCCAGCAACCTCAGACATCGAACTCTCGCGGCACGGCTTTGCTGATGCAAG
>CAYLYE010000261.1:0-8361 GCA_964387325.1 uncultured Planctomycetaceae bacterium
AGCAACCACTGCTTGAGGCGGAAGGACAAGACCGGAGACTAGAGACCGGAGACTAGAGACCGGAGTGGGGAGCGGCGGAAGCGTCAAGGAACCGCTGCGTACCGCGTCCTCCTCATCCCTCACCCCTCACCCCTCACCCCTCATTTCGTCTTGCCTAGCTGCGGTGTGGCTCGCTGAGCGCTGGGCTGCAACGAGAGCACGTAGTCGAGCGTAATGGCAACGGCCTCGTTGAAGTAAAAGTCCTTCTTGATGCCGTTGTTCAGTTCCTCGAACTTCTTTTCCTGTTCCTTGTCGGCATTTAACTCGGCACGCTCGGCCAGGAACTTTTGCTCGTTCAAGTTGACCGCCTCACGCTTCTTCTGCTCGTGGTAGCGCTCGATGGACTTGTACACCTTCTTGAAGTCAGGGGAGTCTTTCTCGCGGGCCGCCGCCAGTTGTGTCAACTTGGCGATCAGTTGCGGCGAGACCATGTTCACCCGCTGAAACGGCACCTCGTTAATCTTGTCGAACGGCAGAGCGTATTCGAGATCGCTCTCGGCAACGTCCAGTTCGTTGGTCAACGACGGCCAGCGAATGTCGGCCTGTACGCCCCGGTTCTGAGTGCTGTCACCGTTCGGGCGGTAGAACTGCTGCATCGTGATCTTCAGCGCGCCCATCGAGGGGACGTTGGGCAGGTTCGGGAACAAATTGCGGCTCAGATCGAGCAGGCTCTGCACTGTGCCTTTGCCGTGGGTCTGTTTGTCGCCGACGATGATGCCGCGATGGTAGTCTTGAATCGCGCCGGCAAAAATTTCGCTGGCGCTGGCGCTGAACTTGCTAATCAGCACCACGAGCGGCCCGTCCCAGGCCATGCTACGGTCCATGTCGTTGTAGGCTTGCGTACGACCGTCCTTGTCTTTCACTTGGACAATCGGGCCTTCGGTGATGAACAAGCCGGTCAGGCTAATGGCCTCGGTCAACGAACCACCGCCGTTGCGACGCAAGTCGAGCACGACGGCATCGACCCGCTTGGCCTTGAAATCTTCCAGGAGCTTAGCGACGTCGCGAGTCGTGCTCTTATAGTCGGGCTTGTTTTGCCGGGCCCCTTCCATATCCATGTAAAAACTGGGCAGATCGATCACACCCACACGGAACACCCGGCCGTCGCGCTGCTGCTCGACGACTTCGCCGCGGGCTTCGCTGTCGCGGAGCTCGATCTTCGCGCGGGTGATGACGTATTCCTTACGTTCGGTCGTCCCGGCCGGCAGGGCCACGATACGCACTTGAGTCCCCGCCTTGCCACGAATCAACTGCACGACGTCTTGCAGCTTCATCTCTTCGGTTTCGACCATTTGCCCTTCGCCATTACTGACCGCGACAATTTTGTCCTTGGCCTTGAGCCGGCCGTCTTTGTCAGCCGCTCCGCCGGGGATAATCTTGTGAATCACGGTCGTGCCGTCTTCGCTTTGCAACTGGGCGCCGATGCCATCAAGCTCGAGCCGCATTTGAATCTCGAAGTTCTCCAACGTGCTGGGGGCCATGTACGTCGAGTGCGGATCATAAGCCGTGGTCACGCTGGTCAGGTAATTCTCCAACAGCTCGTCGCTGCTCGTTTGGCGAATCCGCTTGGCAAAGCTGTGATAGCGGCGACGCAATTTGTTGCGGGCCTCGTCGCCGGTCAGGTTGTCGTTCGACTTGAGGGCCAGCAGGTCGAACTTGATGCGCCGGCGCCATAAATCGCGTGCCTCGGCATCGTTTTGGGCGTACTTGGCTTTGTCCGGATCGACCACCATCGACTCATCCAGCGTAAAGTCGTGTTGCGCGTTGAGAAACTCGTCGGCAAAAGCAATCCGCTGATCGACACGCTCGATAAACTTATTGAAGATATCGTAGCCCATGCTGATATCGCCCGCGCCGATCTGGGCCACCAACTCGCGACGTCGTGTCTCGAAGGCGTCGCGGTCGCTCTGATTAAAGTACAACTTCAACGGGTCGAGCGTCTTGAAGTAGAGCGTCATCGTCCGTTCGGCGATCTCGTTGTCGAGCTTGTGCCGACTCAGGTGCTGGTCCTTGATCAGCCCCATGACCATGAACGTGATTCGCTTGTCTTGTTGCGATGGCGCGGTGAGCTCGGCTTGCGCCGTCAGCGACGAACCCACGAGCGACCACGCGAGCCAGCCACCGACAGCCAACGAGCTGAGCCAATGTCGTCGGGTCGCACGATCAAGGTGCCTATTCATTAGCGCGGGGCCTTTCATCTCGCGGTCGTTAAAGCTCGCCTAAGTGGCAAACTTTCAATTACTTATAACGAATGCTATACGTTCACCACGGGCCCTGCAAGATCAGCCGCAAATCGATCCCCCGTCGATACTTCGGCGCGTCGCCTCAGCCGATCAGACGGCTCGTGACACGCTGGAGATAGGCTTGCATCGCGCTCCCGTCGCCAAAGTGCTCGACGAGCACCCACGTCTTCTCGGGATAGCGAGCCCGGTAGGACTCCACGGCCATGCCGATCTGATCGAGCACTTCGCCCCTAAAAAGCAGATGCGGTTGCACGACGATCTGTCGGGCGGAACCCAGGGCCGCTTCATCGAGAGCCGCGCTGAGCGAGGGCTGGGCAATGGCCACAAAACTACAGATGACTTTTGAGCACGCCGACAAGGATTGTCGCCCTTGGGCAAAGCGGCGGAACTCGGCTTGGGCCTCGGGACTGCTGTTGCCGCGCGCCACGAGTACCAGCGTGGACTCTTGGGGGGCGATTCGTGACGCACAGGCCGTTTCGTAGCGTTGTTGCGACCAGGCCAGGAACTCCGGCGCACAGTCGATCGTCCCGGCCAACCGGACTGCGATCAATGGGTTTTGCCGTCGAAACTCGTCGACCGCCATGGGAATGTCTCGTTGGGCGTGACCGGCAGCGAAGAGCAGCAACGGTACCAGGGCAATCTGCTCCGCGCCCCGCTCGACGAGCCGTTGCAGGCCCGCGCCGATCGACGGCTCCTGGAGTTCGATATATGCGGGTTCGACCGGCATCGAGACGCGGGTTGCAAAGTCGTCGACGACACCGCGAAACTCGGCCGCGCCGCGATCGTTTCGCGTGCCGTGGCCGACGATCAGCACTCCCCGTCTGGGTTTTGCGTCGCTCATCCGTTGTTCAACTTCCCGTCGAGTGACTCTCGCTCCGAGGCAGGACTGGCAATATAATATCTGCTTGCGGTCGTACGACACCCTGAAGTATGCAGTTTTCTGTGCCTATCTATCTCCATATTATCGACGGTCCTCATGCCGGGGCAAAGTACCGGCTCGACGAACAATTCGAGTATCGGCTCGGTCGGGGCGAGGAATGCTCGATCCGGCTTGAAGACCCGCTTTGTTCGCGTGTCCACGCCCGACTCTTGTTTCGCAACGGTCATTGGCAGATCGTCGACAACCATAGCCGCAATGGCTTGCTCGTCAACGGCCAGAAAACCGAGGATGCGACGCTCGACAGCACGCACACGTTCAAAATCGGTGGCTCAGCGATGGTGCTGCGCTCGGAAGCCGAGCCGCCGCCCGGGCTGGGAGACACCTCGATCGACATCACGCAGTCGATCGTCAAAAGCCTCCGCATCAGCGATCATCGCACCGACACCATACCTCGCGACCCGGCAACCGCCATCCTCGAGTCGACCAAACTCGAGTATTTGAAGCAGTTGAGCTTCAAGTTGCTCGGCTGCCGCGAGCCCAACGAGGTCATTCGCGCCGCGCTCGAGACCCTGCGGGAACGAACCGGCTCGACCGTCGTTGGGTTTCTGTACCTGGGCGAGAACCGGCACCTCGAACCGCGCATCGTCATTCCCGAATCGACGCGCAAGCCGATCGCGCTCAACGACGCGCTCACACGCTTGGTCTGCGAAGAGCAACGGGCCATCTGGGTCAGCAACTCCCCGGACGGTCGCTCCAAGGTCGAACTGTCGATCCGCATCGCCGACGCGATCTGCGTGCCGCTCGTGAGCGACGAAGCCGTGTTGGGGGCCGTGCATCTGTACCTCGACTCGGGGCGTTACGAGTCGTGGCACTATGATTTTGCCGTCGAGGTTGCGCAGATGACCGCGATCGCCTACTCGCGGTCGGGTGAAGCCCATGTCGTCGCGCATGAGTTCCAGCGGCTCAAGGATACGTCGCCCGGTTACGAGGCCCTCGTGGGCGAGTGCCCGGCCATGCACAGCCTACGCGAGAAAATTCAACGCGTGGCACAAACCAACAGCGTCGTGTTGGTGCGGGGCGAGAGCGGCACGGGCAAGGAGTTGATCGCCCGGGCGATTCATGCCCGCTCGCTGCGACACAAACGGCCGATGCTCACCGTCAACTGCGCCGCCATTCCCGACGAGCTCATGGAGAGCCAGCTATTTGGGCACAAGGCCGGCGCCTTCACCGGGGCCGACCGCGATCAGGTCGGCCTGTTCCAGCAAGCCGACATGGGCACGCTGTTTCTCGACGAGATCGGTGAACTGTCGCTGGCCGGACAGTCGAAGTTGCTGCGCATTCTCGACGGACAACCGTTTTTGCCGCTCGGCGCTACGCAACCGGTGCATGTCGATGTGCGGGTCATTGCCGCCACGAATCGTGATCTGGTGGGCTATGTGAGGGAGAAGAAATTTCGGGCCGACCTGTACTATCGGCTCGCCGTGTACGAGTTGGTCAGCCCGCCGTTGCGTGAGCGCGATGGCGACATCGATCGGTTGATCGATTACTTTCTCGAACACTTCACGCGGCAACATAGCCGTCCTTCCTTGAAACTGTCTGCGACGGCCCGACAAAAACTGCGCGACTATTCCTGGCCGGGTAATGTTCGACAGCTGCGCAACGTGATCGACAGCGCGGTGGTGTTGGCCACGGACGACGTGATCGAGCCGCGCGACTTGGGTTTGCACGAGACCGTCGAGCAAGGCGAACTCGACACGCTCCGCATCGACCATTGGGAGCGACGCTTGATCGTCGAGGCACTTAAGCGGACCGGTGACAATATTCCCGAGGCGGCCAAGCTGCTCGGCATCGGCCGAGCCACGCTGTATCGCAAGCTCGAAGACTACGGCCTGAAGAAGGGGTCGTAAGCGTTGGCCTTCGCTCATTCGTGTTCGTAGCCGTGTCGTTCGATAAAATTGCGCCACCGTGACGCGACTCGTTTGCGAACGTCCTCGGGCAACTCGAACCGATTGGTCTTATAGTCGGCGTGTGCTGCTTGATATTGCTCGATCTGCGGCAGCACCGTGTCGAAGCCGTCTAGTCCGATCTCGTCGTACACGCGGCGAATTTGTGCGACCGGATCGCGGACCAGGTCTTCATAACGCACTTCCGCAAAATGGCCTGCGGGAATCAAGCGTTGATCGCGCTCGAAGGCGTCGTACATCTCGAAGAACGTGTCGAGCACATGATCTTCGAGACCGTCGAACGTCGGCGTCTGCATGCCATATTGCTCGAAGAGCCGCCGCCACAAATGAACCGTCGATGAAAACACCACGTAAGGGTCGCGGACGATGTGGACAAACCTCGCGCCGGGGAACATCTCCAGCAGCGTCTTGATACGCCCGGTATGGGTGGGCGATTTCAAGACCAACGGTCGCGGATCGAGCGTGGTCACGGCTTGCAAGAACCAGCGGAATTGTTGCTTCCAGCGATCGACCTCGGCGGCCGGCAAGCCCTCGAGCGTCAAATAGTCGGCAAATCGAGGGGGCTGATTCGGAAACGCGATCTGCCAGTACGGGGACGGCATCCCCATGTTGCAAAACGCGAACTCTTCTTCCTGCGGTCGATCCCAACCGGTTTCCATGTTGTCCATCGGCCGCTTTTCTGGCAGCAGAAAGCCGAGAAACTTGTAGGCAAACGGCCACGAAAACAAAAAGTGATTCGGCGCCATACAGGCATACGTCGTCGGATATCCGAACCGCTTGTCGAGCACCATCAGCTCGTGCAGCAGCGTGGTGCCACTCCGCCAGTGACCGAGAATAAAGATCGGCGGCTCTTTGATCGGCGTGTTTCGGATGCGGCGACCGTAAATCAGATTCGACAGCAGCGTGGCTATCGAGTTGCCGATGCCCCAAAAGGCGGTCCCCAGCGCACGATGAAGTTGCCGCAGATCGCACGCTCCGCCGTGCCAAGCCAGCACACGCAACCAACTCGCCAGCGTGATGCCGTTCCACACCATCGGACCCAGATTACGTCGAGCAAAACTCGAGGCTTTCTTCGAACTCGATGTGTCAGTAGAAGCAACAGCCATGAGACGCTCTAGCCAGCCAACGATGAATAATTTTAGGTTCCGGTCATGACGTTAACAGATCGACCAGCGAGAGTCCGTGATTTCCGGCCCCGCGTTGCTCGACCTATCAAGCCGATTAGATGAGAACCAATAGCCCCACTTTCTGACGATGAATCTCCACGACGGCCAGCGGTGCGCTTCGCGGATTGCGAATCATCCCCCAGCCAGGACTGTGCGGGTATGGTAACTTGCTCGGTAGCTTACCGACAAGCGACATTTCCTCGCAGAGTAGCGCCCGCACGGGGTCGTTAGACCCCGTGCGCTGACCATTCGCTAGCAGGGTGGCGCATCCCGCTCGTTGGCTCAAGGGCGAACTTGCCGGACAAGTTTCGCGACCGTGCTCGAGATTTGGCTCTCGATCTCGCCGCTCCAGCGCAGTGCCGGCCGACCGTACTCGAACAGGTTCGAGCCCCCCTCGTAGCCCCCTTCCTCCCAAACCCGTCGTGAGGGGATATAGGCCAGCATGTCGTCGCTGTACCCGAGCACCCAGGTCCCCGCGCCAAACTCGCGCTTAAATCGTAGCGCATAATCGACGACTGTTTCCGCCCCCATGCCAATCATCAGCGCTTGGTCGCCAATCCGCCATGCGTGCAACGGGTAGGGGTAACTCGCCGGGAACGTTTCCCCCGCGTCGAGCTTTTGCAACATGCGCGTGGCCCAACGCGCACGGATGCTCGTGGCGTCTTTCAGTATGGTGTGCAGTTCTTCGCGTGTGACCACCTTCAGATACGGCAACTCGATCAGCTCGAAGGCCGTTCGCAACTCGCCCGTCACATTTTGCAACGGCTGTCGCAGCGCCTCTTCGACCCCGACGGCCAATTGATGCCCGTACTTCTCGCACAGTTCGACCGAACGACGCGGCAACGGGTTCTGATCCCCGCCGCAGGTGTTGACGAACAAGGCCATCGCACCGGGATGTGCCGCTTCGAGTTCGAGCTGCGCAAAGCCCGGGTAGTCGCCACACCACTTGGTAAAGCTGAGCGTCGTGGGGTGACAGGCGTAACCGAAAAAGATCGCGTCGAGCTTGCCGTCGGGCCGCGTCACGGTAAGCACCGGCACACTGTGATCGACCGGACCCACGAGCGGCGTGCCCGCAGCGAGCAGCCGGGGAATCTCGGCCTCTTTGTTATTGCGACGGTTCACGGCGAATGTCGCGCGGCCGTTGCCCTGTTGCAACTTGGCCGGCGCCAGCCGCTCGAGCGCCTCGCCGATCATGGCGACCGTTTTACCGATCATGGCTTGGGTGTACTCGTCGACCAGCTTCACCTGCTCGGCCTCGATCGGATAATAATCAACGAGGTCGTCTCCCAATCGCGGCCCGCAATGGTTGTGCGAGAACGTGAGCATGACCTGCGCGCGGTCGAGTCCGAACCGTTGCTTGAGTTGGACAAACACCGGATCGCTGAACACTTTGGGAATACCCTGAAAATCGCTGGTCACGAGCACCACGCGCCGGCCGGTGTGATCTTCGATCGCCAGCGCTTTCATCCACAGGTCGTGCAATTTACCGTCGGGGGCGCGTTTCGAGCCGTAGCCCGCGAGCCACACGGGCGTATCCGGCGTGATGACCGCCTTGGCCAGACCGGCCTTCCAAGCGAACTCCTGAGCCGCGAGCGTCTGTAGGCCCGAGAGCAGCAGTATTACCACGAGCGGGAGCAGGAAGCGTTCTCGCGCGATCGATTCGAGACCGAGTGCGAAACTCAGGCGGCGAACAACGACTAGTACGGCCATCATCGACAGATATCTCTTATCTCGGAGAACGAAAAAAAGCAGGTGAAAAACATTTCCCCACATGATAAGCCGTCGAGCGACCTGACACCACTCACTCAAACGCACACGATGCGGTGGCACTCCCACCGAATTCAACGAGCTATGTTTTCCGGCGAATCGAAATCCGCGTTACGAGCGACGATTTCGCTGGAGATGCGGCTCACCGTGTGCAGTCCCCAGGGCTCTGGTACGCGGAAGCTCAGGTGTGCGAGTTGAACTCGTCATCGAGTATCTCTCCAACCGCAAACCTATGTCGATCGTTGGAGTCCTGAAACCTGTTCTATGCCCGCGGCACAACATGCGTCAACACGCGGTTAGAG
>CAYLYE010000262.1:0-8352 GCA_964387325.1 uncultured Planctomycetaceae bacterium
GACGAGCTACGCAGCGGCGTGTTGCAGATGGTCAAGGTGTACATCGCCGCCAAGCGCGTGATCAGCGTGGGCGACAAGATGGCCGGCCGTCACGGTAACAAGGGAGTGATCGCCAAGATTCTCCCGGTCGAGGACATGCCCTATCTGGCCGATGGCACGAGCGTGCAAATCATGCTCAATCCGCTGGGCGTGCCGAGTCGTATGAACGTGGGTCAGATTCTGGAGACTCACTTGGGTTGGGCCGGCGCAAAGCTTGGCTTCCAGGCGATCACGCCGGTCTTCGACGGTGCGAGCGAAGAAGAAATCAACCAGTGCCTCGACGAAGCCAGCCTGCCCCGTAATGGCAAAGTGCAGTTGCACGATGGACGCACCGGCGAGGCATTCGAGCAGACGACCACGGTCGGTTACATCTATATGCTCAAGTTGCACCACTTGGTCGACGACAAGGTTCACGCCCGCTCGACGGGTCCGTACTCGTTGATCACGCAACAGCCGCTTGGTGGCAAGGCGCGTTTCGGCGGTCAGCGGTTCGGCGAAATGGAAGTCTGGGCGCTCGAAGCCTACGGCGCGGCTTACATTCTGCAGGAACTGCTCACGGTCAAGAGCGATGACGTCGAAGGCCGGACAAAAATTTATGAATCCATGGTCAAGGGCGAGAACACGCTCGAGGCTGGCACTCCCGCCAGTTTCGACGTGCTCACAAACGAGATTCGTGGCTTGGCATTGAACATGCAATTAGAGAAACGAACCATATAAATGATGAATGCGGAATGATGAAGGATGATTGCAGATTCAAATCTCTTATGCATCCTATTTATTTAGCACTTAGCATTTAGCATTTAGCACTTCTTTTCCCCTCGGAGGTCGCCCGTGAGCGTTGGTGAAAGTTCTTACGAACGGGTCAACGATTACGCCTCGGTCAAGATTTCGCTCGCACGTCCGCACGATATTCGGAGCTGGTCGTTCGGCGAAGTCAAAAAGCCGGAAACGATCAACTACCGCACCTATCGTCCTGAAAAGGACGGCTTATTCTGCGAGCGCATTTTCGGACCGGAAAAGGACTGGGAGTGCTCGTGCGGCAAATATCGCGGCATGAAGTATAAGGGGATGATCTGCGATCGTTGCGGAGTCAAGGTCACGCACAGCCGAGTGCGCCGCAAGCGCATGGGTCACATTGAATTGGCCGCGCCCGTGGTCCATATTTGGTTCTTCAAGGCGATGCCCAGCCGCTTGGGTAATTTGCTCGACATGAAGACCACGAGCATGGAAAAGGTGATCTACTTCCAAGACTACGTGGTGATCGACCCGAAAGACACGCCGCTCAAGGCGCGTCAGATGTTAACCGAGGACGAGTACCGCCAAGCGCGCGAGCAGTACGGCGAAGGCGCGTTCGAGGCCGACATGGGTGCCGAGGCCGTCCGCAAGTTGCTCATGCAACTCGATCTCGTGCAACTGTCGAAAACTCTGCGCAAGGACCTCGACGAGACCGGCTCGAAGCAAAAGGCCAAGGACCTCATCAATCGACTCAAGATCGTCGAGAGCATTCGCGACAGCGACAACAAGCCCGAGTGGATGGTGCTCGACGTGGTACCGGTCATTCCTCCGGACCTGCGTCCGCTCGTGTTGCTTGATAGCGGCAATTTCGCGACGAGCGACCTGAACGACTTGTATCGCCGCATTATTAACCGCAACAACCGGCTCAAGAAGCTGGTCGATCTCAACGCGCCCGAGGTCATCATTCGCAACGAAAAGCGGATGTTGCAACAGTCGGTCGACGCGCTGTTCGACAACAATCG
This sequence comes from uncultured Planctomycetaceae bacterium, assembly GCA_964387325.1. Taxonomy (GTDB): domain Bacteria; phylum Planctomycetota; class Planctomycetia; order Pirellulales; family PNKZ01; genus CAZZBK01. The sequence continues at coordinate 1,797 of CAYLYE010000262.1, forward strand.
CTGCAAACGACCGGTACTCGGCTCGTCCAATCGCCCGCTCAAGTCGCTGACCGACATGATCAAGGGCAAGCAGGGGCGCTTCCGCGAGAACCTGTTGGGCAAGCGCGTCGACTATTCGGCCCGAAGCGTGATCGTCGTCGGTCCGACACTGCGCCTGCACCAATGCGGTTTGCCCAAGAAGATCGCGCTCGAATTGTACCAGCCGTTCATCATTCGGCGGCTCAAGGAACTGGGCCACGCCGATACGATTAAGTCGGCCAAGAAGATGCTGGAACGTAAGGATGTCGAGGTATGGGACATCCTGGAAGAGGTGATTCGCAATCACCCGGTGTTGCTCAATCGCGCACCGACATTGCACCGCATGGGTATTCAGGCGTTTGAGCCGGTGCTGGTCGAAGGTAACGCGATTAAGTTGCATCCGCTGGTATGCAAAGGCTTCAATGCCGACTTCGACGGCGACCAAATGGCGGTTCACTTGCCATTGTCGATCGAAGCTCAGGTCGAAGCTCATACGTTGATGATGTCGATTCATAACATTTTTAGCCCGGCCAACGGCGCGCCGATCATTTCACCGTCGCAAGACGTGGTCATGGGTTGCTACTACATCACGATGGGCGTGCCCGATCGCAAAGGCGATGGCATGGTATTTGGCACCTTCAACGAGGTGCTATATGCCCATGCGATGGGCAAGGTCGACACGCATGCGGCCATCCGCGTTCGTCTGCCGGCCTATCGCAAGCTCAAGACCGAGGCCAACGACGCCAAGCCCGGCGCGATCATCGAGACCACCATCGGCCGCGTGATGTTCAATGACATGCTCCCCAAGGGGATGCCGTTCTATAATGTCGCCATGCGGAGCAGCGAGTTGGCCAAGGTGATTAGCGACTCGTATCAGTTGATCGGCCGTAGCGCGACGATCGAACTGCTCGACTCGCTTAACCGCATTGGTTTCCGGATGAGCACCGTGAGCGGATTGTCATTTGCCACGGACGATCTCATCACGCCGGCGACGAAGCAAAAGATCATCGGCGAAGCCGAGAAGACGGTGCTCAAGTTCCAAAAGCTGTATCAGCGCGGCGTCATCACCGACGTCGAACGCTACAACCAGGTGCTCGACGCCTGGACGCATGCTCGCGAACGGATCACGGCCGAAATGATGCGCGAGCTGGAAAACGACCATCGTCGACCGGGTTACGTGAACCCGATCTTTCTGATGGCTCACTCCGGTGCTCGTGGTGGTGTCGAACAGATTCGCCAGTTGGCTGGTATGCGTGGATTGATGGCCAAGCCGTCAGGCAAGATTATCGAAACGCCGATTAAGGCCAACTTCCGCGAAGGTCTGACGGTGCTCGAGTATTTCAGTTCGACTCACGGTGCCCGTAAGGGGTTGGCCGATACGGCACTCAAGACGGCCGACTCGGGTTACTTGACCCGCAAGTTGGCCGACGTGGCGCAGAATGTCGTGATCACGATGCACGATTGCGGCACGACGCAAGGCATTACCAAGGGTGTTATTTACCGCGGCGAGAAGATCGAGGTGCGGTTGGCCGACTCGATTCGTGGCCGCGTGAGCCGCAACAGCATTGTGAACCCGATCACCGATGAAGTGATTGCCAAGGAAGGGGAGTTGATCACCCCGACCATCGCGCGGCGGATCGAGGAGCTTGGCTTGGAGAAGATTCAAGTTCGTAGCCCGATGACGTGCGACGCCTCGCTGGGCGTTTGCCGGTTGTGCTACGGCATGGACCTCTCGACCGGTTCGATGGTTGAAGAAGGGATGGCCGTTGGCATCATTGCCGCGCAGAGCATCGGCGAACCCGGCACGCAACTCACGATGCGTACGTTCCACATCGGTGGTACCGGTCAGCGTCAGATCGAAGAAAAAGAGCACAAGGCCAAGAAGCAAGGTATCGTCAAGTTCACCCGCTTGAAGCTGGTGCGCAACGACGAAGGCAAACAAGTCGTGCTCGCCCGCAACGGCGAACTCTCGCTGCTCGACCCCAAGGGGCGCGAGTTGGAAAAGTACGACATTCCGGCTGGCGCCGTGCTGCAAGTCGAAGAGAATCAGGAGATCAACCCAGGTCAGATCCTTTGCGAATGGGATCCGCACTCGATTCCGATTTTGGCCGAAGTTGGCGGCAAGATTCGCTACGAAGACATCATCGAAGGCGACTCGATGCGTCAAGAGAAGGACGCGACTGGCAACGTTCGTCTGCTCATCACCGAGCATAAGGGTGACTTGCATCCGCAAATCATCATCGAAGACGCCAATGGCAAGATCCTCGACTTCTCGTACATGCCCGAAAAGGCGTATATCGAAGTCAAGGAAGGCCAGGTCATCACCCCAGGCACGTTGCTCGCAAAAACGCCACGTGATGTCGCCGGTACGCAAGACATCACGGGCGGTCTGCCTCGCGTGACCGAGATCTTCGAGGCTCGCAAGCCGAAGGACCCGGCCGTTATTGCCGAGATCGATGGCACGGTGGAAATTCTCGGCGAGAAACGCCGCGGCAAGCGCACGATTGTCGTCCGCAGCGAGAGCGGCATCGAGCGCGAACACCTCGTCGGTCAAGGCAAGCACATGCGCGTCCATAGCGGCGACTATGTGCGAGCGGGCGAAGCGCTCGTCGACGGTCCGCTCGTGCCGCACGACATTCTCCGCATCAGCGGCGAAGAGGCGGTACAACAATACCTGACCCGCGAAATCCAAAACGTTTATCGCTCTCAGCGCGTCGATATCGATGACAAGCACATCGAGATCATCGTCTCGCAAATGTTACGCAAGGTCCGGATCGAGACCGTGGGCGATACGAATTTGCTCCCCGGCAGTGTGATGGACAAGTTCGACTTCCGTCGCGTGAACCAAGACATGCACAAATGCGTGCGGATCACGAACAAGGGTGAAACCGAGTTCGAGGAAGGGATGATTGTTCCCAAGGAAGCGCTCGAGGCGGCCAACGCCCAAGTGGAAGCCTTGGGAGGTGCGTCGGCCAAGGGTGCCCGACCGAAGCCAGCGACCGCCAGCACACAGTTGCTCGGTATCACCAAGGCCTCGGTGCAAAGTGCCAGTTTCATCTCGGCCGCCAGCTTCCAGGAAACAACCAAGGTGCTCACCGAGGCGGCTTTGGCAGGCAAGACCGACCACCTCGTGGGTCTCAAGGAGAACGTGATCCTGGGGCATTTGATCCCGGCCGGTACCGGTTTCAAGACGTACCAGGAGAGCGAAGTTCGCATTCGTCCCGAGGCGCTCGAGGCGCTCGCGGCTCAGAAGACCGACATTTTGGCCAAGAGCTTCCCGCTGCTCGACACGGGCGAAGAGCAACAACAAGCGCCAGCGGCCGACGGCAACAAGCCGCTGGCCAGCAGCAACAAACTAGACGATTTGCTCGGTGGCGGAGAGTAAGCCCACTGCGGCTGATTCAAATACGACTGAACTGTAGGCACACCAAAGGATTATGGCCATGAGGGCCGACCGATGCCCGCAGGGTAAAAGTGCTGAGTGAGAGGAATTCGCCTGCCTTGACACCGCAGAGCGTTCCGATAGATTAGCTAATTCTCGATAAAACAACTGACACTGCCTAATAGCCCACGTAGTTCTATGCCGACGATCAATCAACTGGTTCGCAAACCCCGGCACCCCAAGCGTAAGTTCAGCAAGTCGCCGGTGCTTGACCAATGCCCGCAAAAGCGTGGCGTGTGCTTGCAGGTCAAGACGATGACCCCGAAGAAGCCGAACTCGGCGTTGCGTAAGATCGCCCGTGTGCGGTTGAGCAACGGCAAGGAAGTTACGGTTTACATTCCAGGCGAAGGCCACAACTTGCAAGAGCACTCGATTGTGCTCATTCGCGGTGGTCGTGTTCGCGACTTGCCCGGTGTGCGTTACCACATCGTTCGCGGTGCGCTTGATACGCTCGGCGTCGAAGGCCGTAAGCAATCACGCAGTTTGTACGGCGCCAAGAAGGGTTAAGCCTACCCCTCCGCCATTCCCTTATTTATCACTTAGCACTCCAGCATTTAGCACCTTACTATGGGCAATATCACTGCCAGCAAAGAGAAGCTTGTTCCGGAATCGAAGTTCGGTTCGATCTTGGCGTCGAAGTTCATCAACTGCCTGATGTACGACGGCAAGAAGAGTATTGCCCAGGGCATCTTCTACAACGCGCTCGACATCATCGGCGAAAAGATCAAGGATGTGCCGCCGATCGAGGTGTTCACGCAAGCGGTCGAGAACGTAAAGCCCGAGGTGGAAGTCCGCAGCAAGCGCGTCGGTGGTGCGGCCTATCAGGTGCCCATGCAGGTGAATCGCAATCGTCAGCAGTCGCTGGCGATTCGTTGGATTTTGTTGTCGGCCCGTGAGAAGAAGGGTCGACCGATGGAGCAGAAGTTGGCCGACGAGTTCATTGCCGCCTTCAATCGCGAAGGGGCCGCGGTCACCAAGCGTGACAATGTGCATCGTATGGCCGACGCCAATAAGGCGTTCGCTCACTTCGCTTGGTAATTCGAGAGGGGCTAGAGACTAGAGGCTAGTAACTAGTGCAGAATTGACCTTCACTAGCCCCTAGTCTCTAGCCCCTGGCCCCTCCCATGCCACGCAATCTTTCGTCACTCCGCAACATCGGCATCATCGCGCACATCGATGCCGGCAAGACGACTCTGACCGAGCGGATGCTCTTTTACGCCGGTGCGACGCATCGCATGGGCGAGGTCGACAAAGGGACGACCGTCACCGACTTCGATCCCGAAGAGCAAGAGCGCGGCATCACCATTTACGCCGCCTGTGTCACGTTTCCTTGGCGCGATTGCGTCATCAATCTGATCGACACGCCAGGGCACGTCGACTTCACGGCCGAGGTCGAGCGCAGCTTGCGGGTGCTCGACGGCGCGGTGGTCGTGTTCAGTGCGCGCGAAGGGGTCGAGGCGCAGAGCGAGACGGTCTGGCGTCAGGCGGATCGGCATCAGGTGCCGCGACTCGCGTTTATCAACAAAATGGACCGCGAAGGGGCCGACTTTCACGGCACGGTCGAGGAAATTCGTAACCGGCTCGAAGCGAATCCGGTCCCCATTCAGTTGCCGCTGGGAAGCGGTCCGCCGCACCAAAGCGATCCGTTTCGAGGAATCATCGACTTGGTCACGATGAAACTGCTCACGTATCCGGCCGAGACCCAGGGTCGCGAGGCGGTCGAAAGCGACATCCCGGCCGAGATGCTGTCCAAAGCCGCGCCGTGGCGGGAGAAATTGCTCGAGGCGCTCTACGATCACAGCACGGAGTTGATGGAGTTGGCTCTGGCCGAGGAGCCGATCCCGGTCGAGTTGATTCACCAGGTCTTGCGACAAGCCACGATTAGCCGTCAGATCGTGCCGGTGCTCTGCGGCACGGCTCTCGATCGCGTCGGCATCCCGACGGTGCTCGATTGTGTGACACGCTATTTACCCAGCCCGCTCGACGTGCCTCCGGTCATGGGCATCGACCCGAAAAAGCCGGAGAAAAAACTCGAGCGCAAGGCGCGCGTCGACGAGCCGTTCTGTGGGCTGGTGTTCAAAATCCAGGCCGACAAACACGGCGATCTGGCATTCGTGCGCGTGTACAGTGGCGAGCTGAAGGCGAACTCACGGGCCTACAACACGGGCAAGGACAAGAAAGAAAACGTCAGCCAACTGTGGCACATTCAGGCCGACCGTCGTGAGCAGGTCGAACGGGTCGAGGCGGGCGACATCATTGGCATTATCGGTCTGCGGCTCTCGGTCACCGGCGATACGCTTTGCGACGCCAAAGAGCCGATTCTGCTCGAGTCGATCACGTTTCCTGACACGGTTATCTCGATGGCGATTGAGCCTGAGACCTCGGCCGAGCGTAAGAAGCTCTCCGACACGCTCGAAATGCTCAAGCGACAAGACCCGACGTTCCGGGCAATTGAAAGCGAAGAGACCGGCCAGACGCTGATCAGCGGCATGGGCGAGTTGCACTTGGAGGTCATTAAGCATCGCTTACTCCGCGATTTCAAGTTGAACGTTCGCGTTCACAAGCCGCGCGTGAGCTATCGCGAGACGGTCGAAAAGGCGGTCAATATCAGCGGCGAAACGCATATGGCTCAGGCCGGGAGTAATCTCGAAGCGCGTGTCGATATCCGGCTCGAACCGAATATGGGAAGCGACAAGCCGCTGGTGCTGAACACGAGTAGTAACATTCCGCCTGAGTTGCTGCCCGCAATCCTGGAGACCCTTTCGGCTCAGGCTGAGGGGAGCGGCTCGGTGGGCTTTCCGTTGATGAAGCTCAAGGTGACGCTACTAGGAGGTCAGGTCAGCTTGCTCACGAGCAACGAGCTGGTCGTGCGTCGAGCCGCAGCGGATGCGTTCCATAAGGCGATTACGGCCGCGGGGCCCGTGTTGCTCGAGCCGATCATGAAGCTCGAAATCACGACTCCTCCTGATAACTTAGGGGATATCACCGGCGATTTGTTGCAACGGCGGGCGATGATCACCGAGACCTCGCAACGGGGTCGCAACACGATCCTGCATGCCGAAGCCCCGCTCGCCAACTTGTTTGGCTATTCGACGG
>CAYLYE010000263.1:0-8324 GCA_964387325.1 uncultured Planctomycetaceae bacterium
GGCGGAAGTCGGCTGCCACAGGCCACGTCGCTGAGCCTGGGCTTCCTGTTGAGCACGTTGAAAGCGACGCTTCATGGTGACCGAATACGAGAATTGCCCCTCGTAGCGAGCCAATCCGGCGCGCAGCAATTCCTCATTCAGCAAGACATCGCCGCGCCACACATACGCCAAGTAACGATCGAAGCGGTCGAGCCGCTCGCGATCGAACTGCAGCCGCACCACCGCATCCGACTCGGCGATCCAGCGGCGCGTGAACTCGGTCGCCTCGGGCCCCCACGGCTCGACCTCGACGCCGCTCTTGAGCGTTTCGGGCGTGTTGACGCCCATCAGCCGGAGTCGCGCGCCGCCAACAAGTTGCAGCGTATCGCCATCGATCACGCGCTCGACAACGTAGTTGCCTTCGACCAGATTGGCGCGTGAACCAACCGGAGGCAGCCACCACCAGCGCAGCAACAACCCGAACAGGGCCACAACAGGGACTGCCGAAAGCAGCGCGATCCGGCGACGAGGCAATCTGCGCCGCAGACTCATGGCAACGACATCAGCGAAGCCAGACGAATAGGACGAGCCAGCAAAATCAGTTCTGGCTGAAATCGAACTGCTCGGTCACCTTGCGTCCGAGCGGATTCTTCAGAAATCGCTTGCGGCATTCCGGACAGAGATCAAACCGCATTTGCTGATACACGTCGTCACGCAACGCGTTCTCAGCCACCTCGGCGGCGCCATCGAGCGCGTCGGCCAGTTCTTCGAGGTTGTCGCGATCGTTATCGCAATCGTCGAGATTGAGTGGATCGAAGGCAGCGTACACTTCGAGTTTGACGACGTAACGCAGGTCGTCTTTCGGATCCAGCGGCCGCTGACATAGATCGCACGTGTAATGCAACATGTTAACGTGATCTCCTGTGGACGAGCGGCGTGCTCGTGGGCGGTTCAACACAGATCGAGCACACGACTGATCTGCGACACGTTTCATCCTAATAGCAATGTGCGCTACGGAGCAAGTCAGGATGCGACGCTTTTTTAATTACGTCCGATGCTATCGCCCCAGGAGGAAAAATGCTCTTGACACGGCGCGCGACATAAAGCACGAGGAAACTGCGGCCAGGAAACGCCACCAGCACGATCCGAGCCTCATCAAGGAAAAACTTTCCTCTCCCCGATCGAGTTGGTAGAATAAATCAGTCGTGATGAATGTGCGACAAGTCGACCGAGAGCAGCACTGTGGCGAACTGCCCGAAGAGACTCGTTGTCGTTCCTGACGACTTCGGTTGGTTGCGTGATCCAGTCATGGTTTGCCCAGCACAGGAGACACGGCCTTCGCCTTCTACAATCCTGCCTTTGATGGCTCGCGTCCGTCGACGAGCGAGGCGATCAATTCCAGCGTGCTGGTGTTGAATCGCTTTTATCAAGCTGTCCACATTATCAATGTGCGACGAGCCTTTGCCCTGTTGTTTCGTGATCTTGCCGAAGTGATCCACATCGACGAGGGGGGCCAATACGCGAACTACACGTTCGAGTCGTGGCGCGAGATCAGCGAACTCAAGTCGCAATTCAAGGAACCGCACGAGGACTGGATCCGCAGCGTGCAGTTCGAGATTCAAGTGCCGCGCGTCGTGCGATTGCTCGGCTACGATCGACTCCCCAAGCAGGGCGTGCGGTTTAATCGCCGCAACTTGTTCGCCCGCGACAGCAACCGCTGCCAATATTGTGGCAAACGGTTCCCAACAGTCGAGCTGAGCCTCGATCATGTCGTGCCGCGCAGCCGCGGCGGCGACACCAGCTGGGAAAACATTGTCTGCGCCTGCATCAAATGCAATGTCCGCAAAGGTGGTCGCACCCCAGCCGAGGCCAACATGCATCTGATTCGCAATCCGGTTAAACCCAAGCGAAGTCCGTTGCTCTCGATCAAATTGGGCAACCCCAAGTACGAGAGTTGGAAATCGTTCTTGGACAACGCCTACTGGTCGGTCGACTTGAAGTAGTCGTGCGTCCGTCGCGAACCATTTACCCGTCGCGCTAAATCTTCCCTTCCAGCGCCAACTGGTGGAAGAAGTGCGGCACGCTGTCTTGGTTCTCGAGCAGCCAATCGATCGACGGCTCGTTGCAGAGCGCCTTGTGAATGGCCTTGGCCGTCGCTTGACGATTCGTCTCGAACAATACCTTGTGATCGATCTCGACATCGACCACGCTCGGGTCGAGCCAGACCGAGACAATAATTCCCAGGTCGTTCGCCTTGCTCTTGGGAATGTCGCCGGCGCGAACCGCGTCGAGCACGCCGTGCGCGATCGCGGCCTGCACCGTGCCCATCAGAATATTGGTGTACTTCTCGCTATTGACCGTGACCTTGCTCACCATGACCGTCGCGGGCCGAACCTGCACGTCGCTATTCAGGATCGCGAACACGCGGGTGTGCCCCTTCACCTGATCGCCGATCAAATTGGCCAGTGCATAACCGACCGGCCCATCGAGTTCGCCAATGACCACCTCGGGCTCGGCCGCCGACCAGGGTTGCTCGGCTTCGACCAGGGCTTCGCCCGTGCGGAGCACGATTCGTCCGCTGACCTTTTGCTTGCTCTTCTTCTCGGCTTTTTTATTCTTCTTCGCCACGATGCAGTTCTCCGGAGTCGATAAACAGTTGTGAGGTGGTCCGCCAGCCAACGATGGTATCAAGGATCTCGGCGTCACGAGAATAGCTCGCCGCCGAGCCCAATAACAGGGCTCGCACGACCGTTCAGCTCGATTTTCAAACGATCGGGGTAGAAACGAGAACCGGTCCACACCTCGCCGATTCCCCACCCGCGACCGTGTGCCCTCCCTTCATCCTTCATCCTTCATCCTTCATCCTTCATCCCTCATCCCTTCCGAGCAGCAGCTCACCTCACCACGCATGTATCACGTGGCTCATCAAAAAGGTGGGATAAAGGGGTGGGGTAGTCGGTTAGGATAAAGGTGTCACTTAGGATAAAGGTGTCAGGAACCTTTATGATGCGATTGTTTGACTTATGGGCGTAAAGCGGCTAATTTTTCGTCCATGGGACGCCCGCTTCGAGCCGCTGTCGGTGGTTATGTTTACCACGTGCTCAATCGCGCCAATGCGCGGATGCAGATCTTTGCCGACGATGCGGACTACCAGGCCTTCGAGAAGGTCCTGCGGCAAGCGGTCGAACGGACCGATACCCGCCTGCTGACCTATTGTCTAATGCCCAATCATTGGCATCTGCTCGTCTGGCCACGAACCGATGGCGAGTTGTCCCGGTTTGTCGGTTGGCTGACGCTCACCCATACGCAGCGCTGGCATGCCCATCGCCATTCCATCGGTTCCGGGCATGTCTACCAGGGACGTTTCAAATCCTTTCCGGTCCAAGACGACGGACATTTTCTAACGGTGGCGCGATACGTGGAGCGGAACCCGCTGCGGGCCAACCTCGTGCGGCGTGCCGAGCAATGGCGTTGGTCGGGCCTGGCCCGTTGGCTGCGGGGCACGTCCGAGGACAAATCGTTGCTGACCGCTTGGCCGGTGGCGCGTAAGGCGAGTTGGGTCGAGCACGTGAACACCACGCAAAGCGATGCGGAGCTGCAAACGCTGCGCGGCTGTGTGCAGCGTGGGCGGCCCTATGGCGAGGAAGCTTGGAGCGATCGAGCGGTACGCACATTGGGCCTGGAGACGACCTTGCGCCCTCGCGGGAGACCAAAATCAGGATAAAGGTTCCTGACACCTTTTATCCGTCTTGCCGTAGGGAATGTCGTGACTAACACTCTCTTGGCAAGCGAGGCCTTTTTCGTCCAGATCAGTTCACCGTAAAGACTTACAGAAAGTTCAAGTGCCATTCTTGCCTGACACCTTATCTCGCCCAGGCGGGCCGCCTGTGCTACGGAATAATTGCCTGAGACGCGTGCTCAACGTGAACGCCCGTGGTCACGGATTCATTCACTCGAACGCAACTTTCGGCGTGCCCGATGTCCAAGTGACCGTGTGTGCGTCGGCCGGCAATACGGCAGTCGCGGCGAGATTGACTTCGTTCAGTTCATGGCACTTGGCAAGCACGGCCAAGGAACTCGCTGTCACGTGGGTTGCGGTAAGGTTGAGCCGCTGCAAACCGTGAATCCGCGGCAAGCATGCCGCGCCGGCGTCCGTGATCTTCGTTCCCGAGAGGTTCAGGGACTCGACGGCCAGCAGTTGTGTAACGTACTGCAATTGATCGTCATCAATCGGCATGTGCGACAGATCGAGCGACGCGATCCGATAGTGCCGAATGTTGGCCAAGAAGCTCAGGTCCGACTGCCGCGAGTTCGCCAGGGCAATGGTCAACGTCGCGTCTTGAAATTGATCGCGTTCGATCGTCAGCGTCCCACCGAGGCTCTTGATCGTCGTTGCAAAGCTGCCAAGCGGGTCGACCATTTTCCGAATTTCAAACGCCGCCGCAATGGCCGAAACAAGCGCTAAGACCGTCGTCATGATCAGTGCGAAGAGTTCGATCTTCGACAGATCGCTTGGGGGTGCGGAATTCAACTGTCGAACCACGTTGCGCTCCTCCTTGACTTTCAAGGTGCCTATCGATCGCTCGTTCCCAATGCTTGGTTTCGTGACCGTCGCCATGACTGTGACCTCGCACTTCGATTCTCGAAACGAACGCAATCGTGTTGCCAGCCTTGCCCGAGATCAAATTTCGCATGCTGGAGTGGGTTTGTCGCATTAAATAGGGACAAAAACCGCGACTGAACGCATTAAGAAAACATAAATGCCGCAAACGAGTCGCATTGAAAACGGTAGACTCAGGGACGGCGGAATCGAGTGCGAACATCTATGAGCGACGGCATTCCAGAATCGAACCGGAATCGAAAGACGCCGATGATCCGGCGTGTTCGATCCTTGCGCACGGGAGCTCCCTACTTCGTAGCGGTGTGCGTGGTCTTCGTGGCCTTGTCGCTGACAATGCTGCTCGATCACATCGGTTTGTCGACCCCCAACGTCGTCATGTGCTTTGTGCTTGCGGTGGCATTTGTCGCCGCGCGATACGGCACGGGCCCCAGCATTGTTGCGTCGGTCTTGTCGGCCACGGCGCTGGCGTACTTCTTCTTTCCGCCGATCTTCAGTCTGGCCGTCGCCGATATTCAGAACCTGGTCATGATGGCCGTCATGATTACGGTGGCACTGATGATTAGTCGCTTGACCGATCAGGTGCGCTTTCAAGTTGAAAATGCCGAACGTCATGCCGAGCGGGCCGAGTCGTTGTATCACTTGAGCGCCGACTTGGCCGAGAGTAGTGGCCCGGCACTCAGCCGCGCGGCGATTGGTCGCACCCAAGCCACGTTTGGCGGCCAAGTCTCGATCTCGATTGACGATGTGACTAGCTTAAGTCGTGAATCGGAGCCGAGTGCCGGTTCGCCGGGTACCAAGCCGACCGAGGCGTATTCCATTCCGCTCGATGTCGCGACGAAGACGATCGGGACATTACGGCTCGAATTGCCCGTGGATCAACCGGCGCTGTCTCCCGACCAGCGTCAGTTGCTGGCGGCATTTGCCCATCAGATCGCGACAGCCATCGATCGCGATCGCCTCACCTCTCAGGTAAGACAGGTCGAGTTGCAGGCCGAGGCCGAGCGATTGCGAGCGGGCTTGCTCAGTTCGGTGACCCACGATCTGCGCACGCCATTGGCGGTCATTTCCGGCGCGAGCAGCAGCTTGCTCGTGGCGTCGGCCCAGTTGCCCGAGGCCGTTCAACAAGATTTGTTGCAGGCAATCTACGACTCGTCAAATCGCATGGCTCGATTGGTCGACAACTTGCTAAACATGACCCGAGTCGAGTCGGGCCAATTGACGCTGCACAAAGAACGTCATGTGCTCGAAGAGACCATCGGGGCTGCGCTGCATCAGATGAAGCCGCTGTGGGGGCAACGCTCGGTGCGCGTCGATTTGCCCAAGGACTTGCCGCTCATTCCGCTCGACGACGTATTGATTCAGCAGTTGTTTTTGAACCTGTTCGAGAACATCCACAAGTACACCGCTCCCGATGCACCGGTCGAAATCTCGGCCGAGATCGTCGGCGAGCAATGTCAACTTTCGATTGCCGATCATGGCCCCGGCATAACACCAGGGCACGAGCAACAGATTTTCGAAAAGTTTTACCGCGGCGGCGATAATCATGCGTTGCGTCCCGGCGCTGGCTTGGGGTTAACCATTTGCCACGCCATTGTCACGGCTCACGGCGGCGAGATATCAGCCCAAAACCGTCCCGAAGGTGGACTTGTGGTTCGAATCGATTTGCCATTGCAAGATCAAAAGCTGCTCCCGGAGAAGGTAAACGTGATGTCGAGCACCGGACTGGTTGAGGTGCCTTTTGGCAAGTAACGCCCAAACGATCTTGGTGATCGAAGATGAAGAACCGATTCGACGCTTTCTTCGCGCGTCGCTAGCTGCCGAGGGCTATTTGGTCCAGGAAGCCGAGAACGGCGAAAAGGCGTTGATGCTGGCGCGAAGTAACTCGCCCGACGCGGTCATTCTCGACGTGGGTTTGCCCGACATGCATGGCTTTAACGTGTTGCGTCGATTACGCGAATGGTTGAACGTGCCGGTGATTGTGTTGTCGGCCTTGGGGCGCGAGCAAGATAAGGTTGCCGCCTTGGACATCGGTGCTGACGACTATCTCACCAAGCCGTTCGGAGTTAAAGAGTTATTAGCCCGCATTCGGGTCGCGCTACGTAACTCGGCCCGACGTAGTTCCGACAGCGACGCCAACGCGGTGTTCAAGATTGGTGAGCTGACCGTGGACCGGGCGTTGCGGCGTGTGTTCTTGGCCGGCGAGCCAGTCCGCGTGACGCCGACCGAATACAAATTGCTCGCGGTGATGTCGTCGAACCCGGGCAAAGTGTTGACGCACCGCTACTTGTTGACCGAAGTCTGGGGACAAGACCAGACGCAAGAAGTGCAGTACCTTCGTGTGTTCATGGCAGGCCTGCGGCGCAAGCTCGAAGCGGATCCGGCACAACCACGCTATCTGCTTACCGAACCCGGCGTGGGCTATCGCATGGCGGACGAGTAACCGTCGAGCAAGGCCGTGCCTGGGAGGGGTGACGGGCGTTAAGAATGTATTAAAGTCATTTCGTGACAACCACTTGTGGAAAGTCGAGCGGCACGATTTTGCTGATCGGACCTGAGTCGCGGTTCCGATTCAATAAGTGTTGGCGGCACGATCGTACATGACTTCGTATTTTTGCAGGTTGCCTAATGCCTTCACTTGAGACCTCGATTTTGCCTTGGAGATGGCTTGCCGCGGTCATGCTCCTGGCAACGTGCAGTCCTCGCGTTGTCGTCGTTGCCCAACAGGTTGAAGCCACGTCCGCCTCGTATGCGGAGAACAACCTTCAAGCCCCGACGCATCACCCGCAACACGGCTCGCATTGGAGCGTCACCGGACAAGAAACGCATCCAGGCGAGGAATCGTATCCGCACATCTTCTCGACCGACGTTTGGGATCCGAACCGATTTTGGTACACCGAACGTAACAACATTCTCGGCCAGGATGTTGAGGAAGAGTGGGACCCGCTCGATCTGATCAACACCGATCGGCCCGACTACACCGACGTGGCGACGGTCGTGCCCAAGGGGATGCTGCAAGTCGAGTCGGGCTACGGCTACAACCTTCGCAGCGATCGCGAGACACGTGTCATCACCCAGTTCGTGCCGAACTCGCTGTGGCGTTACGGGCTTACCGAGAAGTTTGAACTCCGCTGTAAATGGAAAGGCTACGAGTCTGCCACGGTGCAAGACATGGCCTCGGGCGATGCATTCCTTGAAACGGGCAATTCGGACTTAGAACTTGGGTTCAAGTATGTGCTCAAGGATCAAGACGACTGGAATCCGATGCACACGGTCGTCACACGGCTCATGACTCCACTCGGTTCAAGCAACTTCTCGGCCGATGCTGTCGAACCGGGCATTACCTACATCTATAACTGGCAAGTGCGCAAGTGGTGGTTCATCCGTGGTGCGTCGGGCGTTGACTGGTTGCATGAGCCCGAGGCGGGCGTTCGTTTCGGCGGCGGTGGAATTCCGCTGGGAATTGACGTCGGCCGGCAAAGTTGGGTCGAGGGACACCAAACCGTTTCGTCCTACATGCAAGTCTCGAAGCGCGTGGGCGTATTCTCCGAGTGGTTCATGTTCTATCGCTCGGGCGCTTCGGACAATCGCCCCGACCACTTCCACAACTACGGACTGTATCTCTATCATACGCCCAATTCGCAGTTTGACTTCCGCATTGGCTCGCGCATGGGTCCCCGCATCGATCAATACTTCCTCGCCGCGGGATACTCGTTCCGGCTCTAAC
>CAYLYE010000264.1:0-8268 GCA_964387325.1 uncultured Planctomycetaceae bacterium
GCAGTAGATTGGCGGGCTTGATGTCGCGGTGTACGACCCCCTTGCTGTGAGCAAAGGCCAGCCCCCGGGCCGCCTGCGCCATGTAATCAATCACCTCGGCTACGGGTAACGGGCCGCGTTGTTTGACCAGTGCCGAGAGGTCTTGCCCTTCGACATACTCCATGACCAGATAATGAATGCCGCGGCACTCGTCAGCATCGGTAGCCGCGACGATGTTCGGATGCAAGAGCTTGGCAGCCGCTTCGACCTCGCGTTGAAAGCGTTTGACCGCCGCTTCGTCTTTCATCAACGCCGAGGGCAACAGCTTGATGGCGACCAGCCGCTTCATCTTGCGATGCTGGGCCTTGAAGACTTGGCCCATCCCGCCCGCGCCAATTTTGGCAAGGAGCACATACTGGTTGAGAATGAGCGGCGTGTTATTGCCGGAGAGCAGTTCCTGCGCCTGGAATTCGTTGAGTCGTCCCCGCTTGAGTAACACCGCCGAGAAGCTCTCGCCATCTTTGGGGCGTTTCGCCGCCGGCAACTCTGACCACAACGCCTTGAGTTCGTCGGCTGTCATCAGGCCCGACGCCACCAGGGCTTTGCCAAATTGTTCGGTCGTCAGCGGCACGAGTTGACCCCTAGATGACAAGTCTCAGAACGGACACCCATCATAGTCAGGGGGCGGCTAGCGGTAAATCAGCCTGCCGTATGCGGAGACCGTTCGAGGCTCCTGGGGACCGCTCTAGGTTCTCGGCCTGCTGGTGGACTGGATGGGCTTTAAAACCCGGTCGATACAGATCGTCCAAGCCGCAGACGATGAGCGGGGGAGAATTTATCGGTGGTGCCAATCAACGTCCGATGATCTGCAAAAGTATGACCGTCTTAGCGAGCGGCTACTTCGTGCCGGCAGGTGCGGGAGCAGGTGCGGCGGGCTTGGCAGGATCGTCCCACTCGATCTTGCAGTTGGGCAGGGCTTTTTGCAGGGCGGCGACTTGGGCGGGAGTGACCTTGGTTTCTCGTAGATTTAGAGTCGCTAGACGCTTGCAATCTTGCAACGGCAAAAAATCGTCAATGGGCGTGCCGACGCAACTCAGAAAATTAAGCGGCGAACCTGCCAGCGGAGGCAATTTCGAGACCCCAGTATTATTGAATCCAAGGGCTTTTAACTCCAGCGTTTGCACGGGCGACAAATTGGTAACTCGGGTACCACTGCAATAACAATACGTCAATTTCATTTCGGAAAGTGGCGAAAGGTCAGCAACCCGAGTCGCATTGCACGCAAAAGTCGAGAGTTGCAGTCCCCTTAGTGGTGAGAGGTCGGCCAGCTTTGCCACCTGTTCGCTGCCACTTCCGCACTCCAGATGTTTCAAGCCCGAGAGAGCACGTACCGGCGAGATGTCCACAACGTCTTTGGAAATGAATCCTAAACTGGTAACGATGCCGTCCTGAATCAACGGCGGCCCCTTCCTGTCGAAACTGTACAACTTCCCACCAAACCCCGGATTCAACACCACCAGCTTTTTCGACACCGCCTCGATCTGCTCCTCGGCAGGCATCGCTTGCACGTCCTTCATCCACTGCGGGAAGGCGGGGTCGTGCATAAAGAGCTTGGCGGATGAAGCGGCGGGAACGGTGGGCTGCGGTGTGACGCTCGTCGTCGTCCCCGCCCTGCCAACGGGCACGCGAACCAAGCGTAGGCCGCAATGTCTCCCGAACGATAGCGGATACGTCTTGGTGAAGGACGTCTGGCGGAACTGGGTTGGGGTGTTAAAGCTGCCGCCCCGCAAGGCATGCTGCACGGTACCATCGGGAACGTTCGGGGCTGCCGGAAATTCATCCAGACACCACTCCCCGATGTTGCCGTGCATGTCGTATATCCCGAGCCGATTTGGCGAGTAACTCCCGACTTTGGTCGTTCGATTCAGATTCGAGTCCTTGAAATTTGCTTGCGATGCCAACAGCGTGTTCGTCGGCTGCTCCAAGTAAAAATCAAACGCACTCTCCGCCTTGTCCGCCATCGGCCCGCCCCGGCAGGCGTATTCCCATTCAACCTCGGTGGGCAAGCGATACACCCAGCCTGTTTCCTTGACCTGTTCGTTGAGTGTTTTGATGAGTTCCTGACAATCGCCCCACGTCACTAGTTCTACCGGAAATCGTTTCAGGTCAGCGTCTGCGATTTCTATAACGACTATTTTTTTCATGCCATTGCGGGAGAACTCGCTGGGGTTCTTCCCTGTGACCTTTTCCCATTCCTCCTGGGTGACTTCGTAGACGCCCATGTAGAAGTCCTGCTTGATCTCCACTTCCTGCTCGCCCGGCTTGCCGCCGCCGCCCCCAAGCCATGACTTGCCCTTGGGGACGAGGGCGAACTCCATGCCGAGGGGGTTGGTGAACTTGGGTGTATTGCGACCAACAGACGACTTGGGCGTAACCGGTTGGCTTGATGCCGTGACACTCGCCGTCGTCGTTGGTGCAGAGAGTTCTCGGACCACCCTGAATCCAAGAATGTCGTTCGAGACTGTCGGCAAGTCGAGATGGCGATTCGAGCTACGACAATAAGAATTTCGACCGGCCACATCGCCACTGCGAACGACACGAGCGTCCCCGGTTGCCGGACCTAAGGGGTCGAGTAACTGTGACTTCTCGTACCATTTCGCGTTGTAGAAGTCTCGGCACCACTCGTAGACATTGCCGTGCATGTCGAATAAGCCAAAGCCGTTCGGCAACTTCGCCCCAACAGGATGCGTCATGCGGTCGGAGTTCTTGTTGTACCAAGCATATTGATCCAGCAACGCCACATCGTCACCGAACGAATATTGCGTCATCGTACCGGCACGGCAGGCATATTCCCACTCAGCTTCAGTTGGCAGCCGATAGGTGACTTTCTCTTGCTCACTCAGCCATTGGCAGAACGCTACTGCATCGTCCCAAGTAACAAAAGTCGCAGGCGAGTCATCGGTTACAGGAACGTCGGTACGAAGAAACTTTTGGGCTGGCTTCGCGGCAACCTCCGCCTTCTCTGACTTGGCCCGATTGCTTGCCGAAATGAACCTCTTGTATTGACCGACAGTGACCTCCGTTGCTCCAATCAGAAACGGCTTCGTAATGGTGACGCGATGCTGTGGTCGCTCCGCATTTTGGATGCGATCTTTGGTCGCTGGGGCAGTGGTTGCGTCAAGTTTCAAGGCCTCCGCCACCTGTGCATCCGTGCTGCCCATCAAAAACTCGCCAGGCGGGATCAGCGTCATCTGCATCCCGATGCTGTTCGGCTGCACGACCTCGGTGCCCAGATGCTTGGCCCAGGCGGCTTGATGGGCCTTGGCCTGAGCGGCGTCGAAGGGAGCGACGGCGAGCGGTGGAGTGGGGCCGAGAGGTTTCGCAACCGGCGGCGGTGTTACGACGGACGGCGTGGAAGGCGTGACGCTCGCCGTGCTCGGCTGGGCTCGGACCGAATTCAAGACAACTCGAAAGCCGCGGTCGTTGTTACGGTGCGACGGGGTGATGAAGCTTCGGGAGGACGACCGGCTGCGGGCGGGCGGTTGCGACCAACTGCCGCCCCGTTGGGTCCGGTTCGAGGCCCCAGTCGGACCAAGGGGATCGTCCTGCGGTGATTTTTGATACCCGCCGTACTCGTCGTGACACCATTCCCACACGTTGCCGTGCAGGTCGTACAAGCCAAACGGATTGGCCGGCAGCGAACCGACCGCGTGCGGCTGATTTCCCGCGTTCTCGTTCGACCAACCATACCGGTCGTGGTCTTTCCGATCATCGCCGAACCAGAACTGGGTTGCGGTTCCGGCCCGGCAGGCGTATTCCCACTCCGCTTCCGTCGGCAGCCGGTACCCCTTCGCATTCGGCAGCAACGCCCATGTGTCGCCCTCGCGTTGGTAGCAAGGCGTTAGCTTTTCCAGATCGCTCAGCCAATTGCAGAATGCCGCGGCGTCGTTCCAACTGACTTGCGTCACCGGCGAGTCATCGGCGACCGCATGGCCCGGCGTCCGCCACGTCCGCTTCAGGTTGAAGGGATTCGCCTCTTCCGGTTTGACCGTGGCGGTACTGCCTCCAAACTCTTCGGCCTGCGTTTTGTACTCCGCTTGCTCGATGAACTTGGCAAACTGTCCTATCGTTACTTCATGGGCCGATAGTCGCAGCGGCTTCGTAATCCGCACCAAGTGCTGCGGGCGTTCTTCTTGAATCCGATCATCCAGTTTCGCCTCTCCCGCGATCTTGAGCGCCAACGCAACATCGGCATCGGAACTCCCCATCAGAAACTCACCCGGCGGGATCAGCGTCATCTGCATCCCGATACTGTTCGGCTGCACGACGTCAGTGCCCAGATGCTTGGCCCAGGCTAGTTGGTGGCCCTTGGCCTGGGCGGCGTCGAAGGGGGCTTTGGCGAGAGGAGGAGTGGGGCCGACGGGAGCGGCGGGGGTGGTCGGCGAACGGTCGGCGCGGACCCACCTTGCTCCGACAATCTTGCCGTCATGCCCGTTGCCGGACGAATCGCGGAGCACGTCACCCGTGCCTTCGTCGAAGTGATACAGAGCCAGCGTATCGGCGTCGGGTTCGAGTCGAGCTTGCGGCGCGTAGTCGGCTTCGTACCGGGCAATTTTTGAAACGCGAATCTCGTCGATCGTGCCTGTGAACAAGTTCGTCATCACCGTACCGTCGCGAAATGCCCCGATGGTAAACCGTTCGTCAGGCGACGGGGCCGCAGGCCGGTTAAGCGGCGTGACGGGGGCCAGTCGCTTACCGTCGTGATAGGCTTCGATCCGGCCGTCCCGCACGACGATCGCGTAGCGGCGTCGCTCTCCGGCGGCAACGTCAATTCGTTCGACCGGCGTTAATTTGAGATCGTCGTAGTATTGGGCTTCCACGCCAAACGTCGCTTCGGCACCGACGCCGGATTGGAGAAGCAGCGCCCGCTTGTTGCCCGACAACCGAACGATCGTCTTAGAGTAAGGCGTTAATCCCTCGCACGTCGCGGTGACTTCGATCGTCACGTCCTTCAGGCTTCCGAGTCCTAGCGACGGCACGGCGACGTGCGAACGCGCGCCGTCGAAGTAGAGCGCATAGTCATCTCCCGGTTTGGGTCGCTCCACGACGTTCGATGGCGGAAACACCGGAACCCTGGCCACGCGCAATCCTTTCGTGGGCACGGCGATCCAGGCGTCCGTAGTACCTTTAGCACTGGCCGTTACGGCCGGAAAAGGATGACTCCAGGCCCCGCCGCGCACTATATTTCTCGCAGGACCGCCATCTTTGGCGGCAGGCAGCAGATCGGCACAGGTCTCGTCTAAGTTACCGTGCATGTCGTAAAGACCCAAACGATTCGGGGGGTACGAACCGACCCGCGTCGGGCGATTCAATGTCGGCGCTATTCCCGAGTTCAGTTGGGTCGGCAACGGCTGGTTCGTCGGCTGGACGAAGTAGAAGCTATACGCGCTTTCGGACGGTTCGCTCAACGGCCCGCCACGGCAGGCATACTCCCATTCGTCGGAGGTCGGCAAGCGATAGATCCAGCCCGGTTCGTCGAGTTGGGCATTGAGCGCGTCGAGGAACTTCACGCAATCTTTGTAACTGACGTATTCGACCGGAAAGCGCTTCAGGTCGGCGTCGGAAACGTCCTTGACGGCGTCGCTTTCCCGTTTGTCTTTCGGCAACCCGAACCGGGTGTACCGGCTGGGATTATTCGGTATCACTTTCGTCCACTCTTCCTGGGTCACCTCGTTGGTGCCAAGGTAGAAGTCGTGCGGTTGCGTGTAATCGCGCGTGCCCGGCTTCCCTTTATCCCCGCCAAGCCACGACTTGCCCTGCGGCACGAGCGAGAACTCCATGCCCAGCGCGTTGGTGAACTTCGACGGATTGGTGACGGTGCTTACCGGGCCGCCGGTGGCAAGGATTTTCGGCGGAACCGTCTTGGGGGGAATGGTCTTAGGAGGAACTGCCTGCGGCGAATTGTTTTTGGCGGCTGTGTTGTCGGGCTTTACTTGCACCGAGCCGCCCGCAGGCACCTTCACCTCGGTGGTGTTACCGTCGGGCACCTTCACTTCGGCGACGGTCTCGCCCCGGTTGTTCTTAATGACGATGATGACGCCCAAGAGCAGGAACAAGAACCCGGCGGCACCGGCTCCGATGAGCAACTTGGTGTTCTTTCGCGGCGGCGGCTTACTCTGACCGACGCTCTTCGGCTTGGGTTTCGTCGCCTGCTTGGCCTGAGTCACCGGCAGCGACGCAACGATCTCGCTCTTGGGGTCGGTCTCGACTTCCGATCCGGCGTAGGCCATCGTCTGTTCGGTCTTCACCGCCGTCTGCACACTAGGCTGCACCGCCTGAGTCGCGGTCCCCGGGGGCTGCTTCAGCGACTGAAGAAAGTTCGACAACTGAGCATCGCTGGGTTGCGAAAACGTCGCCGTCGCCCCAGGGTTGTTGCGAAACGCTTCCAACTCGGCGACGAGCTGCGCGGTCTGCTGGAATCGGTCCTCCGGTTTCTTGGCCAGCATCTTTTGGAAGATGCGGTCGATCTCGGCCGGGCACTCGGGCCGTCGTTGGCAGAGCGACGGAACGGGAGAGCCCACATGAGCCAAGATTTTCTTGACGACCGTTTCGCCTTCGTAGACGTTGCCGCCGGTGAGCAGCCGATAGAGCGAGCAGCCCAAGCTGTAGATGTCGCTGCGATGATCGGCGTCGTGCGTGCTGGCCGCTTGTTCCGGGGCCATGTAATCGACCGTGCCCATCACCGTGCCGGTGTTGGTGAGCTGATGGTCGGCGGCGGTTTCGCCCGGGGAGTCGATGCGAGCCAAGCCCATGTCGAGAATCTTGACGACGCCTTCGCTATCCAGCAGAAGGTTGGCAGGCTTGATGTCGCGATGGACCACGCCCTTGCTATGAGCAAAGGCCAAGCCGCGAGCGGCTTGCAAGATGCAATCGACGGCTTCCGCGACCGGCAACGGGCCACGGTCTTTGACAATGGCCGACAAGTCGCGGCCGTCGACATATTCCATCACCAAGTAATGAACGCCCCGTTGCACACCGGCATCGAACGTCTGCACGATGTTGGGGTGGCTGAGCTTGGCAGCCGCTTTGACTTCGCGTTCAAATCGCTTGACCGTCGCCTCGTCTTTCGTCAGCGACGCGGGGAGCAACTTGATCGCTGCGTAACGATCCATGCGACGATGATGGGCCTTGAACACCTGCCCCATGCCGCCCGCACCGATCTTGCTGAGCAACACATAATCGCCGAAGACGAGCGGCGTGTTGCTGCCTGAGAGAAGCTCCTGAGCTTGGAACTCGTTGAGACGCTCTCGTTTTAGTAATACGGACGAGAATGACTCGCCGTCTGTGGGTCGCTCGGCGGCGGGCAACTCGGCCCAAAGAGCGCGAAGTTCTTCGACTGTTAAGAGGCCGGATGCGACAACTGCTTTGCCAAATTGCTCAGCCGTAAGAGTCATGGTCGTGACGGTTGACTGATAAAATAAGGGGGCAAGTCGCCCCATCATAGTCGGGGGGCGGTAAACAGTAAATTAGCATGCGGCAAAAACTTGCGCGCTCAGTGGCGCAACTGAGACGGTAAGCGGCCGGCAGGCACACAGGCAGCCACCCAGGTACTCCGCCGACTCTCCAAGGCCAGACGCAAGGCAACTTGCAGGGCCAGACGGGAAATCTCTCGGGCCAGATCGATGGTCAGTCGAACGCAAACCGATCGGGTCAGGGACGCACGACGGCTGGGTATCGTGGTGTCGATGGAAGTGGAAGCTTGAATGGTAATGGCAACTTCATCAGTAACGGCTCTGGCCAGGGTTACCATCGATTTGGGTGCGGACCGATTGCTCGCGACTGGGCTCGCAGCCATGAGCATTCATCGACGCAACACGTTTCATTGTCGTCTCGCTCTGCCCTCGTGGTGGCGAGGGCGGGTTATTGACGACTGCGCGGTTAATGAACCCAGGCGACCAGCGGAAGCCCGATCTAACCCGGCTTCGCGTTGTTCGCTAGGCCCATTCGCTGCGCATACTTCAAGCGTGGATTGAGGACTAGTAACGAGTCTTCTTCTCGCGAAACGGCGGCACCTCGGCCAACGTGAACAATACCACTTCTTCGCCGGTGGTTGTGCTGATGTCGTGGTGCAGGCTCACGACCTTGATGCCCGTGACATCTTGGACCATGGCTTCGAGCGCGGCTCGTCCGATCTCGACAAGCTGCGTGCGCACCTGCTTGAGCAAATCGCGGCCTTTCTCCGGCGGCAATGTCTGCACCAAGTGCTGCTCGGCCGCGGTGAGAACTCCT
>CAYLYE010000265.1:0-8267 GCA_964387325.1 uncultured Planctomycetaceae bacterium
CCGGCAGCCGGACAATCTCGCCCCCCTTGAGCGCCGATTGGTGCGCACAAATGCCCACGCAGGTCCAGTTGGCGCTGGTCGTGGCGTTCGGTCGCGGGTCGCGATTCTCGACGAGCGCGCTGACCATCTCGTGGACCATGTGCGGATGCGAGCCACCATGTCCGCCACCCTGAATGAACGACAGATGATCGGCGTCTTGAATCGTCTTGGTGAACATTCGAATTGGTTCGGGGAGCAGATGCGCGAAGTCGGGCACCTCGACCTTGCTGGCAATTTCATGCTCGGGCTTTTTGGCCGTGTGGAGCACATGGGGCTCCCCTTCGACCAGCGTCCACTCGAAACTCTTCTTCGTGCCGTACACATCGAAGCTCTCGCGATACTGCCGCGCGACGTCGTACAGAAACCGCCAGATATGCGCCGTCACGTCCGAGTCTTGCACCTTGATGTGGCAACTCTCGACGGCGTACTTGTTCCCCGACTTGTGGGCGATATCGTCGCGCACCGTGCCCGAGCCAAAGCAGCTCACGTATTCGGCCCGACCGTCGAGCAACCCCAAGCACGGACTCACGACGTGGGTCGCGTAGTGCATCGGGATCATCTTTTCCCAGTAGGCGGGCCAGCCGTCCATGTCCTGCGGATGCGAGGCGGCTAGGTGCTGGATTTTGCCTAACTCGCCGTTCTTGTAAAGTTGTTTGAGGAACAGGTACTCGCGGCTGTACACGACCGTCTCGGCCATCATGTACTTGAGGCCGGTTTGCTTGACGAGTTCACAAATCTGTCGGCACTCGTCGATCGTCGTGGCCATCGGGACGGTACACATCACGTGCTTGCCCGCCTTGAGCGCCGCGATCGACATCGGCGCATGATCGGGGATGGGCGAGTTGATGTGGACAAAGTCGACGTTGGGGTCCTTGAGCACGTCCTCGTATTTTGTGTACCGCTTGTCGATGTGAAAACGATTGCCGACTTCGTTCAGCTTGTCGACGTTCCGCTGGCAGATGGCGTAAATCTCCGCTTGTGGATGCCGCTGATAGATCGGAATGAACTCAGCGCCAAAACCCAGACCAACGATCGCGACACGAACCTTGCTCATGCTGTTGCTCCACGTTCGACTTCATCACTTGTAGAAGCCGACTAATTTAACGCATGGCGAGGGAAAATACATGTGCCCGCTGCAGCGCTCCAAGGATCGAAGGTATTCTGAGCCGGGGGCGTCAGCCTCCGGATAACCTTGCGAACAGAAGGGGGCAACTTATCCGGGGACTCGCATTCCCCGCTCGGAGCAGATATCTGAATGCTGCTTTACGGCCGATCAAAACTCGTCGACATCTCGAAGAAGTGCTCGAACGAGCGGCGTGTCTGCGCGAGCAACTCGTCGTTGTCGGTCCACTCGATTTCGGGACCCATCAGCAGCACGTCCAGATACCCGTCATAGCCGGCGTTACGGAGCGCGAGCAGAATTTCTCGCATCGGCAACTCGCCCGACCCGAGCGGACAGCGATCTTGCTCGCCATCGACCGGCGGCCGACCGTCGCCAAGATGCACCAGGGCCGTTCGCGGCGCGATCTCGGCGAGTCGTTCGCAGAACCGGGGCTCGAAGCCGAGGTGATACGTGTCGAGTGACAGTTTCAACAGCGGATGCGCGAGCGAGTCAAGAAACTCGAGCGACTCGTCGAGCGATGTGAGGAATGTCCAGCCCGATGCACACTCCGGATGCATCGGTTCCAAGGCCAGCGTGACGCCGTGCTCCTCGGCCACGCTGAGCAATTTCTCCAGCGCCTCGCGAACCAAACGGCGAACATGTTTGTGCGTATGCCCACCTCGCGCGCCGGTATACACGACCAAGCAGTTGGCTTGGAGCGCCGCGGTCAAGCGGATCGCGTCCATCGCATCGGTCAGGCTGTCACGGAGCGAGCGGCCGTCGTTGCCCGTGAAACCGCCGGCATACATGACGTGCGACACGCTCAGCGAGTGCTCGGTGAGCAATTCGATGGCCCGTTGTTCGCCGTAATCGAGTAGTTTGCGGCGCCACACGCCGATGGCGTTCCAGCCGTGCGCGGCGAAGTTGACCACATCCTCATCGAACGACCATCGGTAGGTCGTCAGTTCGTTGATCGACAACCGCAGCATGCTGGCCTGACTCCTCTGTCCGAACGCCACGAGCGAGACGAAGGGTGAATCGCGCTCAACGAGGGTCACAGTATCACGCAAGCCGATCGAACTGTAAAGCCGATCCGCATAATTCGCGCAGCCAGCCAAGCACTGAACGATCGAACAGCATGCGCTACCGCACTACGTGAGCGCGTCGAGCTTGATTTCGTGGCGTGGCTCGTTGAGTCGCAGCGTCATGAACCCGCCCAGGCATAGCAGTGCCGCGCCGCTGACAAAAATCACTTCGAACCCCCAGCGGTCGACGAGTGCTCCGACCAGCGGCGAAATGACAAACGGTGCCGCTTGACACAGGCTCATCGTGCTCAGATAACGGGGGTGGTCGTGGGCCGGACTCGATTCGAGCGTGTAGCCCAGCATCGTCTTGAGCGACATCGGCGTCATGCCCAGCGGGATGAACACCAGCCAATAGTAGTGTCGTCCCCATTCGGGCCAGACGATCGCCAGTGCCACTGCTAGCAGAGGCGCGACGGCCATGCCGAACATCGTGTAACGCAAAGCCATACGCTCGCCGTGCCGGTGAACCACTCGTCCTAGGAGCGTGCCAAACACGCCCAACGACAGATTTTGCACGACGACCCAAATCATCAACTGGTCGTGAGCCAGCGACAATGCTTGCCGCGCCAAGGCTTGGTAGTGCGGAAACAAAATGTTCTGCGTGGCCGAGAGCATCGCAACGACCGCGAAGCGTCGATAGTTGGCGTCATGCAGGAGGACCTCCCAGGCGCCGCGGAAGGCTTTGCTCTTGTTGCTCGACACGGCTTTAGGATGCTCGTCTGGACGCTCGATCAGCCAGGGGACGCAACCGGCGGCGACGACGAACAGCACGCCGGTGAATCCGAAGATGTAAGTAAACCCCCCGTCGTCGAGCAGTAGCCAGTCTCCCATCAGCCACCAGGCGAACGCTACGGCGAGCCAAGAGCCGATCGGCACACTCCAACTGATCAGTCGACCGCGCGACGCGATGCTGATCAGCTTGCCTTGCAACGTGCCGTAGCTCAACTGGTTCAGGCCATACACCATCGAAAAGGCGGCATAGACGGCGAGGAAGAATGCGGCCATCCAACTCGGTCCCGCCCCGCCATACTGCCACCAGACGACCGCGAGCGTCAGGAACGCGCCGGCCATCGCCAGAGTCCAGAGCATCAGCGCGCCACGCTTGCGCGGAGCGCGTCGCAGGTGCGCGTAATAAAACGTCGGCGGAATGCTTTGCCCAAAACGGTTGACCACCGGCAGCAAGCCACGCAGCCAGCCCGCGCCCGCCACGGCGTCGAGGAACGCCGGCATGATGACGCTCTCGGTCTTGAAGATCCAACCAATACGCACAATCACATCGTACAAACCCATCACGAACATATTGCGTTGTTCGTGCTCGAGCGGCGTGCCGGGAGCTTGTTCCGCGGCCGACTCGGCGGTCGTATCGGGATCGAGGCTCACGGTTGCGGCCGCGCCTCGGGCGCGTCGAACGTGCGCCCCTCATGTGCTTCGATCGCCTGCCGAATCTCGTCCGGGATGCCAGTCGGCTTTTGCTTGAGGTAATCGAATACGACGATTGTCGAATCCCCTTCGGCCACGACCGTCTGTTGAGTCCGGCTATAGATACGATGCTCGATCTGCACGCTGCTGCGCCCCAGACGCGTGACCCGGGTGCCGATTTCGACCTCGTCGGGATATTTGACTTGCCGCCGATAGTCGCAGCGGATTGAGGCCAGGATCGGGCCGATCTTGTGCTGCTCGTACCAGGGATCAAAACCCAGGCGGCTCATGTAATCGATCCGCCCCGTCTCAAACCAACGAAAGTAGACCGTGTTGTTCACGTGACCGAAGGCGTCTTGGTCTCCCCACTGCACAGGCCAGCGGAGAACCAATCGATAATCGGTCAAGTGAGTGTTCGGCGAGGCGTCGGTCATACGGAGCCTATCAAGGTGAAGTTACGACGAATTCAAACGTTGACACAGCGGCGCGAGCGCATCGACTCGAGCGCCGCGAGATTCACATGCAGCGTATGCAACGCCTGATCGAGCGAGCAGGAGTTCTCTCCCTGCCCTGCGAGCAACGCGAGAAACGCACGAGCCTGGCGACGAAACAAGTCGTCCCGCTCGCCGACCACCGGACCGTTCCATTGCCAGTCGTGATCGCCACGTCGTTGCAGGCCATAGGTCCCCTCGGGCAATTTCAGCTCGGCCGAACCGAGCGAACCGTGCAGGCTGACTCGCAGTTGATTGGGGATCATGAACTGGTTTTCCGCGAGCGAGAACATGATCCGCCCGCCGTCGAGCCGACCGACCATATGTGCCGTGTCGTCCACCTCGACTCCGTCGAGCACCTGATTGGCCGCGTCGCAGAAGACCCAATCGAATCGAGCCTGCGTGACGCAGCTGACGAGGTCGACCATGTGCGTGGCCGCGTCTTGAATACATCCGCCACCCGTCTCGTAACGGGCGTAATAGAGTTGCCGGTAGCTGGGTCGAAACGAGGGGTAGTTTTGTCCCCCTTCGACCGTCACCGCGCGAAGGTCGCCGAGCAGGCCGCGAGCGATCAGCTCACGAACCGCGAGCACGGCCGGATGGACTCGAAACACATACGCGATTTGAATGGGCTTGTTCTGCTGGGCCTCGATCAGCCGTGCGACATCCTCGGCCCGCGTGGCGAGCGGCTTCTCGATAAGTAGCCCGCGTACACTTGGCAATAGCCGCAGGGCATGTTCGATATGCAAATGAGCTGGCGTGCAAATGACCGCGGCGTCCCAGTGTCTCGCAACCGCCTCGTCGAGCGTGGCGAACGACTCGACCTGATAGCGATGGGCGATCTCTTTGCGACGTGCTTCGTTCGTGTCGCACAGCGCGAGCGTCGCGCCCGACTGCTGAAAGCAACGCAAGTGCCGTTCGCCGATCGAACCGCCGCCGACGACCAAAATGTTCATGTCTAGCCTCGCAACCTTGTGGAGCGGTCACCGTACGCCAAGTTGCCCGGTCATGCAAGCCGCTCGGAAACGAGTGCGGTGGTGTGTTATGATGTCTGTCCGATCGAGCCACTTCCGAGTCCATCCGATCCGGGGGCTCATACCCACGGATCTGAGTTGTGAGACAACGCACATGGTTCACGGTTCGCGTTCATGAACAGATATCGACAAATTCATGCCGTGCTGTTTGTCCTGTCCCTGCTCACCGGCTGCGCCGAGCCCCCTCCCCTGCCCCAGGCCATCGAGCGGGTCCGACAAGGCGAGACCGACGAGATCGTCTTGCCCAGCACGGTCGTCAAAGACGAGGACATCGCTCCTCTCGCATCGCTCAATAAGCTGCGCGTACTGCATCTGCCGCAGGCTCATGTGTCGGATCGAGTTCTTGAGCATCTGGAACAACTCACGGCGCTCGAATCGCTCGTGCTGGGGAATACGTCGCTGGGGGACGACTCCCTGCGGCGGCTCTGCAAGCTGCCGCAGCTCGCACGTCTCAACGTCGATGCGTGTCGCTGGACCGACGAGGGGCTGTTGATTCTTCAGCAATTTCCACAACTGACGAACCTCCGCTTTAGCTCGTCGCAGGTCACCGAGACGGGCCTGAAACAGCTGGGGCAACTCCGCTCGCTTCGTTTCCTTATTTTGCGCGACATGAGCGTGACCGACGACGTGCTCGACGAGCTTGCCGAGTTACCCGCCCTGGAATCGCTGTATATTTCCGGAACTCGCGTCACCGAACAGGGTTGGGATCGCTTGCGACAGCGTCGTCCGCAGCTCCATTTACACGGTCCATGAAAAAGTCCGGAAAGAATTGGTTGCGAGAAACGATCTTCTGCGCGAAAATGGTTCCATGCTTTCCTGCGATCGAGTCTTTTTCGAGCTGACGCGAGGTCCGTTCCCGTCGGGTGGCGCTCATGACGCCGCTGTCGAGGAGCATTTGTCGCGTTGCGCCAGTTGTCGCGAGCTGGCCGAGGCGCTCCGGCCGGCGTTGCAAGTCGTGCCCGAGTCGGTCCCCCCCGAGGAAGGTCGCAATCTGCCCAGCTACTTGGGACCGAGCGAGTCGATCAAGCCGCAGGTTTTGAGCGCCGTGCTCGCCGAGTTCGATTACGGTCGTACTCCCCGTAAGAGCAGGCGACGTCGTCGTGCTCCGCGCTCGCCTCGGCCACTGGTGCGGCATCCGGTCATCGAGTTCGTCAAGTTCGGCGCGGCCGTCGTGCTCGGTCTGATCATCGCGCTCGTTGTGTTCATGTTCCACTTTTGAAAGCGCGGTCCATGCAACACTCCGACGTAGCGCCTCTGCACGGGGTGCGAGTGCTCGATTTGACCCGCGTGCTCGCCGGCCCTTATGGCACGATGTTGCTCGCCGATCTGGGCGCCGAAGTTGTCAAAGTCGAACGACCCGAGGGGGACGACGCTCGGCAGTTCGGGCCGTTCATCTCGACCGGCGAGAGCGCGTATTTTGCCAGCATCAATCGCGGCAAGAAAAGTATCACACTCAATCTCAAAAATCCGGCCGACCGCGAGACCTTCTGGCAATTGGTCGCCAAGGCCGACGTGGTCGTCGAAAATTTTCGTCCCGGCACGATGGAGCACTTCGGCTTGGGCAGCGCCGCGCTGCTGGCTAAGTATCCGCGACTGATCTATGCCTCGGCCACCGGTTTTGGCCGCACCGGTCCTGACGCCGCGCGGGCCGCCTATGACGTGATCGTCCAAGCTCGCAGCGGACTCATGAGCATTACCGGTCACCATGCCGACGAACCGGCGCGTGTCGGCAGCTCGATCAGTGACATCCTCACGGGCATTTATCTGGCCCTGGGCGTGGTGACTGCCTTGCGGCAGCGAGACCAGACCGGAGTCGGCTGCGATGTCGATTTGTCGATGCTCGAATGCACCGTCTCGACGCTGGAAAATGCCATCGCCCGTTTTGCGACCAGCGGCGAAGTGCCTCGACCGCTGGGGACGCGACACCCGTCGATCGCGCCGTTCCAGGCGTTCCGCGCCGCCGATGGGCCACTCGTCATCGCGGCAGGCAACGATCAGCTGTGGCGAAAGTTATGCGACGTGCTCGAATCGCCCGAAATGGTTAACGATCCGCGGCTCAGCAGCAATCCGCAACGCGCCAAGCATCTCAGCTATATGGAAGAACGACTCAACGCGCGGCTGATCCAGCGCGGCGTGAAAGCGTGGCTCGCGCTGTTCGACGAGGCCGGCGTGCCCGCCGCCGCGATCCATGACATTGGCCAAGTGGTCGACGACCCACAACTCGCCGAGCGCGGCATGTGGCACATGTTGCAGCATGGCGATCACGCACCGCTCATCACCGCCGGGACACCGTTCGTGTTCGATGGCGCGAAGCCCACGCTAGCTGCCTCGTGGCCCAAGCTCGGCGAGCACACAGAACAAGTGTTGCGCGAATGGCTCGGAGAGTTGTAAATGCTACGCGCGGCGACGCTGGCTGACTTGAGTGGGATTGTCTCCGTCGAACGAGCGGCTTGGCCCGCGGCGCTGGCGATGGACGAGAACGCGATTCGTGCGCGGCTCGAAGCCTTTCCGGCCGGACAACTGGTCGAGGAAGAGCAAGGGCTGATCGTGGCGTATGCGGCGGCACAGCGACTGAACGGGGCATTCTTCGCGCAGCATCGCACGAGCTTCGCCGCACTTACCGATCACGGCACGATCCGCGCCTCGCACGATCCGCGTGGTGAAATCTATCAGTTGATCGGTGTCGGCGTGATGCCCCGGGCTCGCGGCTCGGGCCTGGCTCGAGCGCTCGTCGATCGGCAGATCGAAAACGCTCGTAATACGCGCGGCCTGACGCGAATCGTCGGCTTCACACGTCCGGTGGGCTACCATCGGCACCGCGACATGAGCATCGAGCAGTACGTCCATTGGCGCACGCCACAAGGGCAGGTCGTCGATCCCGTGTTGGCGTTTCATCTGATGGAAGGGGCCAAGCTCGTCGCGGTTCAAGAGGGGTTTCGTCCCGAGGACACCGAGTGTGGCGGCTACGGCGTGTTGATTGAGTATGGTGTCGAAGAAGAGTAGCACAGCATTTCCTCTCTTCACTAGCCCCTAGCCTCCTCAGCGCAGCAGCGAACCTTACCACGCCTGACTCGCGTCGCTTACGAAGCGTTCCTTC
>CAYLYE010000266.1:0-8252 GCA_964387325.1 uncultured Planctomycetaceae bacterium
CGCCCCCTTCGATCACGTGCAACAAGCGGCACGGAGGCGCGGCGTCGGGGTCATTGTCGACACACCAGAGACGTCCGAACGGGTCGAGTTGCATGCCGAACGGGTTCCAAAATCCGGTCGCGATACGGCGCAGCTTTTGGCCATCGCTCGTACACCAGAAGACGTTTCCCCCTTCGCCTTGGTCACTGTGCTTACTGCCGTCGGAGCCAATGAGCTTGTATTCAGCGCCGAGATTTTCTCCCATGCCGAAATACAAGTTCCCATGCGAGTCGAACGTCAGGCCCGACAGACCGTTGTGTGGATAGTTGCCCGGGGTGTCGAGGACCACGATCCGCTGCTTGTCGTCCGCTACGCCGTCGTTGTTCGTGTCGCGTAGGCGGAGAATTTCGTTGCGGGTGGCTATGTAGACGCTACCGTCACGGTGGACAGCCAAGTCCATCGTCGCCTTGGTCCCCTCGAAGAAGGTCGTGAAACGGTCGGCGCGACCGTCACCGTCGGTGTCTTCGACCAGGCGGATTCGGTCGTGCTCGGGCCCCTGGTACTGCGGCGGGCGAAAATGTGTGTGGCTCTCGATGACCAGCAGTCGGCCTTGGCGGTCGAAGTCGAGGCTGACCGGATGGACGATCTGGCTTGAATCGGCGAAACGCACGATTTCAACGCGCGGGTCGAGTGACCGTGGCAACTCATCTGCGCCCGTGACGGTCTCGTTGGCGATAAGCGAGCAGTAACCCAACGCGAGGGCGAAGCGAAGCAAACGCGCAAGCGACATGAATGTTTTCCCAACAGCAGAGGACATCATCGATCGATCTGTCGATAATACCGGGCCGATATGCGAGACGCGAGCGCTGTCTTGGCCACGGCACAAGCCGAAAATGAAACGAGGCCAGAGAAACGCGGGGTTCCTCTGGCCTCGAATAAATTCAGCTAATGAGCTGCGTGGATTAACGATGACCGTAGCCGCCACCGCCACCACCGCCGTAGCCACCGCCGCCGCGGCCACGGCCACCGCCGCCACCACCACCGCCGCCGAAGCCGCCACCGCCGCCGCCACTACGCTCTTCGCGCGGACGAGCTTCGTTGACCGTCAAACGGCGACCATCGTTTTCCTTGTCGTTCAGGGCCTCGATGGCCTGACGAGCATCATTGGCATCGTTCATCTCGACGAAGCCGAAGCCCTTGCTACGGCCGGTCTCGCGGTCTTGGATGACCTGAGCGCTCCGGACCGAACCATATTGGGCGAACAACTCTTCCAAGCTGGCGTTGGTTACGCTGTAGCTCAGATTGCCCACGTACAACTTCATTCCCACGGCAAAACTCCAAAAACAGAGGCAGGACACGCCCAAATTCGCTTTCCGGGCGATGAGAAAGGGACCAAACTGGTGATCCGCCAGGCGGGAAAGTCGAGAAACACGCAGCGAAAAGGCTAAAAGGCAACCAACGCCACCGAATCGAGTCGTCAAACCAACCAGCAGAAGTATACCATATTTGCCCCAAAAGCCTAGTGCGATTTATTCGCACCCACCCGACAGGGACGCTGCTCAGGGGCCCAGATCGCTCAGCGGCTGAGGCGTCCAGCATCCAACAACCGCTGCATGGCAGGGCGCAGCACGTCTTCCACCTCAGGTGCGACCCGCGATACCACGCCGGTTTCGTAACCCGCCTGCGGATACGACCGTTTGAGGCCAATGTAGCCAGGACCGTAATCGCCGTAGGCGGCCATCATCACCGGCGCGGCGCCTAGCATCGCCTGGGCGGCCAGTTGGTATTCGACAAATAACTCGCCGGGCATATGCAGCACGTAGGCCGGTCCGGCCACGAGCAACTGGAGCGGAATCTTCTCACCCTGGCTCATCCGACGAGCGAACGCTAAGTGTCGAGCCTGCTGAACGCGCTGACTGACCTTCAGTTCCGAGTCATCGATCCGCTTCTCGATCGCCGCATGATCCAAATACAGAGGGCTCACCGGGAGCGAGACCGACTCGACAAGCCAACGAACATCTTCGGCCTGTAACGGAGTTTTCGTCGTGGCTTGCCAAGCGAGTTCCATTCCCTTGGCCACTCGGCCGGCTAGGATCGCCCGATTCTCGTTCGAGCCATCGTTGTATTTGCCTGCCGTGACGTTGCCCCCCGCGCCATTGAAATGCACGTGCGGGACCTTGGTCGCGCGGCGACGAGCATCGCGGGCATGACCGATGAAGTCGGCGCTCACCTGTCCGCGACCGTAATAGCTCATCGGATGCGTGGCGTAGTAGGTGATTGCCACGATCGGTTCATCTTGGTTCCAAAAACTGAGCATGTGAACAAACGGATCGATGGTCCCCTCGGGCTCGGCCCGTGCAGCCTCGTTTTTCGTGGCGCTGGTGCGTGCGTATTTGACTTTGCCATCAGGGCCAATCACGCGCCGCGCCGAGGCGACTTGCTCGACGCGACCTTTGCTCGTGCCAACATGGGTAACGCTACGAGCTTGGTCCTTCGCCTGCTGGGCAGCCTGAGCCACTTCGCGGATCGCCTGCCGAGCGTAGACCACATTGAAGCAGGCCCCGGCCAAGTTGTGCTGAGCCAGAATTTCCTCGGCCAGAAAATCGCACCCCGGCGCGTCGTGCTGATGCAACGAATGAATCGCCACGCGATCTGCGCTCGTGCCAACACGGAGAGCCACTTCCTGACGAAACAGGTCGTACCCGCTATTACCGATGCCAACCCAATCGAGCGCGACGAGCACGATGGGCTCCCCCGCCCCCACGAGCACGACGCCGTGCGCGAGCAGCGGGTCATCGACTTTCGCCACGGGGGGCACGAGTCCGTCGCACAGCGGGCTCCCCGCGGGCGGCGTGACATTGACCGAGAACGCGCCCACCTTGAGCGGCGCCGCCTCGGCCAGCGACGCCAGCAGGACGGCAATGATGAATGTCTCTAACTTGCAACCGAAGATGGCCATTTTCATTTCGTGTGCTCGCTTCGTTGAATGATCTTCTCGACAGCGATGATGAGACGAAAAGCCACGTATTGCAAGCAGAAAAGTCGGCGCGTTGCTTGGTTCCCTGGGGCGTGTAATACCCGCTGTCGGTCTGCTTTCAATACCAAGCCGAACCGGGTGAATTTCGTCGTTGTTTGCGAGGCCGTTCCATCCGTTGATTCCGTGAACAAGTTGACCCGCCCCCAGGGGCCGGTGATATTACAGTCGAGCCCGCCACGCCCATTCGTGCGGTGAAATGTTATTTTTAAGCCTGATCTTGTGCAGAGAAGCGACCATGCCGATTCAGCAAGAGGTAGCCGTGTTACCCCACCCCCGTCTTTATCTGGGTCGACTATTGCACGCATTGACGATATTCATCATTGCAGCAGCTAGCCTTCTGCTCGGAATAGCTCCAGCAATGGCTGATCAATTGGATGTCAAGCGAAGTAGACCCAATGTCGTGCTCATCCTCATTGACGACCTGGGCTGGGCTGATCTGACTTGCTACGGCAGCAAGTTCTACAAGACGCCGCATCTCGATCGACTGGCTGCGAGTGGTCAGCGTTTCACGCAAGGCTACGCGGCCTGTCCCGTGTGTTCGCCCACGCGGGCTGCACTGCTGACGGGTAAGTATCCGGCACGTTTGCATTTGACCGACTGGCTCCCCGGTCGGGGCGATCGCAACGATCAGAAACTGCTGCGCCCCAAGTTGCGTCAGCAACTCCCGCTCGATGAAGTGACACTGGCCGAGCGGCTGCACGAAGCGGGCTATGTCTGCGCGAGCATCGGCAAATGGCATTTGGGCGGAGCAGGCTTCGAGCCGACGCGACAAGGGTTCGACCTCAATATCGCCGGCGACGACCGTGGCTCGCCGGCCAGTTACTTTGCACCCTATTTGCGCGACAAACGGGTCATGCCCGGCCTGGAAAACGCTCCCGACGGAGAATTTCTGACCGAACGACTCACGGCCGAGGCGGAACGCTTCATCACGTCGAATCGCGAGCGGCCGTTCTTTCTTTATCTGCCCCACTTCACGGTCCATACCCCGATTCGCGCTCGAGAAGAGGTCATTGCGAAGTATGCTGCCTGGGACGGCACGCCCCACGGACGACAAGAGAATCCGCACTACGCGGCGATGGTCGAGAGCATGGACGATAGCGTGGGGCGCGTGCTCAACAAGCTCGACGAGCTGAAGCTCGCCGACAACACGATCGTGATCTTCACGAGTGACAACGGTGGCTTGGCCACGAACGAGGGTCGCCATACCCCTTCCACGATCAACGCCCCGTTGCGAGAAGGGAAAGGCTGGCTCTACGAAGGGGGCATTCGCGTGCCGCTCATCGTGCGCGCCCCCGGTTGTAAGACCGGCCTGATCGACTCGCCGGCCTGGAGTTGCGACGTACTGCCCACGGTGCTCGAACTCTGCGGTCTCGCGCCGCAACCCAATGTCGATGGCACGAGTTTGGCCGGTGTGCTTCGCAATCCACCGTCGGCTCCCAAGACTCGCACCCTTTACTGGCATTATCCGCATTACGCCAATCAAGGAGGCAAGCCCGGTGCGGTCGTGCGCGACGGCGATTGGAAGCTGATCGAGTTCTACGAGACCGGCCGCCGCGAGTTGTTCGATGTGAACAAAGATCCGCGCGAGAGCAATAACCTGGCGGAAAAACTCCCCGCCGAGGTCGAACGTCTCGCGGCGATGTTGGCCTCGTGGCGTTCGAGTGTCGATGCGCAGATGCCGACGCCGAACCCTAATTATGTGGCCAACCCACAAGCGGCCGATGGGTCGATTACGCTGTCGGCCTCGTCGGCCGAGGTCCACGGTGTCATGCTCCGCTACGAGCCGTTGCCACACAAGAACACGCTCGGCTTTTGGGTCCGCGCCGACGATTGGGCCCACTGGGATTTTACGGTCAAGACCCCCGGCTCGTTTCAGGTCGAAGGACTGATCGGCTGTGGCAAGGGGAGCGGCGGTGCCGAGGTCGATTTTGTCTTCGGCGAACAAAAACTGTCGTACACGGTCGTCGAGACCGGCGGCTTTCAAGCCTTTAAGCCAACGCCTCTCGGCAGCGTGCAACTCCCGGCCGGTCAGCACCGCGTCGAGATTCGCGTCCGCTCGAAAAAAGGTCCCGCCGTGATGGACATCCGCCAACTCAAGTTGAGCCAAGCGGGTTAGTTCGCCGTGAACGTTCCCTTCACTTCTCGAGTCGGTTATGTTGTTGGTGCTCGCATTTCTCTCCCGCCATGATCAGGAACCCTCGCCCATGTTCCGTCGCCTGTCACTTATTCCTTTCGTGCTCGTCGC
Source organism: uncultured Planctomycetaceae bacterium (assembly GCA_964387325.1). GTDB lineage: Bacteria > Planctomycetota > Planctomycetia > Pirellulales > PNKZ01 > CAZZBK01. The sequence goes on from CAYLYE010000266.1 coordinate 5,262, forward strand.
CCTATCGCTCGTCGCACACTCCGAGGACAAGCCCGGCCCGACAGCGCAATACGAGTTCGAGAAGATCGTGGTATCGCTGCCGAGCGCAGCCGAGGCGAAACTGCCGCAGATTTCGGTCGACAAGGCGGTGCAATATTTGAACGAAGGGACCCACGCCTGGAACGGGCAACGCAAGTGCGTGGCCTGCCATACCAACGGCATTTACATGACCGTCCGCCCGGCACTCTCACCAATCTTGGGACCAGCCGACAGCAAGGTTCGCGACCACTTCGTCTCGATTCTCAAGCAAAAGCAGACCGGGCCCCGAGCCAATCTTGTCAGCAGCACCAACCCAGCGCAAGTCATTTACCTCGCGGCGGGGCTCGCCGATTGGGACGCCCATACCGGCGGCAAGCTGTCGAGCGAGACCGACGAGGCGCTCAAGTTGATGCTCGGCATTCAGAAGGAGACCGGCACCTGGGGAAGCCTCGACTGCTGGCCCCCTTACGAGTCCGACGCCTATCACCTCGCCACAGTCGCCGCGATGGCCGTGGCCACGGCGCCCGGCTGGCTCGAAAACCTCAAAGACGAGTCCCTGCTCAAGACCGTCGAGCAACTCAAGGCCTACTTGCGCGAGACACCGCCGCCCCACGATTACGGCCGCGTGCTGCTCCTCTGGGCGTCGACCCGCATGAAGGGACTAATCGATTCGGCTAAGCAAAAAGAATTGGCGGCGATCATCGAGTCGCGGCAACACGCCGACGGTGGCTGGGCCATGCGCGATTTCGCCAAGCCCGAGCAGTGGGGCAAAGGCAATCGGGCTGACAAGCTCCGCAGTGAGAGTGATGCCGCCGCACCCGAGAGTGACGGGCACATGACCGGCTTGTCGATCATCGTGCTCCGCTCACTCGGCACGGCCAAGACCGACCCGCGCGTGCAGAAAGGCCTGACCTGGATCAAGTCGAATCAACGCGAGTCTGGCCGCTGGTGGACCCGTTCGCTGAACACCGACACGTACCACTTCATCACCTACAGCGGCACTGCCTTCCCGCTCTGGGCGCTGGCGATGTGTGATGAGCTGCCCAAGCCGCAAACCAGCTCGCTTTCGGCTGTGTCTGCTCAGTAGTCTTTGTCTTTCGCCCCATGCTCCTCCAGTAGTCCGCTATCAACACTGAACTGCGGTACTCTGCCAATATTTGGATTGGCCGAACGCTTGTGCTCAGTTGCCCTGCTCACGTCGAGCGGGTTTAGAGTGGGTTATACCGTGAACGAAGCGAAGAGAATTAAATAGTTCTGACCCTTTATTTCCCCTTTATTTCCCCTGACCCTTTATTTCCCCTTCACTTCATTTTCTTACGGTTGAATCTTGGAACGCTTGCCACGCATTTCAGTAAAACGACTAAGCCGCCCAGGCGTTACCTGCGTTCCGGACGCCACTAGCCTCTCCAGCTTCGGCAGTTTTTCTAATGCATCAACAGACGCATCGGTGATTTTTGTATTGCGCAGGTTTATATATTCAAGATTACTAAGATTAGAAAGAAAAGCAATTCCACGATCGGACACAGCCGTGTCCTGTAAATAGAGGACTCTAAGCTGTAAAGCATTTGCTAATCTTTCCAGACCAATATCGGTGACTTTTGTTCCCTGTAGATGAATAATCTCAAGTGATGTAACGTCAATGCTCATTAATTCATCATTACTGAAACTTGGAGGAGCAAGTATTATTTTAAAAGATCCACTAGATAAATACTTGCGGTCATCGTCAGTCAGTGGAAGTCCTCGATTAAACTCGATGTCACTATTTTCTAGCTCAGTATTTCTCGCTGCCACTAACTGCTCCGCTTGACGCCGATCATTACGTTGGGATGCACCAATATGAAGCACCATACTACCTGGCCATAAAGTTATACCAAATATCGATACCAGTATTAGTAATCCTTGTATGGATATTGATTTCTTGACCGGCATGAGCAAGGTCAGCCCTACTGCACTTGTAAAACTCGGACCAAGAAGTAACGACCATGCCAATCCCCATTTCCCCAAAGCATCTATCCCCCCAAGCGGAGAGCTGTCGCGGTACCACAGCGGGAATAACGCGTAACTAAGTTCTGCCCATAGCGTTAAAATGGAAGCGCATCCCCCCCATGTTACCCAGGCCGCAGTTGGGTTCGTACTCGAACGAACATTAATGAGTCGACTGCATGCCCACAGAACCCCAGCTGATTCTGCAAGAATAATCGTAGCAAAGAAGATTAATATCATCATCTCAGCATCCTGTATTCATTAAGGAATAAGGAATAAAAGAAGGAATAAAAGGGTCAGAACTATTTACTTCTCCCGAGGAATAAAAGGGTCAGAACAATTACTTCTCCGATCACTCGGCCGGTTTTCTGGGCCTCCTCGCGCACGGGGCGACGAAACGGGACTGGTCTAAACATCATTCGACGGCTCGGGATTTCTATGCGCCGTTGATTCCATGATACCCGATGCTCAGGTCACGCAAATGGGCCGATTGGGCTGGTCAGGCACGCTCGTGCAGGTCGGGAGGCAACGTCGCGTAGCTCGCCTGACACATCGCGGCGCGATACCCGGTTCGATCGACGATGTTCGCTCGTAATTCAACCGTCGATCGTCATGCACGGAGTGCATGACCTACGGGAACCGGATATGCCGCCGTGCGAATCGCACCGAGCGAGGTGTCGATCGGTGGCCTGATGGGTTGGGGTGGAACGACCGGGTGAGTGGGGCGCACTCGCGCTGGGGAGTGGGGAGGCGTGAAACGTGATGGCGGACGTTCAGCCAGCATGCCCACGCCGAGCCGTGGGCATGGCACCCGCAGGTGCAGGGCGGGTGATGCGCCACGACCGGCGAACGGACCGGCGGCAAAGCCGCCGGCTTGGGTGAGGAAATCGGGGGCCTGACGACCTCTGCTCTTTCAACCGAAAACGGAAAAACCAAAAACGGAAAACCGAAAACTCGCCCAACTTTTTCTCTTCATTTTGGCCGCGCGCT
>CAYLYE010000267.1:0-8227 GCA_964387325.1 uncultured Planctomycetaceae bacterium
TCGTCAAGGCAGCGGCCGCCTCGAGCTGGCCCACGCTCTGGTCGAAGACGCCGCACCATTGACTGCGCGGGTGATCGTCAATCGCGTCTGGAAGCACCATTTCGGCCGAGGCATCGTCGAAACGCCCAGCAACTTCGGTCTGCAAGGCGCTCCGCCGACGCATCGCGAATTGCTGGATGACCTCTCCGCGCGGTTTGTTCAGCAGGGCTGGTCGCTCAAGTGGTTGCATCGCGAGATTATGTCGTCGGCCGCTTATCAGCAGTCGAGCCATCGCGATGGAGCGAAGTTCGCCATCGATCCGGAGAACATCTGGCTGTGGCGGTTCACGCCGCGTCGGCTTGATGTCGAGTCGTGGCGCGACGCGATGCTGAGCGTGAGTGGCGAGTTGGATCCGACCGTGGGCGGGGCACCACTCGATTTGGCCGCTGTGAACAACCATCGCCGCACGCTCTATGGACTGGTCCGACGTAGCGAAATTTCCGAGCTGTTGCGACTCTACGACTTTCCCGACCCCGTGGGGCACAGCGCCCAGCGTTTGCCCACCACGACCCCGTTGCAACAGTTGTTCGTGCTGAATAGTTCATTTTTCGATCAGCGTTCTCGGGCCCTGTTGGGGCGCGTGCAGAGCGACGCCCCAGTCGCCGCCGAGCGTTACGAGACGCTGTATCAGCGATTGTTCCAACGTTCGGTGCGCGATCACGAACGACGCCTTGGCGAGCAGTTTGTCGCAGGCGCTCGCTCCCAAGGCGCCACCGAGACCGAGGCATGGCGGCAATACGTTCACGTGCTTCTGGCTAGCAATGAGTTCTTGTTCATCGATTGAGGTGTGCCATGCTGAACGAACTATCGCCGCTCATTTCTCGCCGACGGTGCGTGCAATCGATCGGTGGTGGCCTGGGCGCAGTCGCCTTGGCCGGATTGCTCTCGTCTTCGTCTTCGGCCGCGACTTCTGGTGACTCGTCGAGCAAGCCGACGCATTATCCGCCTCGGGCCAAGCGCGTCATCCAGCTATTCATGAACGGCGGACCGTATCAATGCGACCTGTTTGATCCCAAGCCGGCCATCAATCAATACGCCGGCCAGCGCCCCGCCGAGGTCGAGCTGCGTACCGAACGCCAGACGGCCGGGCTGATGAGCGTTCCGTTTGCCTTTCGTAATTGCGGCGCAAACGGCCTGCCGATTAGCGAACTGTTGCCGAATTTACAGCGCCATGCCGACGATCTGTGCGTGATCCGCTCGCTGCACTGCGACAACCCGAATCACGGACCGGCTCTGTATCAGATGAATAACGGCACCATCACGCCAACTCGCCCCAGTATGGGCTCGTGGTTCACTTATGGCCTTGGCAACGAGAGTGACGATCTGCCCGGCTACGTGGTGCTCTGTCCTGGTCGACCCGTGCGGTTCGCTGAGCTGTGGACGAGCGCGTTTCTGCCCGGCGAACACCAAGGGTTGTACATCAACAGCAGCCAGATCGATCCGGCGAAGATGGTACCGAACGTGCGACACGCCCTCGCGCCCGACGAACAGCGCCGGCAACTCGATCTGCTCGCACAAATCAATCGTCAGCACGCCGACGAGCGCGGCGGCGACGCTCGGTTCGAGGCCCAAATTCGCGCGATGGAAACGGCCTACCGCATGCAATTCGCGGCCAGTGATGCCTTCGATCTGAAATACGAGTCGGAGCAGACCCGGTCTCTGTATGGCAAGTCGCATTACGCGAATGCCTGTCTGCTCGCGCGACGGTTGGTCGAGCGCGGTGTCCGGTTCGTGCAAATCTATTATGGCAACGGCCAGCCGTGGGACACCCACAGCAAGCATAACGCATCGACACAAAATACCTGCCGCGATATCGATCAGCCGACGGCGGCGCTCTTGAGTGATCTCAAACAGCGAGGCATGCTCGACGACACGCTGGTCATCTGGGGTGGCGAATTTGGCCGCACCTCGACGAGCGAAGCCGGCGATGGTCGCGATCACAATCACTGGGGCTTTACGATGTGGTTGGCCGGCGGCGGTACGAAAGGCGGCTTTGCCTACGGTGCCACCGACGACTTTGGTTTCCGCGCCGTGCAAGACAAAGTCCATGTCCACGATCTACACGCGACTGTGCTGCATCTGCTGGGCATCGATCACGAACGGCTCACCTATCGTCACGCCGGCCGCGACTATCGGCTGACCGACGTCTATGGCCGCGTCGTGCGGGAAGTGCTCGCGTGAACGGCAAAGAGTTCATCGCGCTCGCAGGTAATTTGCTCCGCGACCTCCCCCCTGCCCTGCCGAATGAAGACGTTCATGTGTTACTCGACACGCCGGTGTTGCGCATCGAGCGGATCGTCTCACGCGGGCAGGCCTCGCCCGAGGGCTTTTGGTACGATCAGCCGCTCGCCGAGTGGGTGCTGCTTGTGCAAGGCTCGGCCGTATTACGATTCGAGGGAGCAGAGCCTCGCGCCCTCGAAGCCGGTTCGTATATTCACATCGCGCCACACGGTCGGCATCGCGTCGAGCGCACCTCGTTCGACCCACCCGCCGTCTGGCTAGCCGTGCATTATCGTACGTGACTCTCCAAGAGGTGCCATACTGACGACTCGGCATGAGCATGGTAGCGCATGGCCACTCGGCGCGTGGCCATGGCACCCAAACGGACACTCGTTCAGCGATTCGATGCCGAGCTCTTGTTCAACTCCGCGAAGTACGCTTCCCAATCGGCAATCACCTGACCGCGACCCGCTTCGGTGGCGTGTTCTAAGAACAGCGGCACGTAGGCTTGTAGATTGGCGGGTAGTTTGTCACGCTGCTCGAAAAGTTGCCGTGCTAATGGTATCGAGCGCTGTTTCAAGACTGCGGCGACCCAGTCGGCCACCTGCTCTTTGGGCCACGTGCGGGAAGCGGTGCTTGTGGCAGAGGACACGAGTGGTGGTAGCAGTCGTTCATCAGCGCGATGTCGACCCGCGGCAGCGATGAGTGGGGGCGAGAGTTTATCGTGATTGAACATGAGGGCCGTCAATGCCGCTTCGTGATGAACGACAGTCTCGGCCCAAAGCGGACGATCCAACGCACCCAGCGAATCGTCACGGCTAAACGACTCGAAATAATTCTGGACCACGAATTCAGGTGCTAGTCGTCCGGCCAAGCCAATCGCACCTCGACGCACACGCTGATCGATATCCTGTGTTCCACGCAAGACAAGCTTCGTTAGGCTGGCTTGTGCGGGAGCGTCTAGTTGACGGAGCGTTTGGAAGGCCGTGAGTCTGACCAAGAAGTGCGGATGCGCGACGTACCGCACGATGACGCGGGCCAACTCGCCATGCCCGATCTGAGCAAGTGCTTCGAGCTTGTCGGCGAGCACGTGTGGATCGGTTTCCTTGGCGAGCGAAGCGTGCAACTTCTCAGCAGCCGGTTTGTGTCGTAATCTCCCGAGCGCTTCGGCAGATGCGCGACGAATGCGCCAGTCGGTGTGATCGAGCAGCGGCACGATTTTGTCGGCCAACTGCCAAGACGGATAATAGCCGGCGAACCAGATGCCGGCCGAGAGCGCGTCGGGGTCGGTTGACGCGAGCTGAGCGACGGTTCGCTCGCGCATTTTATCCAAGCGATCGTCCGTTGGCGCAGGAGTGCGACGCACGACGATCATTTGCCCTTCGTCGAAGGTATCGAGCTTGGTCGAGACCCAACCGTCGTCGTACTCGAACGGCAGGTTCTTTAAGCTCAGGCCATCAAATGTCTCGACGCTATGCGGCTTGGCCGGTTCAAGTAAGCGAACTTCGAGGTTGCGACGCGCGTTGGGCCACATGTTGTAGAGCATCACGACCGAGCCGCCGTCGTTATCGGTCGCGGTCGCCATGATCGTCGGTTCCGAGAGCACGAGCGATCGTGCGATCTGCGTTTCATGTAATGGCTGGGTGAGTAACTCACGGCCGGTGCTGGCCCAGATCTCTCGGTAACCGGGGGCCTGAATGTTTTTCATCGCATAGGTTGTGCCGGCGCGATGGGCCACGTAGACGACGCGACCTTTTCCGGCCGAGGTTTGTAACCACGCGGGGCTACCGTCGTTGTAACGAGCCAACACGGTGGCGCTACCAGCGTCGACCGAGCGCGGCATTCCCGGTAGGCTCACCGTATGCGAGCGGAACGTCGACTTGCCAGCCTCGGCGCGCACGGTCCGCTCGCTGGGCGTGTTCGAATCGTCGAACGCGCGCGTGATCTTGGCCGTGGTGCTCAGCAGATCGCTCGGTCGATTGAACTCGTCGCGCGACAGCGCATCGGCGCAGGCCCACAGCAGCCCGCCGTTGTTGGTCCATTCACCGATTTTCGTTTGTACGTCGGCTCTCACATTGGGGTCGAGCACATACAGCGCGTCGTAATGTTGCAGCGCGCCATCGAGCACCTGCTGTTCGGTGACCACCTCGGGCTGATAGTACTCGTGCGAGAGAGCCAAGAACGTCGAGCGTTTATCGTCGAAGCTCGACTTGGGGTTCCAGTACTCGGTACTGAGCGCGTAGAGCAGCGCCACACGACTGGGGCGACGCACGCCGGAAGCAAGAATGTCATCGCATAGGGCCGCTCGATTGGCCAAATGGCTCACCGCCTCGTAACAACCGGCGCTCTGCGACCAAGCGTCGGGCATGTTCAGGTAGTACGGGCCGTAAGCGTAACAGCTGAGGATACGCACCTGATTGGCGACCTGCGTGTAGGCGCGAAAGGTGGTCGGGGACACGCAGTGCATCATCGGATAACTGAGCGGCCGCTCGCCGTGTCGTCGGGCCCCCGCGTTGAACAACTCGGCCGAGTAAGCCACCGCCTGATGGCTATCCCAACGCCAGGTGCTGTAGAACATCCAATCGCTAATGCCTCCCGTGTGACCGTGTCCGTGGCCGGCTTGGGCGAACATATCCATTGGCATCTCTTTGGCGCGGTACAACACGCCTCCGCTCAGCGCGGCATAACGAGGTATATCGGGGTTCGGAGCAAATTTCGCAACGGCGTCAGAGATCATCGCGAAGCGGTGAGGTGTGAACCAACCGCTAAACTGCCGGCTCCAGTAGAACAGCCGGGCTTCGGTCTCGTTCCGAACCAGATTGGGGAATGTCAGTGGGTGGACCTCGTCCCAGGATTTTGCTCCGAACAGCTCGGGAGTCGCGCCGTGCTCTTGGGCCCAGCGGCGGAACGCTTGCTTGATCTCGTGATTGCCGCCGGCGGTGACCCAGTTGTCGGCAAAGGCTTGCTGTACCGGCTTGGGACGCGCCCACTGTGGTAAATCGTTGAGGCCGAATTCCTCGAGCGCTGGCTCGTCGTTCTTCTTGGGCGTGCTGGCCTGCAAATCGCCATCGAGCAGTGCCACCCCTTCGCCCGGTTTCAGTGGTCGCAACCGCAGGTCGTAAATCTTTTTGTTGTTACCCGCGATGCCGAAGCGAACGTGCTTGGGCAAGTTCATGTGCTGATGGATCGGGTTCCCGTTAACGAATAGCGTCGCCGTGCCGTTTTGCTGCACAATCTTGATCCGCAGCTTGCCCAACGGATTGCTCATCGATTTGACCATGCGATAGTTCGGGCGACCCAGTTGATCGGCCACATACTCGCCCGAGATCAAGTTGGCGTTGAGCGCGGGCCCCAACGGATAGCCCAGCGTCCAGTACCAATAGTGCCGTGGGTTTTGTGGGTCGTCGACACCCACACGCAGCTGCAGCATGCGACCAGTGCGCTCGATGGTGGCTTCGCAGACACAATCACTGACCTCGGGCAATTTCGTGTACAGCTCGCTGGCGCCAACGGCATCGAGCCAGTAACGCTCCCCTTTCTCCTCGATGTATTGCCACACCGGAGCGGTCATGTCGGGACGAAACGCTTCTGACGGCTCATCACTCATGCAGTACGATTTCACATCCTTCCACACCTCGACAACCTTGGGGTCGGCAAAGTATTTGCGAAAGTAATCTTCGTACTCGGCGCGACTCTTCTCTTCGTCGATCGGATAGCCGAGCGGCAACGTGGCCGCGAACTGAGCACCATGCCAGCCGTAGTGTTTGCGTCCCGGCAGCGGGTCGCCCACTTCGCTAATCGAATTGAACCCCATCAGCCGCATCGTTTTGACCATGTAGTCGCGGTCGTGTGCGTTCCACGCACCGCAAATGCCCGTGATGAGCAAGTCGCCGCGGGTGAGTGGATTGAGCTGCGGTGTGTACGACGCGGCCGTCTCGTAATGCTCCCGGGCATGATCGCGGAAGGTCATCAGACGATGCGCATAAGTCTCGACATCGACGGGCACTGTGTACGCCAAGCCAGTCGGCTCGTTCCAGGGAAATTCGCGGATGACAAAATCGTTGTGCGGGAAGGTCGCGAACTGTGTCGCGCCGGCAAAGCCCGAACTGAGCGGCGAGGTCCCCTTGCCTGCGACGACGCTGATTTGCATGCCGAACTCGTGTGCCGGCGCTTGCGGGAGAAACTCGACGTCTTGCAGACGGTACCAGCAGCTGAGCCCTTGGGCCGTGTGATGCGCATCGCGGTCGAGCCCCTCGGCGCCGAAGACACACGTGAGCCGCGGATGTTGTAGGACGTGTGTTTGAAATGCCCCTTGAATTTTCACGCCGTCCTTGGGTAACTGATCGAGACGAAAGCGGACGAACGTTCCGCGAGACCGGCCGATGTCGGGTGCATAAGGATAGATGAGCTTGTCGTTGGTGGTGAGCAGTGCGGCGTCGAGGCGCGGCAGATTCGTGGCTGTGACCGGAAATTTATTTTCCGGCTCGATCCGTAGCGTGTACATGCCTGGTTGAAGTTCAACGAGGGGCAGCTTCCACCAATAGTACGGCACCCCTTCAAGGTATTCTTCGACCCGTTTCAGGTTGACCCAAGGGTCCTTGGGGCGATCGTTTTTCTCGCCGAGGATATCGCCGAGCAGATCGTCAGCCGCGGGCTTGGTTTTTTTCTTCTCGCCAGCGACCGGCAGCTTGGTTGTGTCGAGCGAAGGAACGAGTCCGGCCGGGGTGTTTTTCTTGGCCGCCGCGAGATAGTCGGCCAGAGCTTTGGGGCCGCCGAGACTCGCGTCGATCGTGGAGCCATTGATCGTGCCGGCGATCACCGACTTGTCGCCATTCGACAACTGCACGCGCATCGGCTCCTGCCGCTCATTGAACTTGCTGATGCGCAGCCAGAGCGCGTATTTGCCGGCGTGACGAATATTGACCTTCGCCTGGTACGGTCCTTGCAACACCAAGGCGGTCTGATCGAAGGTGCCCGAGCGGTCGGCGACGGTCTTGGCCGGAGCGCCTTGTGTATCGCGAAAATCACTCGGGCCGAGTGGCACGAGATGATGCTCGTCATGGGGCGTGGGGAGAATTGTCACTGCGGCGGAAACATGACTTGCAGTCGACAAGCCGATTGCACAGAAAATAGCGAACGAGCAGAGCAAATCTCGGCAAGCAATATGCAGGGGCACGTCAAAGTCTCCGGCAAAACAAGTCGATCCCGAAGCAAACACTGTAACACAAACGCTCGCCCCTGACCGCTCAAAGACGGTCAAACGAACAGTTCGCGGATCGGTTCGCCGGTACTGGCAGGATTGCTGAACCCGTCGGGGCTCAGTCGCGTGGCGGGATCGATCCCCAGGGCGTGATAGAGGGTCGCCGTGAAGTTTTCGAGCGTGACGGGTCGGTCTTTTACATAGGCGGCCGATTGATCCGAGGCACCGTAGACGAGACCGCCCTTAAGTCCGCCGCCAGCGAGCATCGCCGAGTAGCAATTCGGCCAGTGGTCGCGACCGATCGCCTTAGCGCCACGGCTGATCTTGGGTGTCCGGCCGAACTCGCCGATCAGCACCACGAGCGTCGAGTCGAGCAGGCCGCGCTCGCGCAGATCACTCAAGAGTGCCGCGACCGCTTGATCGCAGCGCGGCAGCGCCCAGCCGAGGCCATTCCAGCCGTTCTCAAAGATGCCGATGCCCGCGTTACCGTGCATGTCCCAAGTCTCGATGCTCATGAACTTATCGCTCGGGGCGAGACCGCACCAGCCGACGACACTCACCAGCCGAGTACCGGCTTCGATCAGTCGTCGGGCCAGCAGCAGGTTTTGACCCAGCGGATGTCGACCATAGCGGTCGCGTATCGAGTCGGGCTCTTGAACAATGTCGAAGGCGCGACGCGCGTGCTGGCCGGTGAGCAAACCGAAGGCTAGTTCGTGGAACGCCTCACTCGATCGCGCCGCATGTTGTGCATCCCAGGTGGATTGCTGG
>CAYLYE010000268.1:0-7870 GCA_964387325.1 uncultured Planctomycetaceae bacterium
GACGAACGGTTCCCCCAGCAGCGTTTCCACCGTTACGTCCAGGTCCGTGGCGTTGAGGTCCATCAGCATGCGTTTCATGCGCAGGTCGGATTCTTGACGAATCTCAAGTTGAAACGTCTCGCCCTCGCCGTACACCATATCCAGTCTGGCGCGGAGTGAAGCGGAGGCAACCACGCGGCGCAGATCGGGTAGCGCGTGAAGCAATGTGATCCGGGCGCCGGACTGTCGCGCCAGCCAAACGGCTTGCTTCAAGGCCGACTCGGCGTGCGACGAGAAATCGACGGCGACCAGAATCCGCCGGTATCCAGAAGGGAGGATCGTCGAGGACATGCAGCTTCCTTTCGTGGGCGAGCGATGGATTGGCTCGTCGCCATTGGGCACACTCGGGGGTTCCAATGGTGGAGCAATGACTATTTTTGGATTAACGGGGCAGATTGGATGCGGTGGTCCAACGGCTTTTCCTGGGCACAGTCAGGTGTAGGTTCCGAAGCGTTGGTTCCTTGCGGGCCATAGGGCTAGGTCCAGGTCTCGTGACGCAGAATCTCCGCCCGCCGGCGGCACCGTGTGGCGCGTTCGTACTGACCAAGCGATTCACAGGCTTTGGCGCGTCCATCAAGAGCCGGCACGTGGAATGGATTGCGGGCCAGCACCTGATCGAACTTTCGCAGGGCCGCTTCGTAGGACTGATCCGCCAACAACGCGTTCGCTTCGGCGTATGCCAAGTTGTTCGTTTGCACGTCCTCGGCATTGAGATCTTCCAGCAGCATGTCTTCGTCGTGAACCACCAGCAGCGAACAAGGCAACTTCCCCAACACGCGCCGCGTCGTGCTTCCCAAGAGCACGCGCGTGAGACCTGATTTGCCGGTCGCTCCCATCACGATCAGATCGGCCTGTTTTTCCGCGGCGGTCGCCAGGATTTCTCGCGCCGGCGAACCGCAGCGTACGTCTTTGCTCCAATTCACGTCACCGAAGTCAGTTTCGTTGAGGGCGGCGAGAAAACCTTCCTCCCATCGGTCGGCGTATTGTTCGTGGACATGCGTCAGCGACCCGACTTCGGCGGCCGCCGTCACCCAATTCACTTCCGGCACGACGGACAGTACGGTCAGTTGCGATTGAAACACTTGCGCCAAGCGGATCGCGTTCTTCAGCCCCCGTAGCGACGTGCGAGAGCCGTCCAGCGGACAGAGAATTTGCCGAAAAGCGGGCGGTGTTCCGGGGGGGATTGCCAGAACCGGCAGGCGCGCCTGCTGGATCACGGCTTCGGCAATCGGGCCGGGCGAAACCGTACCATCGTCGCGCGGCTCCCCCGCTCCCACGACGATCAGGTCGGCGTCGATTTCATCCGCCTTCCGCAGAATCTGATCGACCACGGGACCGGTCAAGACGACCGGGTGCGCCAGTTCGACATTTTCTTGCTTCAGTGCCGTCACCAACGGTTCCATCATGAGCTGCCCAACTTGACGGCGGAAATAGTCGATGAGGGCCGAATCCGAATCGACATCGACGACATGCACTGGCGTCACGCGCGTGCCGAAAACCCGAGCGAGGCGCGCCGTGACAACGGCAACGGCTTGGCTGGCCGGGCCAAAATCGGTGGCCAGCAGGAGCGTGCGTAAGGAACGCATAGGTGTTTCCTCCAAAGATCTGAGCGACGGGGAACTGGATCGTTACGAGAAGCGGACGATTCGTGCTTTCGGGTGAACGGGCGTGACGCGGTCGTAGCGCCGCTCACTGGGCCAGGAACAACGGCTGGTCGGCGTGACGAATAACGTGCAGTGCCGTCTCACCGATGACGCGCCGCAAGAGCAGGTTTTTGGCGCTGTTGCCCACGACGAGCAAGTCGGCGCCCCACTCGGTGGCATATGGGAGCAATTGCTCTTGGGGAGCCCCCGCGAGACAATCGGTCTCGGCCGAGTAGCGGTGGGCGCGGCAATAATCCGCGGCATCCGTGATCAGCCGGCGGGCGTCCGGGCGGCCGTCTTCAAACGTCACCACCCGCAATTGCACGTCCGGCCAGAGCCGCAGTTGCACAAACCGTTTCATCGCCTTGGCCGATTCCATCGAGCCGCTGTAGGCGATCAGGACTTTTTTCACCGGCCGGTAACCGCGGTCCACGGCTAGAATGGGACGAACGCCAGCCGTCACGAGCCGCACCAGGGCATCATGCGGATCATCGACGATGTCGAATTCAAACAAACTTCGCAGACCGAAGACCATCAAGTCGTGATAGCGGGCCAACGCGATCATCTGCGAGAAAGGCTCCCCCTCTTCCCGATGCACCTGATGTTTGACGCCGGCCGCCGCACATTCCTCCGTGAACTGGGCGATCGCTTGCTCCATCCGTGCGCGGGCCTGCTTCACACGTTCATGGCGCAGTTCCGTCGCATAGTGTCCGCCGCCGAGGGGCACCGGTCCGACACTGGTCAGCCGACCGTAGTCGATCACGCTGACCCCGCCCAGTTCGGCGTCGTGCGCCAGGGCGAGTTCCACGCCGCGATGAATGGCGGAAGGGGTATACTCGGTTCCGCTCAAGCCGACCAAAATGCGTTTGATCATGATGTTTCCTTTACTTTGTTGGAGATTTCCGAACGCTATTCACACCGATTCCAGTTGGTCTACTGTGCCAAAAAGAGGGGGCGGTCCGTGTGGCGGATGACATGCAGCGCCGTCGCACCGAACACGCGCCGCAGGAGCAGGTTCTTGCCGCTGTTGCCCACGACGAGCAAGTCGGCGCCCCACTCGGCGGCCTCGGAGAGCAGATGCTGCTTGGCGGAATCAGGAACATAGACCTCTTCCGGCTCAAAGCCATGCGCTCGACAGTAGTCGGCCGCGTCGCCGACGAGCTGCTCCGCCTCGTCCACCTGATGCTCGAACGTCACGAGCCGCAACTTCGCCTCCGGCCAGAGCCGCAGTTGCACGAATCGTTTCATCGCCTTGGCCGATTCCATCGAACCGCTGTAGGCGATGAGGACTTTTTTCACCGGCCGGTAACCGCGGTCCACAGCGACGATGGGTCTGACGCCCGCTTGGACCAATCGGACCAAGGCGTCATGCGGATCGGGCACGATGTCGTACTCGAACAGACTGCGTAAGCCGAACACCATCAGGTCGTGATAACGGGCTTCGGAAATCAGCAAGGAAAACGGTTCGCCTTCTTCTTTTAACACGCGATGCTGGACTCCGCTTTGCGCACAGGCCTCCGCGAAGTGCTCGATCGCTTGCTCGACCAACTCGCGGGCCATCGTCAGCCGAACGTTGCGCACCGCCTGTCCATATTGCGTCGGTGGCAACGGTAGCGGCCCCATGCTGTTCAGGCGTTGCGTATCGACCACGCTAACGCCGGTGACCTGGGCGTCATGCGCCAAGGCCAACTCGATCGCTTGGCGCACGGCCGTCGGCGTGTATTCGGTCCCACCTAGACCGACCAGGATTCGTTTGAGCATGATGTGCCATCCTTTTCCAATGACTTGTCAGAGGACCTCGACGATTCCGTCAGGATTCTTCTCGCACTCAGGACTGGTATTGCGTTGACGGGTCCGAAACGTTGAGCCGGTCGATAACTCGCAACACTCCGGCGACGCGCCTTGCACAATCCAACGCGACCTGACGTTGATGAAACGTGGGGAGCGTGCCGCTGAGCAGGACAACGCCGTCTTTCACTTCAATCTGTAAACGGCGCAGTGCTTGGTAGTGTCGATCGGCCAGGAACGCGTAAACACGACGTTGTAGATCACAATCGAACTCGGAAGTCGGCGCTAAGTGAGGCGAGTCCATGAGAGGGCCTTTCTCCTGAAGTGGCGATCCGCGCCGCCGGCCGAAGACCATCGCGTCGTGGTAGTGGACCAACTCGATCATTTTCGTGAACGCATCCCCCGACTCTTCGACGACGTGATGCTTGATATGGGCCGTTTGGCAGACGGCCTCGAAGTCGCGAATCGATTGTGCCAGGCGACTTTCGGTGATTGCCATGCGCCGATTGCGGATCGCGTCCGCATCCTCCCACGGCGGCGGCACCACTCCGCCTAAATTGCGAACGCGGCGCGCATCCAGCACCGTCACTCCGGTGACTTCGGCAGCCTGCGTCTGCGCCAGCGTGACGGCACGCTGAATGGCGACGGGCGTGTACGCGGTCCCTCCCAATCCAACCAGAATGCGTTTAATCATGGCCATGCTCCTTCCGTCAGCGTCCGCTGGAACCCGTTCGCTTCGCCCACCACCACTTGTGCAGTTCGACCGCCGGCACGATCAATACGCTGACGCCGATCGCCACGCCCCACAACCACGGAGCAACGGGCTTGGTGGCCAGCATGTCTTGCAGGAACGGCACATACATGCCCGCGACATGAACCAGAAACGCACCGAGCGTGCCGAAAAATAGCACGGGGCTGCGGAGCGGCGACAACGCAAAGGCAGACCGCGTTTCCGACCGGCAGTTGCCGACATGGAAGTTCTCGAACAACACCATCACCAGCAGCAGCAGATTGCGGGCATCCGCCACGGCCCAGCCGATTCGCATGGCAACGTCGTACACCAGAAATCCACCGCCGCCAACCACTAGCACTGCCACGAGCATTCGCTCCACCATTAAACGGTTGAAGACGGATTCACCGGGCGGACGCGGCTTGCGCCGCAGGCTGTCCCCTTCGCCGGGTTCAAAGGCCAAGGCCACGCCTTGAATCCCATTGGTGACCAAGTTCAGCCACAGTAACTGAACCGGGAGCAACGGGACCGGCAGGCCAGTAATTACGGCCAGCAGAACCATCAGCAACTCGGCCGCTCCCGTCGACACGAGCAGGTAGATCACCTTGCGGATGTTGTCGTAAGCGATGCGGCCCTCTTCGATGCCGCCGACGATCGAACTGAAATTGTCGTCGCTAATCACCAATTCCGACGCCTCTCGGGCCACGTCTGTGCCGGACTTGCCCATCGCCACACCAATGTTGGCGGCTCGTAGCGCGGGCGCATCGTTGACACCGTCGCCGGTGACCGCGACGAAGTGCCCCGCCTTTCGCGCCGCCTCGACGATTTGCAGTTTTTCACGCGGCGTGACCCGGGCGAACACACGCACATGCTGTATCATTTCCCCCAGTTGCTCAGCCGACTTCCCTTCCACGTCGGCCGCGGTAACAACCTGCTCTTCCCGGTTCGCCAGTCCGAGATCGCGGGCAATGGCCAACGCCGTGACGCGGTGGTCTCCGGTAA
The DNA here is from genome assembly GCA_964387325.1 of uncultured Planctomycetaceae bacterium. GTDB lineage: Bacteria > Planctomycetota > Planctomycetia > Pirellulales > PNKZ01 > CAZZBK01. Next base: position 5,203 of record CAYLYE010000268.1, read on the forward strand.
CCATCGAGACCAGAACGCCTGCCTGCTGACACTCGGCCACGGCCTCGCGTGCTCCTGCACGCAACGGATCGATCATGCCGAGAAAGCCGAGCAGCGTCAGATTCGTGGGTTGCGGCGGGACATCTTCGACATGGAGTGCCTCTGCAAGTCGGCCGCCGGCCACCGCCAGGACGCGAAGTCCGCGAGCCGCCATGCCCAACGCCACCTGATCCAAGCGGGCTCGATCCACGTCCGAGAGTTGGTCGCCGCACATTTTCAGCACGCGCTCCGGCGCGCCCTTGACAAACACCTCCGTCTGCCCATCGTGATCGTGAAACGAGGCCGCGAATTGATGCTCTGATTCAAAGGGAATGCGACTCACTGGGGGGTAGGCATCCAGCGCCGACTCGCGTTGCATTCCCAGCTTCACCCCCAAGCTCAACGCCGCGACGTCGACGGCATCCCCACGCCAGACCCACTCGCTGTTGCGGTGATGCAAGTCGGCCTCGTTGCACAAGACGGCCGCGCGAACCGTCGCCGCCAACGGGGTGTGATCGGCCAATTCCACGCGCCTTCCCTCCAGGAGTACTTCACCTTGTGGCGAGAATCCTTGGCCCGTCACCTGAAACACACCGCCGTTGGCCAGGCACACTTCTCTCACCGTCAGTTCGTTGCAGGTAAGGGTGCCGGTCTTGTCCGTGGCGATCAGCGTACAACTGCCCAAGCCTTCGACCGCAGTCAATTGGCGCACGATCACCTTCCGCCGGGCCATGCGAGTGGTGGCCACGGCGAGTGCCACGGTGATCGCTACCGGCAATCCCTCTGGAATCGCCGCCACGGCCAGAGCGACGACGAAAAAGAAGGTTTCCACGAGCGTGTAGCCCCATAGCATTATCCCTAGCAGGCCGATGAGTCCGGCCGCGACCAGGGTTCCCACGGCCACATAGTTGGTGAACCGCTCCATGCGTTCCAAGAGCGGCGGCTTCCCGCCGCCGCTCCCCATCACGTCGAGCGCCAACTGGCCGACGCTGGTCGCCGTGCCGGTGGCCACCACGATCCCCTTCGCCCGACCGCGTGCCGCCAGCGAGCCGGCAAACACCATGTTCAGCCGATCGGCCACCGCAGTCGATTCCGGCCCTTGCCAAGCGTGATCTTTATGCACCGCCAAGGATTCGCCGGTGAGCAGCGATTCGTCCACCTCCAATCCTTGTGCGGAAAGCAGACGCATATCCGCCGGGACGCGATTGCCGGATTCCAGCCACACCACGTCACCCGGTACGATCTGGTCCGCTTCGATCTCGCGAATCTCGCCGTCTCGTTGCACCTGGGCGCGCATGCGGAGCATTTTCTGTAACGCCTGACTGTTTTGCTCGGCCTGCCACTCCTGGTAAGAACCGATGGCGGAGTTGATGAGCAGCACCGCCGCGATGAACGCCGCATCCTTCACGTCACCGATCAGCACCGAGACCGCGGCCGCCGCCACGAGAATGTAGATCAAAGGGCTGTAGAATTGGCGGAGCACGATCCGCCACAGCGGCGTAGGTCCCTTTTCCGGCAACCGGTTCGGGCCGAATTCCTGCAAGCGGATCGTCGCTTCTGCCTCGGTGAGTCCGTGTTCTCCGGCTCTCACCGAGGTCAGCAGATCGGGCAGCGTTTCCGCGTGCCAAGCTCGCACTGTTAGGGATGGTGGTTTTAACGTCATGCCTGATACTCCTCTCGGTCAATTCGGCGAGACCGCTACTTCACTCGGCCATTCGTCGGCTTCTCCGACCGCTTGGTACTTTGCCAAGTGACTCGCGACTTCCGAATCGCCGCCTGCAACTGCTTGGCTTCTTCGGTGTCTCCGGGTAGTAAGTCCATCGCATCAACCAGCCAGTCGGCCAACTCAGGCTTTCTAAGGCTGTAGAACATGCGACGCCCTTCTCTCCGCTCCACGACCAGCCGATGTGCCCGCAAGACCATTAAGTGTTGCGACACGCCCGAGTGAGTTGTTTGCAATTCGGCCTGCAACGAGTTCACGTCCCGTTCTCCGTTCCGAAGTTCCTCGATCACGCGAATTCTGGCTGGATGGGCGATGGCCTTGAGAAAACTCGCCAACTCCTTGGCCACCAGCGAGCGGTACGGCATTATGCGTCTCCTCGAATCAACATAGGTTCAAACACTAAGCTCAGCCTCAGAGACTGTCCGTACTACGCCGATGCGCACAGCATTCGTGCTTCGTCGCGAGCAAGGTTCGCCACGACCATGGATCTGGCTAAGGTCAATCGCTTGCCTGACACCCCATCGCGTCCCGGCGGACTTGTTCCGTATTGGTTAGGCGACACGTCGCGGAGTCCTTGGCTGGGAACTCGTTCACTAGTTCGATATATTCAAATATTTGAAATGCACATCGCATGCCGTACGCGTGATCGACGAGCATCTTGCGGATTTGCCGGCATACTCGCAGTTTCGGCCTCCCTTGTGAGTCCCTTCGGACTGTGCGATGCGCGCTCGGTTGTGCGATTTCGCACGCCATTGAGCCGAGCAGTTGAGGTGTGCCGGCCACTTGTCAATGGGCAGTGGAACGGCGTTTCGGCCCGCATCGCGTCTTCAATGCGGATCAGAGGTCTGCCGATCGTTGGTTTAGACGCCAGCGTAGGTTTCCATCGTCCGCCTACCGAACCCAAGGTCGCCTTTGCCATCAACAACG
>CAYLYE010000269.1:0-7791 GCA_964387325.1 uncultured Planctomycetaceae bacterium
GCGTGACAAGGTCGATCCGGCAACCGCTTCCATTTTGTTCAATAAGCCGCGACGACGCTGGTAACGATCTTGATCCGTCGACAGTGTCGTGTTGTCGGGCAGCCGCGTGGCGCTGATCATGCTGAAGGGGTCGAACTCCGTGCCGAGTAAGCCACCGCCGCCGCCATTGGGTGCGCGGCCCACGCGAACGAACGAGGGAAGTTCGAGCTCGCGGTCACGAATCTCGCGGGCCACGACGCTCCCGAGCGTTGGATAATTGACGCTAGCGGTGGGCAAGTACGAAGTATGCAGCATGTAGCTGGCCCGTTGATGCTCACCTTCTTTGGTCGACATCGAGCGGACAATGGCGAGCTGATCGCTGACCTTGGCGAGCTGCGGCAGGTGCTCGCTGAATTGCACACCGGGGAGCTTGGTATCGATGGCCTTAACCCCCGCACCGTTGGCATGCGCGGGTTTGGGATCGAATGTGTCGAACTGGCTTGGTCCGCCGGCCATCCAGAGCAGAATGCAGGCCATACCTTGCTTGCGTAATGTGCTCGCTTGCAGACGGACCACGTCGGCCCAGTTGAGCGTTCCGCCAGCGAGCGCGGCGGCCGATACTCCGTGCAGAAAATCTCGCCGCCCGATAACACGCTCGGCGTTCACGTGCAGTTGCATCTGATGTTGCAGCAGCATGGTTCAACACTCCTCGATTATCCCAAGCTGGCGGCTCTGCCGCCGGTCGATCGGCGACCCATCGTCGGCTTGGGGAGTTCAATAATGTGTCTGGCTAATTACGATGAATGAACTCGGTCCGATTGACGATCGCCCACAGCAAATCCTCGAACGCTTCGACTCGATAGGCGGTGGCCTTGATATGCTCAAGGCCAACTTTCAGTTCGTCGGCATTGGGCTCGCGGGCCAAGCAACGCAAATACAACTCGACAATCGCCAACTCGTCACTCTTGAATTGTTCCAGGACGCGCCCCAGCATGGTTGCACCTGAATGACCGTTGATCGTGCGGTTGATCAGTTGCGCGTTCATGAGAAAGAGGGCTTGGGGAATGGTGGGGGCCACCTCGTCGCGCCGCACGCTGGGGTCATAGCCGAAGGTGGCATTGAACATCGAGCGCGGCCCACCGAAGCGCGGCATGAACGCTCCGGACGTTGACATCGGAGCCGTGCCCGGGTCGATACCTAACGCCGCGATCAACACGTCATAGAGTTGGTCGCCGCGCAGACGTTGCGCGACGTTGGCGACAAACGGGGTCTGATCGCTATGGCGACGCGGCCGACTTTCTCGTTCGTACGAGGTGGTGTTCATGATCGCTCGGTAGAGCCATTTGACGTCGTACTGGTGGGCCGTGAATTGCTCGGCCAGATAGGCCAGCGTGCGTGGGGCGGTCGCCGTGCGGTCAGGGCCCAGGTCGTCGACCGGCTCATAAAATCCTTCGCCGATCAGCTCGGCCCAGACACGATTGACGAACGCCTTGGCAAACCATTCGTTCCGCGGCGCGGTCATCCACTGAGCCAGTGTCTCGCGGCGGTCCAGGTCCTTTACGCCGGTCGACAACTTCTGCTGCGTTGCGAAGAACACGGGGGTCATCAACCTACCGTCCGAGGCAGGGTCTTTCAGGTCGGGCATGTGGTGCTCGAGCGAGCCGCGACGTCCGCCCCCCATGCCGCGTGACGGACCGCCGAAATTGTTCGACGCCAACTCGAAACCGCGTGGCTTGCCATCGACCAGCACAGGCCGCAAGGTCACGCGCGGAAAGAACGCCGCGAACTCATGGAACTGCTCGCGCTTCCAACGGTCGGTCGGATGGTCGTGGCACTGCGCACATTGGATTTGCACCCCCATGAAGATGCGCGAGAACTCGCTGGCCACATTGCTGGCATCGGCCGCTTGGGCCATGAACAGCGCCGCCTCGCCATGCTCGGTGACGTTGCCGTGAGCCGTCACGAACGCTTGCGCGATCTTGTCCCAACCCACGCCTTGATTCAATTGCTCGGTCAGAAATTGTTCGAGCGGCCCGGCGACCAACAGCGCACGGTCTTCACTACGGCGATACATGATTACGTCGCGCCAATAGCGGGCCCAATTCGAGCCGAACCGCTCGTCAGCCAACAGCCGCTCGATGAGCTTTGTGCGTTTGTCGCTCGTGGGGTCGAGCACAAACAGCGTGACTTCGGAGGGGGACGGGAGCGTGCCGATCAGGTCGAGACTCGCCCGGCGAAGGAACACCTCGTCGTTGACACGTGGTGCCAAACGTTTGTCGGTGGCGATGGGCAATTCGCTGAGCAAGGATCGGTCAATCTGCTGGGCAGCGACCGCCGGAGTGACCGGAGTCTTGATCTGAGCTGAGACCGGTAAGGCCGATAGACTTCCGACGAACGCCAGAATCGCCGTTAAAGCCCCCTGCGCAATGAATGAGCCCCGGCGAGCAACGCGCGGCCGGTAAATACCGGGCTTCCGATGGTCGCCCTGGCTCAATGGCCGCGCACACCTCAATAAATACCATCGCATCGGCTTGCTCCCCACGAATTGGGATCGACTGAAAAGGCCTGAACTCGCCCCTGACTAGCCAAGCTTACGTTGTCCAGGTGGAGCGGCTCGGAGGCATTACCCATTCAACCCCGCGCGACGGGGCGAGGTTTCGGTCCGTGGTGGAGAAAAATTTTTCCGGCATATCGAGCCTGAAAAAAAGCCGTAGCGGAGGGAGGGCTTGAAACCTCCCAGCCGCTACGGCTTGGCGGGGCATAAAAACAGGGTGGACTACTTGGCCAACTCGGCCTCGACAGCCTTGACCACCTCGGCCGAGTTCGGGTCGACGTTCGGCGCAAACCGAGCCACGACCTGGCCATTGCGACCGATCAGGAACTTCTCAAAATTCCACTTGATGTCGCCGGCGAACTTGGGGTTCGTCTCCTTCGACGTGAGGTACTTGTAGAGCGGGCACTGGCCCGAGCCTTTGACAACGACCTTCGAGAACATATCGAACTCGACGCCGTAGTTCTTCTTGCAGAACTGGGCAATCTCGTCGTTGCTGCCGGGCTCTTGCGCGCCGAACTCATTGGCCGGGAAGCCGAGCACGGCCAACCCCTTGCTGGCGAACTTCTGATGCAATGCCTGCAACGTCTCGTATTGCGGAGTCAGACCGCATTGACTGGCGACGTTGACGATCAGCACCACTTTGCCTTGGTACTGCTTGAGTTCGGCCGGCTTGCCGTCCAAACGATTCATGGTGAAGTTGAGCGCGTCGGCCACTTTATCGGCTCCCCAAACTGGGCTGGCAAACAAAACCGGGGTCAACAACAGAGCTAAAAACAATCTTCGTAACATGGCGAACAATCTCCGGTGGGAAAAAAAGAACAGGCGGGCAAAACAAACCATAACGTTCTAAACACTTTACGAAGCAGGCCTATCACGAGGCAGGTGCTGCCGACGGACACGCCGCAGCGCCGCGAGACCAACGCTTAACCATCGTGACTTCATTGCCGCGATCGTTGAGCGCAACTTCATCCATAAATAACTTGATCAGCACTAGGCCGCGATCGGCGCCACGCGAGAGCGCCTCGGGGCTGGCGGCCTCGTCCCATCGACGACGGTCAAACCCACGCCCTTCGTCGCGAATGACAAACCGTGCGTGCTGTCGATCGATACGGGCAATGAAATGGATCCGTCGTTCGCTGTAGGGGGCGGTCTGCCGCCGTTCGGCGATCAAGTCTCTCCCTTGAGCAATTAAATGACTGGACGAGTCGGCCAGCTCTTCAGCGCTCAATTCGAGATTGCCATGATAGAGCGCGTTGAGCAACGCCTCTTCGAGCGCCATCGCCACCTGCAAGCGGCCGGGCTCGTCGACCTCGCCCAGTTTGGCAACCCACTGCTGAATCAAGTCCACGAGCGGCGGGATCAGGGTGCTGTCGTTCGCCAGCGCGAGTTCGATTTGTCGGCGTTCGAGACAATTCATCAGCTCGTGACGCCGCCGATGGCCGCTGGTCGCGGCCAACACATCGCGAATCGTGGGCAACAGATGCCGCGGCAACTCGCTCTTGGGAACGTAGTTGGCCGCCCCCGCCTGCAAGGCCTGCGCCGCCACTTCTTCGCTGCCGTGGGCGGTCATCAGCACCACCGGCACGAACGGATACTTACGCCGCACGGTCTCGACCAATTGCAGGCCATCCATCGGCTGCATTTGCAGGTCGGTTATCACCGCGTCGGGCACAAACAGCTCCATTTGCCGCAGGGCATCGGTGCCGTCAATGGCCTCGGTTAGGATCAGTTCGGGATCCTTCTCGAGCAGACGGCGTGCGAGTAGCCGGTCCAGCGTGGAGTCATCGACGACAAGGATCCGCGGCATGAGTGAGTGTGCAGTATGTATCGAAGGATGGGAACAATGCCGAAGTCATCTGAAAAGGCACCTCAATCAAGGTACCACCCCGCGGATTACGATCCAATAGGCCGATCTGCGAAGTGCCTCCTTGGCCCCCCCGGGTTCTCAGCAAAGATCACGGCCCACACTCTACCAACCGCTCATCACTTGGAGCAGATTGCTAAATTGGTCGGTCCAGAGCCGGACGTCGGCAGAGGCCGCGAGCGGCCGGGCCGGCGGCGCCAGGACACGGCTCCAGCGTTGATACTTGGCCGGCTGGCACGCCAGGATCCAGCGGGATTTAAATTGGTAGGTGGCCGAATCGTTTGCCCCTTCGATCAGATAGGCCGATAACCCCACCGCCTCGGTGGCGGCGGTAACGACAGGGCTCAATTCCAAGTGCCGGTTCGAGATATGGACTGCCAACAGGCCGTCCTCACGCAAGTGGCGCAGATATGCTTGAAACGCTTCGCGAGTCAGCAAGTGCGTCGGAATCGCATCGCCCGAAAAGGCGTCGACCACGAACACGTCGTAGGCTTGGGGCGATTCCTGCTCCAGCGATTGGCGAGCGTCTCCAGCCACGTTTTCAACCTTGCCCACACAGTCGCGCAAAAAAGTAAAATACTCTTGGGCGAAATCCATGACGACGGGGTTAATTTCATAGAATCGAAAATGATCTCCCGGCTTAGCGTACGTGGCGAGCGTGCCGGTCCCAAGGCCGACCACACCGACGCGCCGCGAACGCATGGCCTCGTGATCGTCTAGTAGCGCCCGACCGATGCCGCTGAGCGGACCATAATACGTCGTCGGCAGCCGACGCGCGCCTTCCTGAAAGAGTTGCATGCCGTGCATCGTGCCGCCATGCCGCATGGCCATCAGATCTACACGTCCGGTCTGATCGTCGGTGATGGCATCGATATGCACCACGCCGTAGAAATTTCTCGCGACATCCACCTCCTCGGGGCGAATTTTGCTGCGGTGTTGCCACACGAGCAACACAAGACCACAGGCCAGCGCGCTCACACCAAGTCCAACCAACCAGCGCGGTGCGTGCGGTGTTTGTCGCATGAGCGCGTAAACAACGCACTTCGACGCGAGTACGTATGCCACGACGGTGGCAATCGTCCATTCCCAATAACGGACGAAGAGCACCGGCGCGATCACACTCACAAACACCCCTCCTAGCGCGCCTCCCATGGCGATGATGAGGTAATAACAGGTCAATCGATGCGCGGCCGGGCGTCGTCGCGCCAACTCGCCATGACAAAACAGACAGACGGCCAATAGCATGACAACATGCGAAACAATCATCCACCACACGTGGGCCGTATATTGACAAGCCCAGGGGACAGTCAACACAACAGCCACGGCGCCCCAGGTCCGGCGATAGACCTGAGACCACTCGAAGCAGATAATGAACGACCAGAGATAGACGCTCAACAATGCGATCCACAGCAACGGTACCGATGCCATGTCTTGGCACACGTTGTTGGTCGCGGCCGATAACATCGTCGATCCGGCACACGACAGCCCCAGCCAAACGAGCGTCTGTCGGCCCGTGATCGGGTCACGGTCAACGCTCGCTGAATCGTGGCGATGGGCAGCGCCTACAGGGCAAGCTGTGAATGAGTCCACCCCTGCCCTCACCTGCCAGGCACACAGGGCTAAAAGCCCAACATACGCTGTAAATCCAATGCTCCAGCCGAATGCCTGCTGCGGTAAATCCCACAACGGTTCGACCACCAGCGGGTAAGTGACAAGTCCGAGCAACGAACCCAAATTCGACAAGGCATAAAGCCGATAGGGCGTGGTGACGATTCCAGACTGCACCCACCATACTTGCATCAGTGGGCCGGTGGTCGCCAGCAGGCAGTAGGGACCTCCGACGCAGACCAACAACAGCCACAAGACGCTCATAAATGGATCATCGTCCAGTTGGGGCTTCCACTCCGCTCCGGGCAGGATGCCCAACGTAAGCCAACAGACGGCCGCGAGGGCAATGAACACATACGAACGCATCGCGGGGCGCAGCCAGCGGCGCGAAAGATCGACCGACGCATAACCGACAACCAACAACGACTGAAACACGAGCAATGCGGTCGTCCAAGCGGCCGGTGCTCCGCCGTACCAGGGCAAAATGGCTTTGCCCAGCAAGGGCTGCACTTGAAATAACAGGAATGCCCCCAGAAAGGCCGTCGCCGCCAAGGCCGAGCCTAGCCAGCGACACACGACGACCGGGGACTCTCGACGAGCGGCGGGGGGCGAAGTTTGGTGCATGATCCGACCGACAGTTACTGAACACGGTCGGCCTATCCTAGATTATGCACGTTAGCGATTGATGTGCGAACGCTGCACAGCAATGATTCCTTGATCAAAAGCTAACGCCGAACACCCCCCTCGGCTCACTTGGGCTTGAACCGCGGTAGGCCCTCTCTTTCCCCCGAGACCCGGTACAAGGGCAAATGCCGGTAGTAAACCTCCAGTGTGCAAACGGCCAGTGCGGTCGTGTACAAGCGGCCCCCCTGACTGTCATGTCCGCCCCGCGGCGGCCAACTCCCGGCTGCGTGTCCTTCGCTCTCCTGCGAGCCCAGCAGATGAGCCTGCATGAGCGGGTTCCACTCCTTCCACTGCGAACCGCCCAGATGATGCATCACCTGAGTCGCATAGTAGATGTAGTAGATGTCATGACTACGCCCACCGGGCGGATGCCGCTGCAGGAGAAAATTGGCCCCACCGACGAGCAGCGGCTCTTTGTAGGTCCAACCGCTATACTGGCGACAGAGCAGGCCCTCGGCCGTCATCGTCGGCGTAGGACCGTTGCCCGGAAGGTAACCGAACATCGCCGCCTTCTCTTTCGCTTTCTTGTCGACCGACTGCACGCTATCGAGGAATGGCCCCACCTTCCTCAACGTGTCTCCCGGCACGTCGAGCCCCGCCATTTGAGCACTGCGTAGCGCCATGTACTGCCACCCCACGACACTCAGGTCACCGGCCTCTCCCGGCGCATAGCGCCAGCCGCCTCTGGGGTGCTGTGCTTGGATAATAAAATCGATCGCGCGTTGCGCCGGCTCTTTGAGCAATGTGTGTTGCGACAGGGCATAAGCCTCGCAGAGGACAATCGCCGCCTGACCATGTGCGTACATCCGGCCGCCACCCCGGCCGCGCAAATCGCCGCCGATCCCTTGATGTTCAATCAGCCACTTGAGCCCCTTGGCCACGACCACCGGATAGTCGCCCCGATGATGTGTTTGACCCGATCCGAGAAACGGTAGCAGCGCGAGCGCCGTGGCTCCGGTATCGCTCACCGTGCTCCCTGCGCCATCGCACTGACCATTGCAATCGCCGCAGCGCGAGAAACCTTCGAGACTCCAGCCACCGTCGTCGCGTTGATGAGCGGCCAACCAGCGTAAACCAGCCTCGACGGCTGCCTCGGTCTCGG
>CAYLYE010000270.1:0-7730 GCA_964387325.1 uncultured Planctomycetaceae bacterium
CAGCGATTCATCGAGTTATTGCAGCGCGAGGCGGGCGCAACCCGCGAGGTGACCACGATCGACGAGCCGGCCTCGCCTCAGGGCAACGGGCGCCGCTCCGATGGTCCTCACGATACGCTCGCGCTCAAGAGTGTGTCGGGCAACGGTAACGGCAATGGCAACGGTAGTCATAGTCATGGTAATGGACGAGTGCCGGCGGCTAAAGAGAGCCCCGCGACAGAACCCAACGCTTGGTGAGTAACATGTCGGTAGGACCAGAATTTCTCAAAACATCGGTGCCCCAGGGGATGTACGACCCGCTGCAAGAGCGTGACGCTTGCGGCGTGGGGTTCGTCGTCGACATGCATGGCCGCAAGAGCCATGACATCGTTCGCAAAGGGTTGCAAATCCTGGTCAACCTCGCCCATCGCGGGGCCTGCGGTTGCGATCCGCTGACGGGCGACGGTGCCGGAATTCTGGTGCAAATTCCGCACGACTTCTTCGCCGCCAAGGCTCTCGAGGCGGGTTTCTCGTTGCCCGCGCCGGGCGAGTACGGTATCGGCACGGTCTTCTTGCCCACCGACTCGGCTGAGCGCACCTACTGTGTCGAGCGGTTCGAGCAATACATTGCCGCCGAAGGCCAAAAACTGCTCGGCTGGCGTGAGGTGCCGGTCGACAACAGCCACATCGGCGAGACAGCGCGTGCGGTCGAGCCGGTCATTCGTCAGGTGTTTATCGCGCGCGGCGAGTCGACCGCGCCCGACATGTTCGAGTGGAAGCTGTATGTCATCCGCAAGCAGCTCGAAGCCGACGTGGCGAATAGCGGCATGTCGCAAAAGAAGTTCTGCTACCTGCCCAGCCTGTCGTCGCGGATCGTGATCTACAAGGGGCTCATGCTGGCCGATCAGGTCGAGTTGTTCTACAGCGACACGGCCGACGAGCGGTTTATCAGCGCGCTGGCGCTCGTGCATCAGCGTTACAGCACGAACACCTTTCCCACCTGGGACTTGGCGCATCCGTTCCGTTACATTGCCCACAACGGCGAGATCAACACGCTTCGGGGCAACAAGAACTGGATGCATGCCCGGCACAGTATGTTGTCGCATCCGGTGTATGGCCCCGACTTGCAAAAGTTGGGCGAGATTTGCACCCACGGCGCGAGCGACTCGGCCACGTTCGACAATGTGCTCGAACTGTTAGTGCTGACCGGTCGTTCCTTGCCGCAAGCCGTGTCGATGTGCATCCCCGAGCCCTGGGCTGGTCACGAGAGCATGTCGGACGAGAAGAAGGCCTACTACGAATATCAGGCTTGCCTCATGGAGCCGTGGGATGGCCCGGCCTCGATCGCCTTCACCGATGGCACCGTGATGGGGGCGATTCTCGATCGCAACGGCCTGCGTCCCAGTCGCTATTGGGTCACCACCGACGATCTGGTCATCATGGCCAGCGAGTCGGGCGTGCTCGACATCCCGCAAGAAAAGGTCAAGCAGAAAGGTCGTCTGCGGCCCGGACGCATGTTTCTGGTCGACACCCAGCAAGGCCGCATCATTCGTGACGATGAAATCAAGAACGGCCTTGCCGCGCGTCATCCGTACCGCCAATGGCTCGACGAGCACCAACTCAAGCTGAGCGATTTGCCCGAGGTCCCCTACAGCAACGGGAACAGCAACGGTAGCCCAGCGACGCAAAAGGCCATGCTGCGTCAGCAACGCGCCTTTGGCTACACGCTCGAAGACTTGAAAGTGATTCTCGCTCCAATGGCCAGCGAGGGCCTGGAGCCGATCGGGTCGATGGGCAACGACACGCCTCTGGCCGTGCTCAGCGACCGTCCCCAACCGCTCTATAATTACTTCAAGCAGTTGTTCGCGCAGGTTACCAACCCGCCGCTCGACGCGATCCGCGAAGAGATCGTTACGTCGATGATCACCACGATCGGCAGCGAAGGAAACTTGCTCGACGAGACCCCAGGGCAATGCCGCCTGTTGCGTCTTGATTACCCCGTGATCACCGAGAAGGATCTGGCCAAGATCCAGTCGCTCGACCAGCCGGGCTACAAGAGCCGTGTGATTCGCACGTTGTTCCCACGAGCGGAAGGTGCGGCGGGCATGCGTCGCCGGCTCGATGAGATTCGCGGCGAAGCGTCGCAGGCGATTCGCGACAAGGTGACGTTGATCGTTCTGTCGGATCGCGGTGTCGACGCCGAGAATATCCCGATCCCGGCTCTGCTGGCCTGCGCCGGCGTGCATCATCATTTGGTTCGCGAAGAGACGCGGACCCAGTGCGGGTTGATCGTCGACAGCGGCGAGCCCCGCGAGGTGCAGCACTTCGCGCTCTTGACCGGCTATGGCGCCGGCGCGGTGTGTCCTTATCTGGCCCTGGAAACCATCGAAGAGATGTTGCATCGCGGTTACTTTGCCGAGGGCTCGTCGTTCGAGAAGTTGCAGAAGAACTACATCAAGAGCGTCAATAAAGGCTTGCTCAAGGTGATGAGCAAGATGGGCATTTCGACGCAGCAGAGTTATCGCGGCGCGCAGATCTTCGAGGCGGTTGGGCTCAACTCGTCGTTCGTCGACGAGTTCTTCACCTGGACCGCCAGCCGCATCGAAGGCGTGGGCCTGGAGACGATCGAGGAGGAGTCGCTCCGCTGGCATGAACACGCCTTCCCTCGCACCGAGGTCCCCAGCACGCTCGAACTCGACGTCGGCGGTCAATATCAGTGGCGTCGCAAGGGCGAGGCCCATCTACACAGCCCAGAAATGGTCGCCAAGCTGCAAACAGCCGCACAGGTGAACAGCCGCGACGAGTTCCGCCGCTTCTGTGAGCAGGTCGACAAACAAGAGCGTCGGTTGCTCACGCTTCGCGGGTTGCTCGCGTTCAAAAAGCCGCCGCAGAGCATTCCGCTCGATCAAGTCGAACCGGCCAAGGAGATTGTCAAACGCTTCGCGACCGGTGCGATGTCATATGGCTCGATCAGCAAAGAAGCTCACGAGACCTTGGCGATCGCCATGAATCGACTGGGCGCGAAGAGCAACACGGGCGAAGGGGGCGAAGACCCCGACCGATATCTGCCCATGTCCAATGGCGACAGCAAGAACAGCGCTATTAAGCAGGTGGCGAGTGGCCGATTCGGCGTGACCAGCGAGTATCTGGTGAACGCCCGCGAGTTGCAGATCAAGATGGCGCAAGGCGCCAAGCCCGGCGAGGGTGGCCAATTGCCCGGTCATAAAGTCGACCGCGAGATTGCTCGCATCCGGCACAGCACGCCGGGAGTGGGACTCATTTCGCCCCCGCCGCATCACGATATCTACTCGATTGAAGATCTTGCCCAGCTCATTCACGACCTGAAGAACAGCAATCGCCATGCTCGCATCAGCGTCAAGCTGGTCGCTGAAGTCGGCGTGGGTACCGTCGCGGCTGGCGTCGCCAAAGGCAAGGCCGATGTGGTGCTGATCAGCGGTTACGATGGCGGTACCGGCGCAAGTCCGATCACCTCGATCAAGCACGCCGGCATCCCTTGGGAGTTGGGCCTCGCCGAGACGCATCAAGTGCTGGTCAAGAACGACCTGCGTGGCCGCATCGTTGTCCAAACCGACGGGCTGCTCCGCACCCCGCGCGACATCGCCATTGCGGCGCTGCTCGGCGCCGAAGAATGGGGCGTTGCCACCGGCGCGCTCATCACCATCGGTTGCATCATGATGCGCAAGTGTCATCTGAACACCTGCCCGGTCGGTATCGCCACGCAAGACCCTGCCCTGCGGAAGAAATTCTCGGGCACCCCCGAGAGCGTCGTGAATTACTTCTTCCTGGTCGCCGAGGGGCTGCGCGAAATCATGGCCGAGCTCGGCTTCCGCACGGTCAACGAGATGATCGGCCGGGTCGACATGCTCGAAACTCGTGGGGCGATCGATCACTGGAAGGCCCGGGGACTCGATTTCTCGAAAATCCTCTACAAGCCGCAGGTCCCTTCGCATATCAAGACCTACTGTGCCGAGAAGCAAGATCACGGCATCGATCAGTCGCTCGATATGACCGTGCTGCTTAAGCTCTGCCAAGATGCGATCGAGCACGGCAAGCCGGTCAAGCACGACCTGCCCATTCGCAACGTGAACCGAACGGTCGGCACGATCTTGTCGGGCGAGGTTACCAAGCGTTGGGGGGCCAAGGGACTCAGCGAGGATACGATCCAGCTGAACTTCCGTGGCACTGCCGGCCAGAGTATCGGCGCCTTTGCTGTACCGGGTGTGACCATTCGCGTCGAAGGGGATGTGAACGACTACCTGGGCAAGGGCCTTTCCGGTGGCAAACTCATCGTTTATCCCGACCGCAACGCCAAGTTCGTCCCCGAGGAAAATATCATCGCGGGCAATGTTGTGCTCTACGGCGCGACCGCTGGCGAGGTGTATGTGCGCGGCATCGCGGGTGAGCGGTTCTGTGTTCGCAACAGCGGCGCAACCGCGGTCGTCGAAGGGATCGGCGATCACGGCTGCGAATATATGACCGGTGGAATTGCGGTCGTGCTCGGCGAGACGGGGCGCAATTTTGCGGCCGGCATGAGTGGCGGCGTCGCCTATGTGTTCGATCCCGATGGGAAGTTCCCCAAGCTGGTGAACCCCGAAATGGTCGACCTTGAACCGCTCGCCAGCGACGATCAACAGCAACTTCACGCGCTGATCCAGAAGCACGTCGATTACACGTGCAGCACGCGTGGCAAGCAGATCTTGGATCAATGGTCACAACTCGTCACCAAGTTCGTCAAAGTCATGCCCAAAGATTACAAGCGGGCCCTGGCTGAGATGGCCAAAGAACGACAACAAAACTCAGCGCAGGGTCAGTTGCAAGAGGTGGGTCATGGGTGATGTCAAAGGTTTTCTCAAGCACGGTCGGCAGCATCACTCCAATGCGCCGCCCCAAGAACGAGTTAAGCACTATCAGGAATTCCTGCACGTGCTCAGCGAGAGTGATCTGCGTACGCAAGGCGCGCGGTGTATGGACTGCGGTGTCCCGTTCTGTCATACCGGCTGCCCGCTGGGCAATATCATTCCCGACTTCAATGACTTGGTGTACCGTGGTCAATGGCAGGAGGCCCTGAGCCGACTGCACTCGACGAACAACTTTCCCGAGTTCACGGGGCGAGTTTGTCCCGCCCCCTGCGAGTCGGCCTGTGTGCTGGGGATCAACGAAGATCCGGTCGCCATTAAAGAGATCGAGTGCTCGATCGCTGATCGTGGCTTCGACGAAGGTTGGATCACCCCCGAGCCGCCGCTTACGCGGACGGGCAAAAAGGTGGCCGTGATCGGCAGCGGCCCGGCCGGCTTGGCCTGTGCGCAGCAGTTGAACCGCGCCGGTCACCTAGTCACGGTTTTTGAGCGGGCCGACCGGCCCGGTGGCTTGCTCATGTACGGTATTCCCGACTTCAAGCTCGACAAGTCCCGGGTCTGGCGACGCGTCAAGCAAATGGAGGCCGAGGGGATCGAGTTCCGTTGCAACGCGAATGTCGGCGTCAACGTGAAGACGCAGGAGATCAAAGATCAGCACGACGCCATCGTGTTGTGCGGCGGTTCGACCGCGCCGCGCGATTTGCCCATCCCGGGACGCAACTTCAAAGGCGTTCACTTTGCGATGGAATTCCTGCCGCAACAAAACAAGCGCAATCAGGGTGATGACATTTCGGGCCCCGGCTCGATCATGGCCACCGGTAAGCACGTGATTGTTATCGGCGGCGGCGACACAGGGAGCGACTGCGTAGGGACCTCGAACCGTCACGGTGCCGCGAGCGTCACACAATTCGAGTTGCTCCCGCAACCGCCCGACTTGGGAAGCTTTCCACGCGCCGCCGATCGCCCGGCCGCGTCACCGTGGCCTTACTGGACCATGATGCTCCGCACGAGCACCTCGCACGAAGAAGGCTGCAATCGTCACTGGAGCATCTTGACCAAGGAGTTTCGTCAAGACGCGCAGGGGAACGTCGAGAGCCTCGTCACCTGCACGATCGAATGGTTTCAGGAGAACGGTCAGCACAAGCAGCGCGAGGTGCCGGGGACCGAAAAGGTTTGGCCCGCCCAGTTGGTGTTGCTGGCGATGGGGTTCCTCGGGCCAGAAAAGACCGGCCCGATTGCCGACCTGGGCTTAGAACTCGATCCGCGCGGAAATGTGAAGGCCAACGCCGAATATCAGACCAGCGTTCCGGGGGTGTTCGCGGCCGGCGACCTGCGGCGGGGCCAGTCGCTCGTCGTCTGGGCCATTCACGAAGGACGCGAAGCGGCTCGGGCGGTCGACAAATATTTGTCCGGTGTGAGCCACCTGCCCAGCACCAACGCTGGTGATTATGCCTGGAAATAAAAATTTGTGAGTGAATCCGATGCCCCAAGCCGGCGACTTTGTCGCCGAAAGGCCGGCGGCCGAGCCGCCGGCTTGGGTCAGAACGTAATCATGAATGCGGGCCCATCCTCAGTCATGCGAGGATAGTCTGCCAGACTATCCTCGAGGGCACGTTGACTTGCTCCGCTCGGCACCTAAAATACACGGTTTGCTTTACCCACCGGCTGCTCTGCAGCCGGTTGTCGTTTCCGCGCATCGGAGAGTAGCTCCCCTTGGATAACAATGCGGTACAAAAGGCCGATGTCCTGATCGAGGCCATGCACTGGATCCGGAAGTTTCGTGATAAGGTCACGGTCATCAAGCTCGGCGGCAGCGTGATGGAAGATCCCAACGCGCTACGGCATCTGCTGCTCGATATCATCTTCATGGAGACGGTCGGCATGCGGCCGGTCGTCGTGCATGGCGGCGGTGCGGCCATTAGCCGCGCAATGGAAGAAGCTGGCCTTAAACCCAACTTCATTCAGGGACGCCGCTACACCGATCAAGCCACGCTCGATATTGTCGAGCGCGTGCTCGCCGGAGATACGAACGAAACCATCGCCGCGCGGATCGAAGAGCTCGGTGGACGCAGCGCACCGCTCAATTTCCGTCGCATGCTCAACGTGTTGCACGGCGAACGAATCACGCTCCCGGGCGACAACGGCGAATCGATCGACCTCGGCGCGGTTGGCAAGGTGACCCGAGTGGATCGCACCACGATCGAAAATCTTTGTCACGCGGGCATCGTGCCCGTCATCCCGTCGATGTGTCTCGACGCCAAGGGGCAAAAGCTCAACGTGAATGCCGACACCGCGGCGACAGCCGTCGCACAATCGCTCGGAGCCGACAAGCTCGTGTATCTGAGCGATGTCAACGGCGTGCGCCGCGATAAGAAAGATCCCGAATCGCTGATCCAGTCGCTCACCGTGGCCGAGGCCAACGAGTTGATCCGTAGCGGGGCGATCGACTCGGGCATGATCCCCAAGGTGCAGGCCTGCCTGGAGACGCTCGAGCGCGGCGTCCGCAAAGTCCACATCATCGACGGCCGGCAACGGCACTCGTTGTTGCTCGAAGTGTTTACCAGCCGCGGTGTGGGGACCGAACTGATTCAATCTCGGGCGTGAACCTGAGGACCGTGTTTCGCATCTTGATCGTTGAGTTCGTATTGACGAATTGACCCGCCTTACCAAGGAACCCCACACGATGGCCACTGCTGAAGGAACGTCATCGGCCGCGACGGTCGAACTGTTCAAACGCTACGTGATTGCCAATTACGGTCGTTATCCGGTGGCCCTGGTTCGCGGCGAAGGCTCGTATGTCTGGGACGCTGAAGGGAATCGTTACCTCGATTTGTTCCCGGGTTGGGGCTGCAACTTGCTGGGGCACTGTCCCGA
>CAYLYE010000271.1:0-7558 GCA_964387325.1 uncultured Planctomycetaceae bacterium
CGTGGCCCAGAAGGATCGTCTTGTTGTGTTGGCCAAGGCCGACGTGGCTTATGAAAAGACGGTCGTAACCGACGCTGAAAAAGCGGTGACCACCGAGGCCGAAGGGGTCAAGAAGGCCACCGAATCACTCGAAGCGGCGAAAAAGACGGCTAAAGAAAAGACCGATGCGGCCAAGAAGCCGACGGATGAAAAGGCGGCCGCTGAGAAAGCCGTCAAGGATGCGGAGCCTGCGGTCAAGACTGCTGACGCAGCCAAAGAGAAGGCTGTCAAAGCACTGACCGATGCCGAGGCCGCGGCCAAGGCCGCGACCGAGAAGTTCCAAGCGGCCAAAGCTGCCGCCGATAAAGAGAAGGACAAGAAGGAACTAGCCGACGCTCGTGACAAGGCTGACAAGGAAGCCAAAGATGCAGCCGAGAAAGTCAAAGTCGCCCAGCAAGACAAGACTAAGGCCGACACTGCGGCGACACAAGCGGCGGATCAACTCAAGAAGGTCCAAGCCGAGTTGACTGCCAAGGAGAAAGCTTTCACCGATGCTGACAAGTTGCGTTTGGATGCTGAGACGGCCCGCATGTCTGCCGAACGGGCCTTGACGGCCTCGCAAGCGGCTTCGAAGAAAGCGACCGACCGTGTCCCACAGACCAAGGCATCCGCCGCAGCTGCCGAAGGACGCCAGAAGAAAGCCGAAGCGGATTTGGAAGTCGCCAAGAAGGCGTCGACCGATGCGGAGTCTCCTTTGACCGCCGTGGCTTTTTCGCCCGACGGACTCGAAGTGGCGTTTGCCAGTGAAGATAAAGTAATCCATCTGTTCAGCGCCGAAACCGGCTCAGCCTTCGAGGTTATCGAAGGTCAAGCTGCCGCCGTCACTGCCTTGGCGTATGCCAACGACAAGACGCTTGTTGCGGCCGGGGCTGACAAAAACTTGACTCTTTGGAACACCCTCCCCGAGTGGAAGCTCGCCCGCACGCTGGGCCCCGGCAGCGGTCAGGAATTTGCCGACCGCGTCACGGCCTTGGCGTTCAGCAACGATGGCAAACTGCTCGCAGCCGGCGGCGGCGCCCCTTCACGCGGCGGCGAATTGAAAATCTTCAATGTGGCCGACGGCAAATTGGTTCGCGATCTGGCCGAGGCGCATAGCGACACGGTCTTTGGCATCGAATTCTCCTTCGACGGCAAGTATCTGGCCTCGGGCGCGGCCGATAAGTTCGTCAAGGTGTTTGAGGTTGCCACGGGCAAATTCGTCAAGTCGTTCGAGGGCCATACGCACCACGTGTTGGGCGTCAGCTGGATGAGCGACACTCGTACGCTGGCCAGTTGCGGCGCCGACAACGTGATCAAGGTCTGGGACTTTGTTTCGGGAGATCAGAAGCGGACGATCCAAGGCTTTACGAAAGAAGTTACCTCGATCCACTTCGCGGGAGACAGCGTCAATGCGATCGCCTCGGCTGGCGACAAGTCGGTCAAGCTACAACGGGTCGACAACGGTGGCGCGGTTCGTAGCTATGCCGGTGGGACCGACTTTATGTACGGCAGCGCGATCACTCCTGACGGAAAGGTTGTGATCGCGGGTGGACAGGACAGCGTACTGCGTGTGTGGAATGGCGAAACCGGCACGGCCATTCGTCAGTTCGACCCGCCCGCCTCTGCCCCGGCGCAGTCAAGCGCCGAGTCGGCCAAGCGGTAAGCTGGCCAGACAGCAATCAGACCGCCGATAACGAAACAACGGCGTCGATCCATGCTAGGGTCGACGCCGTTGTTCTTTTGTAACACGACCCCCAT
Source organism: uncultured Planctomycetaceae bacterium (assembly GCA_964387325.1). Classification (GTDB taxonomy): domain Bacteria; phylum Planctomycetota; class Planctomycetia; order Pirellulales; family PNKZ01; genus CAZZBK01. Next base: position 1,777 of record CAYLYE010000271.1, read on the forward strand.
CCAGACACCTCCATGTGTCTCACGCAGATGGGGCGGTTGCGGTCCGATGCGTCCTACTCGACGCGCGTCCCACGTTTCGCAACCGCCGCGCATCATGCGCAAACGATCCGTGTCGCAGACTCGATGACGTGGAATCGAGCCCCAGGGTTTGGGTAACACTAAGACCATCCGTGGCCGGTGACGGTCTCGGTTCTGCAACACGCGAGGCGAAGCTCCAAACAATCTCAAGCCAACATCCGATGACGGCTCAACCGACCGCGGGAGGACCACTCGGGCGGCCCATCGCACGTTCGGCAATCTGATCGTAGCGGGGAGCCGTGGCGGACAGGTATTGGTCCCACCGCAAACGGTCCCACAGTTCAATATGGTCTTGGATGCCCAGCATCACCGCTTCCTTGTCGAGCTGCGCAAGCTGAGCCAACTCGACCGGTATGCGGATCCTGCCTTGGGCGTCGATCTCGACACGCTCGGTCTGTGCATAAAACAGACGATTAAAAGCCCGCACGTCCTCCTGTGCCGGCGGGGCCGACTCCATTCGCTGAGCCAATTTGGCAAACGCTTCGGGCGAGTAAATCGCCAGCGATCCATCCGTTCCCGGTGCGATATAGACGTCGCTCGTGGGTGTCGAACTCATCGCGTCGCGGAGACGCTTGGGAATGGCGATTCGTAGCTTGTCGTCCACCGAACGAGTAAATTTCCCGGTGAGCAACATGATTCACCACTAATCCCCACTTATCCCCAACAGTCGCCAAAGATACCCGGACTCCCCCAGGCGTCAAGCGTTTTTTTCGATCACCCCAGCATCGATCGTGCCTCGATCGCCGTAGGTTTGCACTGGGCAGGAACTTTCGTCGCGGAAGAATTCGGATAAAATCTTGCACGACACGTCGTAAGTCGTGATTCGAGGCTCATGGGAGCATGAAACCTCTTCCCCATCCGTCCCCACGACTTGAGTCACCCAAGCCGGTTCGCTAGAGTTAAGTCTCTTGCTGTAAATAGCTTATGTCATCGCTGTGATGCGCGCCTGACAAAGCCGTGAGGAGACGAGGCACCATGAGTCTAAAAGCCTGTTTGCGCAGCCAATTGGAAAAGGCTCGTAGTTATACCGAGCGCATGTTGGCCGACTTCAAGACTCCCGAGCAATGGACGCATCAGGTCCATGAGCAGGCCAATCATGCCCTATGGTTCGTAGGGCACATGGCATTTGCCGACAATTTTTTCATCTCGGCCTTGGTTCCTGAACAGGCGCTGAAGCTGTCGGCGATCGAGGACCGCTTTGGCATGGGGTCGCATCCCGTGGCCAACGCGGCGGCGTATCCAAGTGTCGACGAGGTGCTGGCCTTGATGCGTGAGCGGCGCCGGGTGTTGCTCGCTGTGCTGGACGCTATGTCCGAAGCGGATTTAGAGCAGCCGATGCCTAAGGAGGTGGCCGACCTGTTTCAAAATCGAGCCGGCGTCTTTGAGATGGCGGTCTGGCACGAAGGGCTGCATAGCGGGCAGGTGAGTGTTGCCCGACGCAGTTTGGGGCACTCCCCCTTTGCGTAGCGTGCGTTGACTCAGTCCTCGCAGCGAGCACTCTGCTGCTCTTCGTTGTGCCTAGCCAGCAGCCTTTGGCAGGTTCGATGAGCCAACGCGGCGGGGGTCTCGAGGCGCTCGTCGTCGTGCTCCAAGAGTTCCAAGGCACGACGAAACACCTCTAGCTCGGCCCGCAACTGGGCATCGTTTTGCAAGCAAGTTTCGAGCCGAGTACGCTCTTCGGCTTCGAGTAGTTCGAGCAAGTAACTGATCAAATGATCGCGCATGGCCAGAGGCTCCTGTCAGGCCGCGTCGAGGCGATGGCCTCGCTTCCAGTCGGCGTTGAGTTGCAGCAAGGCTTTATGCAAGCGTGATTTCACAGTCCCCAGCGGCTGATGCAGCGTTTCGGCCACTTCGCTGAGTGTCATGCCGTCGTAATACGCCATCAGGACGACACTCCGTAAGTTTTCACTCAACCGACTCACAGCCTGACGCACCCAATCGCGGCGTTCGGCCGTTTCCAGTTGCGCCAGCGGACTGGGCTCGTCATCGCTGAGCAGGTTGATCAGCTTGCCTGTGTCTGAGTCATCTTCGTCGCTCGAAGCATCGTATTCGAGGGGCTTATGTCGATTGGCGCGGCGCTGGGCGTCGATCGCCTGATGCGTGGCGATGCTGTAAATCCACGGTCGCAACCGCCGCCCCGGCTCGTGTTGCTGGCGATGTTCAAACACCCGCTCGAAGGTCGCCTGGAACAGCTCCTCGGCCTGGTTGGGGTTGCCCGTGTAACGTGCCAAGTAGTTGAACAACGGCCGTTCGTAGCGATGGACGAGCGTGGCAAACGCCTCTTGGTCGTCACGATCACGAAAAGCCTGCCACAGTGTTTCGTCACTGGGTTCGTCAACCGACGGGGGAGATAATTCGATCGACATGGGCACGCACTCCGAGGGCGCAGCGCTCGTGCTCGTTAATGAGGTTCAGGTAATGTAGTCAACAGGACATCCAGCGGGAGTTCGGAAATTACAGCCGCGCGTTGCTCGGCCGCTGAAGCCGATTATCTGAGGATCAATAGCCCCAGGGCTGCGCACTGTTCAGTTAGCCATTATGGGGTCCCGATCGAGTGAGGGCAAATCAGCGCTCAGCGGCATAAGCGAACACCGATATTGCGTCAAGAGGAGCAAGAGGAGCGGGATTATGCAGAATGAGTCTCGACATTAGTATTAGGAAAACCGCTTGTCGAATTTGAAGATTTCGTTACATTTTGGGCTCCTGAACGGTGGTATTACAGCCGCTGATCGGTCCGTCACTAGCCAGGGATGGTTAGCCAGGCGGTGTGATCCACCCACCCTATCATCCTTCCTTTCCCTTGCAGGATGCCTACGACCCATGATGCGACATCTGTTTGCTGCTCTGACGATTTTGTTTTTAACCGCGCCGATGGTGTCGGCCAGCGAAGCCGACTTGGCCATCCCCGACCTCGACAAGCACGGCTCGTTTGTCATCGGCGGCAACACGATCACCGCTGGCAACTTGCTGTTCTACGGCTCGTTTGTCATCGCCGGAACGCTCGGCATCAGCTTGTATTTGCGATCTCAGATCAAGGCACTGCCCGCTCATAAGAGCATGCTCGACGTCGCCGAGATCATTTTCCAAACCTGCAAGACGTACCTGATTCAGCAGGGCAAGTTCCTGGCCATGCTGTTTGCCATTATCGGCAGCGCCATGACTTATTACTTCATGGCCTTGTTGCACAAAGACATTCAGACCGTCGCCATCGTGCTCGGCTTTTCCATCGTGGGCATCATCGGCTCGTACTGGGTCGCATGGTACGGCATCCGCGTGAATACGTACGCCAACTGCCGCACGGCATTTGCTTCGCTCAAGGGCGAACCCTGGGACGTCGTCAACATCCCGCTCCGCGCAGGCATGTCGATCGGTCTGTTCCTGATCTCGCTCGAACTCATCATGATGGTCATCATCTTGTTGTTCGTCGATCGTACCATTGTTGGACTCTGCTTTCTTGGCTTCGCGATCGGTGAATCGCTCGGCGCCTCGGCGCTCCGCATCGCCGGTGGTATTTTCACCAAGATTGCCGACATCGGCTCCGACCTGATGAAGATCGTCTTCAACGTCAAGGAAGACGATCCGCGTAACCCGGGTGTCATCGCCGACTGCACGGGCGACAACGCCGGTGACTCGGTCGGCCCGACCGCCGACGGATTCGAAACCTACGGCGTGACGGGCGTCGCTCTGATCACGTTCATCACGCTCGCCATCACCAGCGCCAACGGCGGCGCTGGCTTCGAAGACCTGCAAGCTAAGCTCATCGTGTGGCTCTTCGCCATGCGGTTCCTCATGGACTTCATGTCGGGCGTGTCGTACTTTGTTAACCAAGGTATTTCCGAAGCCAAGTACAAGGGGCTGAAGGAATTCGACTTCGAAGCCCCGCTCACGCGGCTCATCTGGATCGCCTCGATCCTCTGTATCAGCACGTCGTACGGCATGAGCTGGCTGCTCATTGGCGACATCGTCGTCAACGGCAACGCAATGCCCGAACTCTGGTGGCAGCTGGCTTCGATCATCAGCTGCGGCACGCTCGCGGCGGTGCTCATTCCCGAGTTCACTAAGGTCTTTACCAGTTCACACAGCAAACACGTCCACGAAATCGTCACGGCCAGCCGAGAAGGCGGAGCATCGCTCACGATCCTCTCGGGCCTTGTCGCCGGTAACTTCAGCGCCTTCTGGAAAGGCATTCTGATCGCGGGCCTCATGGCAGTCGCTTACTTCATCAGTATGATGGGGCTCGATGACGTGATGCGAGTCACGCTGCCCGGCGTTGGCGGTCTTCCAGGCTTGGTCATCGAAGGCGGGTCCATCTTCGCCTTCGGTCTCGTCGCCTTCGGCTTCTTGTGCATGGGGCCGGTGAACATCGCGGTCGACAGTTACGGCCCGGTGACAGACAATGCCCAATCGGTGTTCGAACTAGCTCAGACCGAGCACATCCCGGGCATCAAGGAAGAGATCAAGCGTGATTTCGGTTTCGTGCCCGACTTTGAACGAGGCAAGCACTACCTCGAAGCCAACGACTCGGCCGGTAACACGTTCAAGGCCACGGCGAAGCCGGTGCTCATCGGTACGGCAGTCGTCGGCGCGACGACGATGATCTTCGCGATCATCTTGCTGCTGGGCCGCGCGGGCATGCTACAACTCAGCCTAACCGACGCCCCGGTGCTCTTGGGCTTCATCTGCGGTGGTGCGGTCATCTACTGGTTCTGCGGCGCTTCGATGCAAGCCGTCACCACGGGTGCCTACAGTGCCGTCGAGTACATCAAGAAGAATATGGATCTGAACAAGAAAGAGGCGGACATCGACGACTCGATCAAGGTCGTGAAGATTTGTACGTTGTATGCCCAGAAGGGGATGTGGAACATTTTCATCGCCCTGATGGCCATCACACTGGCCTTCGCCTTCTTTGATCCGAACTTCTTTGTCGCCTACTTGGTGTCGATCGCGATCTTCGGTCTGTTCCAAGCCATCTACATGGCCAACGCCGGTGGTGCGTGGGACAACGCCAAGAAGTACGTCGAAGTCGACTTGAAGGAAAAGGGGACTCCCCTCCATGCAGCTACGGTGATCGGCGACACTGTCGGCGATCCGTTCAAGGACACCACCTCGGTCGCACTGAACCCGATTATTAAGTTCAGCACGCTGTTCGGCCTGCTGGCGGTCGAGATCGCCATCGAAATGAAGCACGCCGCGGCGGCCGGCACTGGCCACAAGGATTACACCGCCTACATCGGCGGCGTGATGTTCTTGATCGCCCTGGTGTTCGTCTGGCGTTCCTTCTACTCCATGCGAATTCCCGAAAAGCAATAAGCGAATCGGGCCCATTTGCAGCAAAACAGGCAACACCCCCTCTTGTCGAGGGGGTGTTGTCGTTTCGGGTCCCCAATTATCGTTGATTTATAGCCACGTGTTGCTCGGAGCCCACAACGGAGTCGTGCTCGCAACGTGTTGGTTCCCTTTCTCTTCGGTGTTCACCGTGCTCATTTTGCTGACCAATGACGACGGCATCCATGCCCCGGGCCTTCGTGCGCTGGAAAAGGAGATGCGCACACTGGGAGACGTGTGTGTCGTCGCGCCAGCCACCGAACAAAGTGGCGTCGGCCATTCGATCACGTTTCTCCGCCCCCTCGTGGCTCACAAGGTGTTCGACGGCGATCGGCTCCGTGGCTGGCGCTCCGGTTGTTGTGTCGCTGTCACCACTGCC
>CAYLYE010000272.1:0-7557 GCA_964387325.1 uncultured Planctomycetaceae bacterium
CGAGCTAACCACGGCCCGTGATCGTGCAAAGCTCATGCACGACATCTACACGGCCACGCTGGACGTGATTCACGAACGCTATTTTCATGGCGAGCGAGCGATCATTCCTGCTCGTGCGATGGAAGACGTGTTTGCAGAAATGAATCGACGGTCGAATGTCGAGGCGCGATGGATTTCCGTGAACGTTCGCGCCATGAGCATCAACCATGAGCCGAAAACGGCATTCGAGAAGCGCGCCGCTGCCGAGATTGCCGATGGCCAAGCCGAGGTCGAAACCGTTGAGAACGGCTACTACCGCCGCGCGGGCGCTATTCCGCTCGCCGACGGATGTGTGAGCTGCCACGCAGGTTTCTTCCGCGAAAATTCCAAGCGGCCTAAGTTCGCCGCTCTGGTGATTAACGTTCCGGTGAAGAATGTGCCCCCGGCAAAATAAAGGGGGCCATGTTCGGTTGCTCCCCACTACAGATCAATGCCAAATGCATCATGATGAAATCTGTCCGACGATGGCTACTGACTGCATGGGCCGTGGCGCCCGGGATACTCGCCTGGGGGGCCGAACCGCCCGGAGTTGTTCCCACGAAGGCCGCATCAGCGATCGCGCGCCCAACTCAGCCCGAGGCTCGACGCCAGGCCGAGATTTTGCACGATGCCATGCATGCCACGCTGCAAATTGTTCATCATCGATTTTACCGCGAGGATGAAGGCCTGCCGCTACCGGCTGCAACCCTCACCGAAATCTTTGACGAGATCAAGAAAGAGCAACACATCAGCTTGCGGTGGCTGGCGGTCGAAGGGGTGGCGATGAACCCTGCCCACAAGCCACAAGACTCGTTCGAGAACGAGGCGGTCAAGGCTTTGAAGTCGGGACAGCGAGCCTACGAGCAAATCGACCCGGGCCTCTATCGCCGGGCCAGTTCGATTACACTGACCAATCATTGCCTGAAATGCCATGTGCCAGATCGCAAGTCGACAAACAATCGAATCGCCGGGCTCATCGTTACGATACCGATCGCTGGGCCATGACGCTGCTCGCTGGACCTCAAAACGTAGAGGTCAGACCTATGCGATGGCTGGATGCGCGCAGAAAAAATGCCCGGCGACCGGAAGGGGTTGGCGCCGGGCATAACAACGAGATCGGATGACCGCTCGCGGAACTGTCCGCCTAACGGGTACTGGATACCAGCTTGCCCGCGCTCTTCGAGTCGTCGATCGCCGCGTTGATCAGTCGCTCAACCTCGGCCACGCTCCGGGCACCGACGAACACTTGACGGTTCCAGCCCTCTTTATCCTGGTGATAAATCACCAATTGCGGAATCGAACCACCACTGGACAACTCTCGGGCCAATTGCGGCTGCTGATCGCTGTTGACCTCGGCATAAGCCACGCCCTCAAGCGCGCCATTCTTACGCAACTGGGGCACCACGTTATTTTTCATCGTCCGACAGCCCGGGCACCATTCGGCGCCGACCAACACGACCAACGGCTTGCCGGTTTTCGTCGATACGTTGTAAGCCTCTTCGTAGGCGTTCCCGCCGGTCGCCAAAATGCTACCTTGCAACACCACGGCCAGTAGAACATTGCTCACTATGTCGCTCCTTCGCGTCCTTGGATATCATGTAATGGAATCGCCGGAGGGCTCGATCAATCGCGAGCATCGGACGATAAAGTCCGCCTAGTCTAGCCGGTTAAAGACAGGTTTCAACCGGCAAATTCTGCTTTTACGACCCATGTTCTCCAGGTGTCTTATATTTACTTCTGCCTGAGTTGCTCCGGTCTAACTCGATCGAGGCACTTGTTCAACGTGTGGGCCGATTTTCCTTTGGCGTCGTCAAGTCGGCTGGCTATAATCTCCTCCCATGAAGTTACGCGTTGGCCTTGTTGGTTTGGGGTCGGTCTGGGAGTCTCGCCATCGTCCGGCGCTGCGCGCGCTGGGAGATCGGTTCGAGGTCCGGGCTATTTGCGACCAAATTGCGCTCAAAGCCGAGCAGGCCGCCAAGGAATGGAACGCCCAGGCGGTCGATGGCTATCGTGCGCTCGTCAGTCGGCCCGACATCGACGCCGTCATGATGCTCGCCCCGCAGTGGTACGGCGATCTGCCGTTGCTCGCCGCGGCCGAGTCGGGCAAAGCCATCTACTGCGCCAATACACTCGAACTCGAGTTGCCCAGGGCACAACAGTTGCGACAGCGCATCACCCAGGCGGGTGTGGTCTTCATGGCCGAGTTTTTACGACGGCACTCCCCTGGCACGATCCGGCTCAAGGAGTTGATCGCGACTCGGCTCGGGAAGCCCCGATTGCTGTTCGGGCACTTGCGCGTACCGGCCGAGTCGGCGCCCGGCGCAAGTCGAACGGCAAAAAATATCTCGCCGATGAACGATATGGTCGAACTCGTCGACTGGTGCCGCTACGTCATCGGGGCTGAGCCAACCAGTGTGATGGGACTACGCCATCGCGCGCGCCCCGACGTCGTCGAAGACGACTACCAAATGATGAACCTGGATTTTTCCCCCACCTCTCCCGGTGATGGACCGACGGCCCAGATCAGTTGCGGTCGTTACATGCCCAACGCTTGGCAGGAAGCCATGGCCTACCGTCCGCCGGCCGCCTTGCAAGTCGCCTGCGAGAACGGAATCGCGTTTATCGACTTGCCATCGACACTCGTTTGGTTCGACAGCGCGGGTCGGCACCAGGAAACGCTCGACAACGAACGACCGATGGGGGAGCAGATGTTGAGCCAGTTCTATCGGGCGGTCACCAGTCTGGTGCATAGCAGTTCGGGACTTGAGGACGCGTATCGCGCTCTCGTCACGGTATTGCAAGCTCGTGAAAGTCACTCCGAAAACCGGCGCATCTTCCTCGATTTTTGATCGCTCTCTCGCCGGCACAGCGACCTTAACCCTCGGTCGATCGGACCTCGCGACTCTCCGAGTGTTATGACCATTTCCTGAGATTCGGCCACTTGATTTTTTCAACTCAGTGGAAATACTGCGGAACATCAAGACGCGATTGCTCTTGAGGAGAGCAGGGGGGGCGGATTCAACAGCGTCACGTGTGAATGGTTCATGTTAAAGGGTTCACCTATGCCCACTGCATTTGCGATTGCCGCGCATCCGGACGACATCGAGTTTGTTATGGCCGGCACGATGCTGTTGCTCAAGGATGCTGGTTTCGAGATCCACTACATGAACGTCGCCGACGGTTGCTGCGGCTCGACGGTTTATGGCCGAGACGAGCTGATCGCGATGCGACGTGCCGAGGCGGAGGAGGCTTGCCGACTGGCGGGCTTCACGTTCCACAACAGTCTTTGCCATGACATGGAGGTCATGTACGACCGGCCGACCCTGTATCGGCTCGCGGCCATTGTGCGCGAGGTGAGACCATCGATCGTGCTCACACATTCGCCTGTTGATTACATGGAGGATCACACGAACACCTGCCGACTGGCGGTCACGGCGAGCTTTGCGCGGTGCATGCCAAATTTTCCTTGCGAGCCGTCGACCTCGGCCTACTACGATGACGTGACGGTCTATCATGCCCAGCCGCACGGCAACTGTGATCCGCTGTATGGCCCGATTGTCCCCAAGCTGTTCGTCGATGTGGGCTCAAAGATGGCGACGAAGTCCGCGATGCTCGCCGCGCATCAGAGCCAAAAGCTGTGGCTCGATCAGAGCCAGGGGCTCGACTCGTACCTGCACACCATGCAAGATCTGATGCGCAGCGTTGGTCGGTTAAGCGGTCACTTCGAGTTCGCCGAGGGATGGCGACGACACCTGCACCTGGGCTTTAGCGGCACGGATCGCGACCCGCTGGCCGAGGTGTTGGCTGCTCATGCCTTGGAGCGAGATTGACTCTTTGCTGATACTACAACTTGGCACCGGACCAGCAGGCGAATATCTTCTTGAGAGCCGCCTTGTATCGTCCCTCGATCCGAATGACTTGGGTACTTTTAAGTGTCCAAGAAAATAAAAAAGGATTACAATCGTCGATGACCACCGGAAGGATGTGTCCTTCATAGCGAGATTCGGATAGTGCGTAGATCAACTCTCGTTTGATCCAACGATTGTTTGCGGGCAGAATCGCTTGGCTGGAGAGCAGGATTATCATCCAGTCACAGCGTTCGAGCGCCTTGCCAATCTCGTCGTGCCATTGATCGGCGCCGCGCAATTCAGCCGGTGCGTACCAAACGTCTATACCCGCTTGATGCAAATCGGCTGCTAAGCGTTTTGCGAGCGTTTCATCCAGGTGCGAATGAGATAAAAACACCTTGATTGAAGGGCTGGCTTTGCTCTTCCGCTTCTTAGCCATGAGCCGAGGCCTGCAACCGCTGCGTGATTAAATCGCCGATGTTTTTCTTCCACGGCAAGTAATGAAACTTGCGCAAAATCCAAGGAGCATCTTTGGCTTCCTTGATGAGCACTGGAATGACCCGTTCGGCAAAATTGGGCGAGGTGATTGCAAACTCAATTTCGCGTTTGACGTGCTCTGATTTCATCGCCGAAGGGGAAACCAAAACCACCATGGCGTTGCAATTTTCCAATGCGTCTCCGACTGAACGCGCCCAATTTTCGCCGGCAGATACCGATGTTGCCGCATCCCAAACATCAATCCCGGCTTCCTTGAGTGCCTCGGCGATGGTCCGTGCCTGCTCAAAGTCATGCATGGAGTGACTTAAATAGACACGAATACTCTGATTCTTCCGCGTTTCAACGGCTTGATGAGCTACGTTTTTCATGATTCGCTCGATTTCGTCAGCGACAAGGGCGGTTGGCTAACGATGGTGAGGTGATTACAATCTCAATTCTTGCACAAGATGGTAATTCAGGAAAGATCATGCATTCGAAACTCGTGGTTTTAGGCGGTGGGCCGGGTGGCTATGCCGCGGCGTTTCTCGCGGCGGATTTGGGAATTGAAACCACGATTGTCGAGGCCGACCCACGACTGGGCGGCACTTGCTTGCTCCGCGGCTGCATCCCCAGCAAGGCTCTGCTCCACGTGGCCAAGGTGGTGAGCGAGGCCCGTGAGCTGACCCATGATTGGGGTGTACAACTCGACCGCGCCGGGGTCAACGTCGACGCCCTCCGCGCTCGTAAAGAAAAGGTCATCGGCAACCTGACCGGCGGCCTCAAACAACTTGCCAAGCAGCGCAAGGTCAAGGTCATCCAAGCCAAGGGAACGTTCGAGAACTCGACCACGCTCCGCTTGGAAGGGGGCGATCCTTCGACCTACACCGACAACAAACTCACCTTCGATCATTGCGTGCTCGCCACCGGCAGTGTGCCGACAAAAATCCCCGCGTTCGATCTGCCGACCGATCGGGTCATGGACTCGACCGGCGCTCTCGAACTGCGCGACATCCCCGAGTCGCTGCTGGTCGTCGGCGGCGGCTACATCGGTTTGGAGATGGGGAGCGTGTATGCCGAACTGGGAACCAAGGTGAGCGTGGTCGAATTGACCGACGGCTTGCTGCCCGGCGCTGATCGCGATCTCGTCAAGCCGTTGCACAACCACCTCGCCAAGCGGTTCGCCAACATTTATCTCAACACCAAGGTCGCTGGCCTGAAGGACCAGGGGAGCGCGATCGAGGTGACGTTCGAGGACGCCTCGGGTAAGCGAACCGAGTCGTTTAGCCGCGTGCTCGTGAGTGTTGGCCGCAAGCCGGTGAGCCAAGGCTTCGGCTTAGATAAGACCAAGGTGAAGGTCAACGCCAAGGGGTTTGTCGAAGTCGACAAGCAACAGAAGACGGCCGACCCACACATTTTCGCAATTGGTGACGTGGCGGGTGAGCCGATGCTGGCGCACAAGGCGGCCCACGAGGGGCGCGTTGCGGTCGAGGTGATTCACGGCGAGAACGTGCAGTTCGACGCGAAGTGTATCCCGGCCGTGGTCTTTACCGATCCGGAGCTGGCCTGGACCGGCCTTACCGAGGCGCAGGCGAAAGCGCAGGGGATCGAGGTCGAGATCTCGAAGTATCCGTGGGTCGCCAGCGGCAAAGCCCAGGCACTCGGTCGCACCGAGGGGCTCACCAAGCTGATTATCGATCCGGTGACCGAGCGGATATTGGGCGTGGGGATCGTTGGTCCTAGCGCGGGGGACATGATTGCCGAAGCCGTGCTCGCGATCGAGATGGGCTGCGATGTGCATGACCTGGGCCATTCGATTCACGCTCACCCGACGCTGAGCGAGACGCTCGCGTTTGCTGCCGAGGCGTATCTCGGCACGGCGACCGAAATCTACAAACCGCGACGCGATCGTTAACCGAAAGCATCACGATCGTGGGTGGCTGGTGTTTTGCGCAGCAAAACCCGGCTGATGAGAGTGACACCACTTCGAAGTAAGCCGGGTTATGCTGCGCATAACACCAGCCACCCTTCGATATGTGGCTCCTGCTATTACATCAGATACTCTATCAGATGTTGAACCACACATACCCGTTAAGAAACGGTCTCGATCGCGGTTAAGGATCCCAGCGGAAGCCAAGTTGCCGCTGGGCTTCGTACAGCGCGATGGCCGCGCAGTTCGACAGATTCAAACTGCGCACCTGCGAGCGAAGCGGCATGCGAATAAGCCGCTCGCGATGTTCTTCCAGCAGCGACGGCGGCAGCCCCGACGACTCGCGGCCGAACACGAACACGTCCCCCTCCTGATACGTAACGTCAGTGTAGTGTCGCTCGGCCGTCTTGGTGAACAGATACGGCGCGCGTTGCGGCAATCGTTCGATCAGCGCTGCCCAGTCGTCGACGACTTCCCAGTTGAGGTGTTCCCAGTAGTCGAGCCCCGCGCGGCGGAGATAATAGTCGTCGACCCTGAAGCCGAGCGGCCGCACGAGCCAGAGTTTCGCCCCGACCGCGACACACGTTCGACCCACGCTCCCCGTGTTGTGCGGGATCTCGGGGGCATAGAGCACGACATGCAAGCTGGGAGAGTACATGGAGGAGAGTAGGCAGCAGGCAGTGAAGAACCAGAACTGAAAACTGAAAACTGAAAACCCCTTGGGGTTGTCACTCAATGCTTCAATCGCGAAGATAACAGAGTCATTGAACTCACGGGAGGAGATATCCCTTGTCATTGCAGCGTAAAGCGACTCGGGCGGTCAAAATCGGTTCGGTCACGATCGGCGCCGGCAACCCGATCAGCGTGCAGAGTATGACCGCGACGCACACGCAAAATATCGATGCCACGGTCGAGCAGGCCGAGGCCTTGCGCCGGGCCGGTTGTGATCTGGTGCGGATCGCCGTCGACAGCCCGAAAGATGCCGCGGCGCTCGCCGAGATTCGTAAGCGAACGCAGGCCAACCTGGGGGTCGATCTGCAAGAGAACTACCGGCTGGCCGAGGTCGTCGCACCGAACGTCGACGAGGTGCGCTACAACCCAGGTCATCTGTATCATCACGAGCGCGAGAAACCCTGGCAGGATAAGGTCCGGTTTCTGGCCGACGTCGCCGCGCGGAACGATTGTGCGATGCGCGTGGGCGTGAATTGTGGCTCGGTCGATCCGGCCAAGGTCGAACAGTTCGCTGGCGACGACTCGCTCGCGCCTATGTTGGCCAGCGCTTGGGAG
>CAYLYE010000273.1:0-7542 GCA_964387325.1 uncultured Planctomycetaceae bacterium
CTGGCCGAGCATCCGGGGCGACCGTGACCGTGAAGCGGCCGTTCGCGTGCGGGCCGGTCACTTTCACGTCATCGCCAGCGGCGCTGAGTTGACAACCGCCCGGCATGAACTCGCCGATGAGATGAACCTCGGTTTGCGTGCCGCGCCGGGCACCGGCCGGGAACAAGGTCTCGATGCGCGGCGTCGTTTGTGAGTAGACCGGAATCGCAGTGCAGAGCGCCAGCGTGGTCACGAGGACGCAGCCGATGCGGCGGGCAAGAGGCATCGTCATGAATCGGCAATCTCCGGCACGCAGTCAGGGCGTGTGGTCTTACGAGTGGGGCACGTTGCCGTGTCACCGGTAGCTAGAATAGTTCCGCGATGGGCTTGCCGCCATTGACGATCGTAACCGGACGCCCTTCGGGAGTGATCATCTCCTTGTGAGGATCGATCCCCAGCTTGGCGTATAGGGAGCAAGCAAAATCTTCCACCTTGAGTGGGCGATCTTCCGGGCCGGCGCCCCGTTTGTCGGTGGAACCAATGATCTGACCACGGGGGACACCGGCACCCGCCATGGCAACCGACATGGCTCCGGGCCAGTGATCGCGACCGGCGTCCTTGTTGATCTTGGGGGTCCGACCGAATTCGCCCAGCGCGACCACCAGCGTGTTTTGTAGCAGGCCTCGCTCGTCGAGATCGCGTAAGAGCGCTGAAAAGGCTTGGTCAAAAATCGGCAGCCAACGACTCTTCAGGTAACTGAAGATATTGGTGTGATGATCCCAGCCGGCATGTTGGACCGTGATGAACGGTACGCCCGCCTCGACCAGCCGCCGCGCGAGCAGGCATTGTTGGCCGACCATGGTGCGACCGTAGGTGTCGCGGACCGAATCGGATTCCTGGTTGATATCGAAAGCCTGTCGAGCCTTGGTCGAGGTGATCAGGCGTTGGGCCTGATCGTGAAAGTTGTCGAGCCCACGCGCCGGGTCGGCAGCCGCGTCATCGGTCATCCGCTGCAATTTGTCGAGCGAGCGACGCAAGGCGGAGCGCGATTGGGAACGTCCCTGGGCAATGCCCGGCGGCAGCGTGACGTCAGAGAGTTGGAAGTCGGGGTTGTTCGGGTTATTGGCAATCAGAAACGGCGCGTATTTGCTCCCCAGGAAATTGGGACCTCCGGACCGCAGTGGACTTGGCAGCGCGAATTGAACATAAGCGGGCAAGCCGGCAGCGGCTCCGCGCTCCTTGGCGATGAACGAGCCGATGCTGGGATGAAAACTGGCCGAGTCACCGCAACCGATCGGCACCGGAGTCGGGCTGCCTGTGGTGAGGTAGTGATTGCCACCGCCGTGCCCCGGGTCGTGATGCGAAATGGATCGAATCACCGTCAGCAGGTCCATGACCTGCGCGGTTTTGGGCAGATGGTTGCAGACTTGCACGCCCGGCACATTGCTGGCGATCGGCGCGTACTCGCCGCGAATTTCGACCGGTGCGTTGGGCTTGGGATCGAACGTCTCATAATGGCTCGGACCACCGTCCATCCAAATGAAAATGCACTGCTTGGCCTGGGGAGCCGCTGACTTGATGCTCGGCGCCGCCTCGGCCAGACGCAACAGCTGTGCGAGGCTCAGGCCGCCGAGGCCGGCTTGCATTAAACTCCGCCGCGAATATCCGTCACAATAGCGATGGGGCATCGTGTGCTCGCTGCGTCTAGGTTGATGTGAAATACGAGATTAGTGGTTTAAGACAAACTCGGCCGAGTTGAGCAAGGCCCAGAGAATGTCTTCCGTAGCTTGACGGCGGCTCGCGCCGGAGTCGTTCAGCGCCGCACGAGCCGCGGTCAGTTCGTCCGCTTGCGGCGGGCGACCGAACGCAGCCAGGTACAGTTCGCCAATGATCTCATCGGTCGATCGCTGGCTGGCCGCCAAGCGAGCCGCTCGGCCGGTCGGAGCGTTGATCTTGTCGTTGACAATCGGCGAATTAAGCAGGTGCAACACCTGACTCAAGGTCGTTTCCGTGAGCCGCTCGCACTGGCACAGCGTCTTGCGCTGCGGTCGACCAAAGGTGTCGAGAAAGGTCGAGGGGAGTCGCTGATCCCATAACTGCACCGCGCGCGTGCCAGGGGGCATGCCATCGAACGACTCGAACTCGCCGGTAACGTCACACACGGCATCGAGCAACACCTCGGCGCTGAGCCGTTTGCGATAAGCCCGTGAGTAGTTCTGCGTGTCACGCACATTGCTCGGGTTCGGCTCGGAGCTAAGTCCATAGACGCGCGAGGTGACAATCGTTCGCATCAGGTGACGGAGGTCGAATCGGTGAGCCACAAAATCATCCGCCAAGGCGCTGAGCAGCGGTTCGTTGGTCGCGGGATTCGTTTCACGCATGTCGTCGAAGGGCTCGACCAGTCCGCGCCCCAGCAGCTGTCCCCAGATGCGGTTGACCAGTGCGCGCGAGGTCAACTTGTTATCGGGCGACGCAATCCAATCCGCGAGCGGCTGGCGAGGGTCGATCTGCTCGGCAATCTCGCTCGGCTCGCCGAGCAATACGCGCGGCTTCATCACCTCGAGCGTGCGCGGATGTTTCACCTCACCCTTCTCGGCAATGTAGACCGCGCCGCTGTTCGCCTTCTTCTGCACGCGTGGGAAGAAAGCCGCCAGAGCGTAAAAGTCGTCCTGCCCCCATTTCTCATACGGATGATGATGACACTTGGCGCATTCCAGTCGAACGCCGAGAAACACTTGGCTCACGGCGACCGACAGATCGTTGGGATTAGCAAACGCCTTGTAAAAATTGATCGCCCCATTGCGCTGACTGCTCCCTTGAGCCGTGATCAACGAACGCACAAACTCGTCGTAAGGTTGGTTCTGCCGCAACGACTCACGCAACCAGTGGTGATAATGATAGGCCGCCTTGGCTCCCAGTTCTTCGCGATTGATCCGCAGCAAGTCGGCCCAACGCAAAGCCCAAAAGTCGGCATACTCGGGTCGATCGAGCAATGTATCGACCCATCGGACTCGCTTATCTTTGGCGGGATCGGACAAAAACGCGGTGACCTCGGCCGGGGTCGGTAACTTGCCGATCAGGTCCAGCGAGACGCGGCGCAGAAAGGTCGCGTCGTCGGCCGGCGCCGAAGGGAGCAAATGCAATCGTTCCCATTTGTCGGCAACCAGTCGGTCGATGAAATGCCCTTGGTTCCACTCGGCAAGTTTGGCCGTGGTGGCTGCATCGCGATTCATGGGGACCGTGACATAGCTGGTCGTGACGTGCTCTTGATAACGGACCACAATGGCCGATTCGCCCGCAAGCATCGTGGTTGTGATGCGTCCGTCGGCGTCGACCTGGGCAAGTCGATCGTCGTTCGACCGATAGAGCGCTTCGTGGGTCACGTCGCGCTGCGAGCCGTCGCTCAGCTTGGCTGTCACCAGCAACCGCTGGTGGGCGTGCTCGTTGAGCACGCGCTGCTTGGGAAACACCTCGATCGATGTGACATGCGGCGCTTCGTCGTCGCCGCGCGGCATCCCTTCGGCGATCCAGCGATACAGCCGCCGGTACTCGGGCGAGTTCTCCTCCATGCGCCGCCCGCCTCCGTGAGGCACGCGATTGGTGGCCTTGTTCAACAGCAACGAATGTCCCGGCGCCGCCGGGAACAATCGCCGACCGCGTCCTTCCTGCACGAGTGCCTGATAGTCGGTGCTGGGGTCGTAACCGAACACCGTGAGCCGAAAGCCGTTTTGTCCGTTCTGCTTTCCATGACAGCCGCCCGAGTTGCAGCTTGCGCGAGTCAGCAGCGGCACGATGTCGTGGCCGAAGTGCAAGGCCCTAACCGTTTGCGATTGGGTCACCCGCACTTCGACGGAGACCTTCACGTTTTCAAGTGAGGCCGTGATTTTGGCGACTCCGTCGCCGACTGGAAGCAACACGCCTTGGCTGTTGACGGTCGCGATGGTTGGGGTCGACGATTCAAAGGTCACCGAGTCCGTTACGTCTCGTTCGCGACCGTCTTGCTCGGCACTCACTAAGAGTTGCTGCTGCGATTCAGCCGAGGTCAAGACCGGGGCAGCAGGCTCGATTCGCAGCACGACCGCGCCCAGCGAAGGGAGCGCGCAGCTCAACATTGCCAGTATCGAACAAGCCAGGACCTTCATATCCGATGCGTCTCACGGCCGTTTGGTGGGAAACGAGTCGCGACCCCAGTGACGGTCCCAATGTGCTCGGGAACAGCCGTGGGGCCAACTCGTCGGATGCGTGCGGTAACCTGGAGTGACGCTAGAAGTAGCTTCGTCATCCATGGATCAAATATTGATTATGCTAATCGCAATCGCCTTGCCAATCCAGAGATAAGCATTTTTCGCAGGTCAGGGTCCCCAGTTTATCGCTTCAAACCCGCCGGCTTCAGCGAACTTGCAGCATATAACGCACAAAATCCTGGTCGAGCTTCTGCAGGTCGTCACCAAAGACCTCTTGGAACTCGCGCAGGCGTCCGTCGGGACCGTCGGCGACCCAGGCGGTCTTGGCTGCTAGTCGCTTGAAGTATTCGAGGTACTGCTTGGGGCGCTGACGAATCAAAAAGTAGTTTAATGCCCAGGCCTCGGCGTAGGCTTCGAGTGCGTCGCGCGCGTTGCGAAACCGCTGGTCGTCGGCCAGCAAGGTCTTGAGCGAACCGGGGGGACGTCGAGCGAGGTAATCACGCAATAGGGCGAGCCGCACGTGATTCACGCCTCCGATGCTATTCCAACCGGTTGTCGACTTGAGGTCGGGGGTCTCAAAATACACGGCCACCCCTTCGCTCACCCACAGGGGGATATCGGCGAAGCGCGTTTGTAGCCCGCAGTTGAATGCGATCTGATGGGTCGCCTCGTGGACGATCGTGGCGACGGTTCGCTCGGCCGCCGGTTGGGCGAGCATCTCGTTGATCTGACTCGTCGTGGTGCGGCGAGCGCCCGGGCCGCGCAGGGCTTCGAGCCCCGTCAGGTCGTGCATCGTCATGCGATTCGTTTGCAGGCTGTAGTAACCAATGATGTTGGGACCCGCCTCACCGAGCTCGGGCTGCGCGAACTTGGCGTAAGACTGCTTGTCGGCGAACACGACCGCGACCAGCGGAAACTCGGGCGTCTTGATCGCAAAGCCGCGGCGGTCCCAGTAGTTGGTGAAGGCGCGATACAACTGCTCAAAAAGCGCGCCGCACCACTGTGCATACGCCTTCGATGTGTCGTGACAGATCACGTAGTGCTGCGTCGAGTAGGTCTCGAAGCCGCTGGGGAGCACCGTCAGCATGCGCTTGGCCAACTCGGCGTTCTTCATCGGCACAAACGGCGCGCTGTCCTCGTTACGCTTAATCTGTTCTTCGACCGGAATCGTCCAGAGCACGCCGTCGGGTGTTTGTAGCAGCAAATTGCCTTTCGGATCGGCGACGATCAGCCGCCCCGAGACCGCTTGCTCGCGGTCGTCACGTTTGAATGTGACGATTTCAACGGCCGAGCTGGGGGCGATCGAGGCCGTGAGCGCTCCGAGCACCAGCACGCCTTGCAGCACGATCGACCGCGAGAAACTCAGCATGTTTTCACATTGAAGTGCGGTGCAGAAACAAAACCACCCGACTATCCATCGTCGATGGAGTCGCCGGTCTTGTCAACGTTGATCTTGTTCGATCAGTGGAGGCTTCCGTGCTGCGATTGCAGAAGGAAAAGGCTAAGCGTCGAGCAGCACCGTGTCGGTGTGCTCATACGCCGGGGCGCAGCAACACAAGAACCGCAGGGTCGTCGAGCCGGTGTTGAGTATCGTGTGCGTCGCGCCGCTGGGGATCGCGATGGCATCGCCTGGGCCGACGTCGCGCTGCTCGGCGCCGATGTGCATCCGCCCGACACCCTCGATGATATAGTAAATCTCTTCGGTGAGAGGGTGGTAATGCGGTGTGGTCTGCGAGCCGGGGGGGAGCCGCGCCTCGGCCAGGCTTTGCTGGCGAATACACGAATTGCGATGTGCCAGCAGTTCGCGGATTTCGGAACCGTCTTTGGTCGTGAACGCTTCGACCGCATTGATATTGATCACATCCATGGCACCGTGGCTCCATTCACGAGTGTGTCGCGCCGTCGTTAGGGTCCTAGCGCAAAATCGCGACCCGGGCGGGCGGATAATCACGCACCTGCCAAGCGTCGCTCTGGGGTAATTGTTCGATCGCGAAACGATCGTCGCACTCGACGACCAGCGTGCGTGCTTTCGGGGCGCGCTCGAGCAGGCTCTCGATCAATTGCAGCATCGGCTCGGTTCGTTGCACGTAAAAGTCATAAGGCGGCGAGCAGAACACGACCCAGGGACGATCGAGCGGATCGGTCGCAAACGGGGCCGGTCGGCGAAACTGCACCAGCGTGTTGGCCGGTACCACCTCGCAACGCTCGGCAACCTGGAAACGCTCGGCCGACAACTCGATCGCCCGGGCGGTGGGAAAGTGCTGCTCGAAGAACACGCACCGCTCGGCACCCCGGCTGAGGGCCTCGAACCCGAGCGCCCCGGTCCCCGCGAACAGGTCGAGCACGAACGCCCCTTGCAGGTCGTCGCCGAGTAAATTGAAGAGCGCCTCGCGGACCCGATCCTTCATGGGTCGGGTGCGTGGATCGCCCAGATACCGGAGTTTAAGTCCCCGCAGCGTCCCGCCGATGATCCGCACCTCGGCGTCGCCGCTCGTGTTCGGATGGCTCGGCTCGAAACCAAAATTGGCGGGGAACGTCGACTTGGACGCAGGGGGGCGACGTGGTTTCATGTGCTGAGCAATCGGCCTGGCCAACATCGGATTAGAAAAATTCCTGGTCCTACTGTACCATGTTCGGCGGCGAAGGGAGAGCCGGTCACGCCACTGGCCATTTGTTGACATCTTTTGAGGAATGGTTCGATGACGCTCACGCGCTGCCTGTTGATGACGGTTTGTTGTGTATCTTGGACCCTCGCGTCGCTCGTCGCGGCTCAGGAAACGAAAGCCCCTGAGACGAAAGCGGCTGAGACGAAAGCGGCTTCTCAGGCCTCGGCCCCGCAGCAGGCCTTTGATGCCGCGCTGGCGAAGCTGAACGATCAGATCAAAAAGCTCGACGATCTGCGGATCGAGTACAAAAGTGCTCAGACCGACGCCCGTAAGGCGATTCGCGAGAAATTCGAGCAAGGGGTGGCCCAATACGACACGATCGAACTCGAGGTCCGCAAGGCTGCCGAGGCGGCGTACACGGCCGAACCGAACAAGAACAAGGACGTCGGCGAGTTTCTGGTTTCGATGATCCTGCAAGATGCCCGGCTCGACCGTCACGATGAGGCCTTGCGTCTCTCCGAGTTGCTCATCAAGAACAAGTACGAGAACGCACGTGTCAACGAGCGGGCCGGGGTGGCGGCGTTCCACCTGTCGCAATTCGATAAGGCGGAAAAGTATCTACAAGAGTCCGAGGCCCAGAATGCTTTGAGCCCCGAGGCAAAACGCTTGCTCGAAAACGATCGCATCGCCGACGGAAAGAAAAAATGGGCCGAGGAAGAGAAGAAGCGAGCCGACGAGGCCAAGGCCAACGATCTACCCCGTGTCGAGTTTCT
>CAYLYE010000274.1:0-7537 GCA_964387325.1 uncultured Planctomycetaceae bacterium
CTGGCCGATTGCGTGCGAGAGTTGGTCGAGCAACAGACCGGCCACCGCCCTCGCGGTCCGATTGGGCTGCTCACTAGCTTTCGTTACTTCGGGTTCGAGATGAATCCTGTCAGCTTCTATTACTGCTATGACGAGTCGGGATCGCGCGTCGAAACGGTCGTGGCCGAGGTCAACAATACGCCGTGGAACGAAAAGCATTGCTATATTCTCGACTTCAACAGCCGCAACGAGCCAGGCTCCGGTAGTAACGAGAACGAACCGGATGCCGGCGCGTACGCACGGATGCACCAATTTGAACATCCCAAGGAGTTTCACGTTTCGCCATTCATGCCGATGGCGATGATGTATCGCTGGCAAATCTCCGAGCCGTGCGAAAATCTGAGCGTTGCCATCCAAAACTTTTCGAGCGCCCACCTCGATGCGAAGGGTGTCAATGCCGAAAGTTCCGAAGCCAAGGTCTTCGATGCGAGTCTGACGATGTCGCGTCGACCGATCACTCGCTTGCAGCTCGCCTGTGTTTTGCTGAGGTATCCGCTGATGACGCTGCAGGTTGTTGCCGGCATTTATTGGCAGGCATTCCGGCTTTGGCGGAAGCGAGTTCCGTTCGTGCCGCATCCCGGTCGAACCGTTACCGGCGTTTCTTGACTTCATCCCTCCACGACAGAGCCACGGATCATGAGTTCTGCTTGCGTCCCTTCCTCGCCCATGTCTGCGCAAGGCGGCAATCACAAAGCTACGTCCTCGGGGATGGGTTGGCTCGATCGGTTCGCTCGGCGACTGCTGCTGCGGAAGCTGGGAGCATTGCAGGAGGGGAGTATCGAATTGAACGATCGATGCGGTTCCACTAGGCTGGGTCGCGGCGGCGACTTGCAGCCGCGATTGCACGTTCACAACCCGGCCTTCTTTCGGCACGCGGTGCTCGGCGGAAGCCTGTCGGTAGCCGAGTCGTACTTGCGCGGCGACTGGGACTGCGACGACCTGACGTCGTTCTTTCGGATCTTCGTGCGAAACATCGAGGCGGCCGATCGGCTGGATCGCGGGTTGTCACAGATCACTCATTGGGTCAACCGGCTGTATCACCGCTGGCACGCAAACAGCAAATCGGGAAGCCGTCGCAACATTCACGCGCATTACGATCTGGGAAACGAGTTCTTTCGACTCATGCTCGACGACACGCTGGCCTATTCGAGCGGCATCTTTCTCACACCGAACAGCACGCTGCGCGACGCTTCCTTGGAGAAAATGGACCGCATCTGCCGCAAGCTCGATCTTCGACCAGGCGATCATCTGCTGGAGATCGGCGCCGGCTGGGGCGGATTGGCGATTCACGCGGCTTTCGAATACGGCTGCCGGGTAACCACGACGACGATCTCACAACAGCAGTTCGATGTCGCCCGTCAACGAATCGACGAGGCCGGTTTATCCGATCGCGTGACGTTGCTATTGCAGGACTACCGCGACCTAACAGGCCAGTTCGACAAACTGGTGTCCGTCGAGATGATCGAAGCCGTCGGGCATCGGTACTTCGACACTTACTTTCGCAAATGCAGCGAGCTGCTCAAGCCGGACGGCACGTTCGTGCTGCAAGGAATCGTGATGCCCGATCGACGCTACGCTCAGTATCTCAAATCCGTGGACTTCATCCAGAAATACGTCTTCCCCGGCGGTTGTTTGCCTTCGATGAGCGCGATGCTGGATTCGACCGCTCGCGCGACCGACTTGCGATTCGTTCACGTCGAAGACTTCGGCACGCACTACGCCCAAACGCTGCGCGAGTGGCGGAAGCGTTTTCACTCGCAATTGAATGACGTGCGCGAGCTGGGCTACCCCGACCGCTTCATTCGGATGTGGGACTACTATCTGAGCTACTGCGAAGCGTCGTTCGATGAACGCTACACCGGCGTCGTGCAGATCCAATTCGACAAACCACGCTGTCAACGCGACCCCATGGCCGTCGGCAGGCGCGCGGCTGAGTGGAGATCGGCATGAGTTTGTTGTCCTTGAGCCTTGCGGCCGTCGAGCGCGGTTTGATCCCCGATGTGGCGACTCGTGCAGCGATTCGAAGTCTGTGCGAACAACGTCTGCGCGACTGTGATCGCAGCGACGACATTGCCAACTCGCAATCGCTGCATTCGTTCGTCGAGTCGATGCGAGCCGGGCCGATCGCGCCGGTTCCTGAGAAAGCCAACGAACAGCATTACGAATTGCCACCGGAGTTTTTCGCCGCCGTGCTCGGCCCGCATCGCAAATACAGCGCGTGCTATTGGCCGTCGCCACAGGCTTTGCTGCCGGAGGCCGAAGTGGCGGCGCTCAAAATCACCTGCGAGCGAGCCGACTTGGCCGACGGCCAAGACGTGTTGGAACTCGGCTGCGGTTGGGGGTCGCTGTCTCTGTGGATGGCCGAGCGATTTCGCAATAGCCGGATCATCGCGGTCTCGAACTCGGCTCCGCAACGGCGATTCATCGAAGCCGAAGCGGCCTCGCGCGGTCTGACAAACCTGCGCGTCATCACCGCCGACATGAATACGTTCACCGACGAGCAACATCGCTTTGATCGCGTCGTCTCTGTCGAGATGTTCGAGCACATGCGGAATTACGAGCGACTTCTGGAACAGATCGCGTCGTGGCTCCGACCGGATGGAAAATTGTTCGTGCATCATTTCTGTCATCGCCGGTTCGCCTACCCGTTTGAAACCGATGGCGACTCCAATTGGATGGGACGCTACTTTTTCACGGGCGGTTTGATGCCCAGCGAAAACATGTTGTCCTACTTCAATCGTCACATGTGTGTGGTCCAAAAATGGTGCTGGGACGGGACGCATTATCAACGTACTTCGGAAGCATGGCTCGCGAACCTCGATGCTCATCGGCATGAGGTTCTGCCGATCCTCTCGGCGACGTACACTCGCACCGAAGCTCGACGCTGGTTTCACCGCTGGCGGTTGTTCTTTCTCGCCGTGGCCGAGTTGTTCGGTTACGCGAACGGCCGTGAGTGGTTCGTGTCTCAGTCGCTGTTGCAGCCGAACACGAGGACGCCTCGATGACACCATGGACCGCGATACTGTTGAATTCACTGCTTGTCACGATTGGCACGATGACCGGCTTGTGGCTGCTGAGCCTCGCACGACGCGATGCGAGTGTCGTCGATCCGTTTTGGGGAATGGGGTTCATCATCGTGACTTGGTTCACGCTGGCATCCACTCCACCCGCCCAATCGGTCGAGCGATCGGGGCTACTCGCCGCGCTGACAACGATTTGGGGACTACGGTTGTCGCTCTACCTTCTATGGCGGAATTGGGGACAAGGAGAGGACCGACGCTATCGAGCCATGCGCGAACATCACGGATCACGGTTCTGGTGGGTCAGCTTGCTGACCGTGTTCTTGTTGCAGGGAGTCATCCTGTGGATCGTGTCGCTGCCGATTCAAGCCGTGATGCTCAACCCAGAATCGCAGCCGATCGGCTGGCTCGATTTCGTGGGCGCAGCCTTATGGAGCGTCGGCCTGTTCTTTGAAGCGGTCGGCGATTTGCAGATGTCCCGCTTTCAAGCCGACCCTAACAACATGGGCCTTGTCATGGATCGAGGTCTCTGGCGGCTGACCCGGCATCCGAATTACTTTGGAGACTTCTGCATCTGGTGGGGACTCTACCTGGTCGCTTCAGCGGGCGGAGCCGCATGGACGATCTTCAGTCCGCTACTCATGTCGTGCCTGCTGCTCAAAGTTTCCGGAGTTACACTGCTCGAAAAAACCATCACGCACCGTCGCCCCGGCTACGCGGCCTACCAAGCCAGAACCAGCGAGTTTATCCCATGGCTGCCGCGCAAGTCTTGCGGCAATCGCTTATCGGACTAGGAGTGATCAATGCTCAAATCCAGTACGGCAATGACCCTGGTGCGCTGGTCCAATGATCTTTGTGCCGTAGGGTATTATGCCGTCACCCGTCTCGAACAGGAAATTAAAAAACGTATCAGGAAGATGAAGAACGACATTTCCTGGAAGCTGATCATAACTCGGCCGAACACGATTCTGCAGATCCCGCCCCCCAAGGCATGATCTCCCAAGCCGGGACGGGAACGGACTAAAATGGTGCGAACTTGTACACACAAGTCCAGAGTCTCGTTCTACGCAGCACGGCTCTTATCTTTGGCCATAAGGGCACCGAATACTTCCAGGTAACCGTTCGAACCGTGGCGAGGAGGGAGGGGGCCATTTGCTTGCGGATTTTGGCCTGCACGGCTGTCGGCCATTTCGCCATCATCTCGTCGGTGATTTCATACGTCATGCCAACGTTATCACCGAAAACCGCCGGGTGCGCAAGTCCAATCAAGCACCGACCTGTGAACGATTACCTTCCAGGAACTCGGCGACGTGCCGAAGGCCCGCACGAGTACTTCTTGAAAGACGTCCTCGGCCTGGTGCAGGTCGCGCAACACGACCGCCGCGCCCGCGATGAGCCGGACCCGCGAATCGAGCAGCGTTTTTACCAAGACTTCTTCGTTCATAAATGAATAACGAACGACAAAGTCGAATCTGATCGAAAAATCGCAAAACCGATGAAAATCCCGACTTTATCGGCCAGGAAACTCGCTTTGACGTCGACTAGACGACTCCCAAACTCCTCAAATAGTCGAAGCTGATTCGGATGCTTTCCAAGGCCGAGCGGTCTTCGCAGTTTTGTTCGACGAGGTACCATTCGGTACCCGCTTGGGCGGCGGCTGTGAGGACCGGTTTCCAGTCGATCGTGCCGCGTCCCAACTCGGTATTTTGCGCCTGTTCGCCCGGCTTCGATTTTTCCTTAAGGTGGACTCGTTTCAGACGGCCGGAGAATTTTCGCAGCAACGTCGCCGGGTCACGCCCCACGTCCGCGACGAAAAAAACGTCGATCTCGGCCCCCAGCAATTGCGCGTCGATCGTGCCGAAAATCTGATCGAACACCTCGACGTCGTCGACGCGGGTCGTGAACTCGAACGCGTGGTTGTGGTACAGCACCTCGAACCCGGCTTCGCGTCCGGTGCGGGCCACATGGCGAATGTCGTCGATGGTCTTGTTCCAGCCGTCCTGCGTTAGTCCGGCATAGTTGGGAATAAACGGAATGACGAGCGTGCGATTACCGACCGTTCGGTGATAATCGGCAATGCGAGGAAAATCGTCGAGCAGATCTTTGAGATTGACGTGGGCGCTCGCGATCTTGAGACCGCAGTCCGCCACGATCTTTTTCAACTCGACGGCAGCAGGCCATTTCTGAAACCAGAGTTCAACCCCCTGGTAGCCGATCGAGGCCACTTGCCGGAGCGTTCCGGCGAGATCGTCAGCCAGTTCTTTTCGTAGAGTCCATAACTGTACGCCGACCGGAATCTTTTTCTCGATTGCTGCGTCTGATGAAGGAGGAGCGTAGGCGGCGGCCGCCAGCGACGACGAAGCGACTAAGAACTTGCGACGATTGAAAGTCGGTAGCGGCATGCGATGCTCCTCAGCGAAAGAATTCGATGTGAAAGGTACCGGGGTGAACTAGTATCCCGCGACCACGGCCGTAGCCGCGACTTTGATCGCGGACATGTTCAAGCGTCGCCGGGCCTCGTCGAGCATTTCCTTTGTGCGACTTGCGCCGCAGCGGCTGACGCCCAGTTCGCGAACCTTCAGCAGCGTATCGAGATCGCGCACGCCGCCGGCGGCCTTTACTTGCACGTGAGCGGGCGAGTGCTTCCGCATCAGGGCTAGGTCTTCCATCGTCGCGCCACCGCTACCGTATCCGGTCGAGGTCTTGACCCAATCAACACCGAGTTCGCCGCAAATATCGCAGAGACGAATTTTGTGGTCGTCCTTGAGGTAACTGTTCTCGAAGATCACCTTGACCTTCTGCCCTGCGGAGTGAGTTGTTTCCGTTACGGTTCGGATATCGTGCCGCACGTAATCCCAATTACCGCTGAGCACTTGCGAGATGTTGACGACCATGTCGAGTTCTTGCCCGCCGTCGGCGAGAGCTTGTTGCGTCTCAAATAGCTTCGTTGCTGTCGTGTGTCCGCCGTGCGGAAAGCCGATCGTCGTGCTCGCCTTGACCGTCGAGCCGGCCAGCATTTCCGCACACCGTTTCAGATAGTACGGCATGATGCAAACGCTCGCCACATCGTAAGCGATCGCCAGGCGGCAACCGGCTTCCAAATCGTCGACGGTCAGCGTCGGATTCAACAGCGAGTGATCGATCATCTTGGCGATGTCGAGATCGGTGTAGTTCATGTGGGTTCTTTCTGAAACAGAACAGGACGGTGCGAGAAATGTTGAGTTACGAATCAGACGATGCGCTACGGCGGCATCGATCGACGCTCTGCCGAGATCGATGCCGCAAAACCACTCGCTCACGCGCGGACCTCCACCCATCGTCCTTCGCGGGCACTGCGTAAGACGGCCTCACAGAGCAGGACTTCGCGATGACCGTCGGCGAACGTGGGAAACGGCGGCGGGGCGATGAAGTCGCCGGCTGCAACGTAGCCGTAGAAACTCCGGAACAGTTGCTTGAACGTGTCGGGAAAGCCTTCGTTATGGCCGCCCGGGTAGTTGGCGATGGCCCGCGCGGAGGCGCTCATCAAGGCGGGATCGCGAATCAGCGTCTCGTTCGTTCGGTCGCGATGGCCGATCCAGAGTTCATTCGGCGCCTCGCTGTTCCAGGCAAACGACTGTTGCGTGCCGGCGATTTCGAAGCGCAGGCAATTCTTGCGACCGGCCGTCGTCTGTGAGACCCACAGGCACCCGATCGCGCCGGTGTCGAAACGGAGCATCACCGATCCGCAATCGTCGGTCGTGACGGCGATCGGCTCCGTCTCGCGCGGAGCCTCGCCTTTACCGGAAAACGTTTCGACGCCGCCGCGCGGACGCCGCCGTGTTGGATGCACGGTCCGCAAATCGGCACAGACCGCCGTGACCTTGCGGCCGGTAATAAACTGCACCAGATCGAGCCAGTGCGTGCCGATATCAGCCACGGCCCGCAAGTCGCCGCCGTCTTCGGCCAGCACGCGCCAGTTGAAGTCGGTATCGTACAGCAGCCAGTCTTGGACGTACGAGCCGGTCACGTGCAGCACGTCGCCGAGCGAGCCGTCGGCCACGCGGGCCGCGGCTTCGTGACACAGCGGATAGAAACGAATGTTGTACGCCACGCCTGCCGCACGGGCCGAATCGGCTGCGATCCGTACCAACTCGGCCGTCTCGGCGGAGGTCATCGCCAGTGGCTTTTCGCACAGCACGTGCTTGCCGGCCCTCAGAACCGCGGCAGCCTGCGCGAAATGCAAGCGATTCGGTGTTGCCAGATGCACGGAGTCGACCGCCGGATCTACCTGACGATCGGCTGTGACGAGGCGCTGTCGCTGCTCGGCGCCAGCCCTCTCTCGCCCGCCGTCACCGGTTTGCAGCAGCTGTTCGCGCCGGGCGCGCCGCTCGTGGGGGGCTGCTGATGCAGAAGTCCGCGCCATCCATCGGCCGTGTCCTGATCGCCGTCGGGTTCACGCTCTCGTGCTTCCTGTTGTTGCTCTTCCTCTGGGTCTCGTT
>CAYLYE010000275.1:0-7483 GCA_964387325.1 uncultured Planctomycetaceae bacterium
AATGCCGTGTGCAATGCGCTGGGGGTTCGTGTGTCGACCCTGCCGCTTACGCCCAAACGTGTTCTCGAAGCCATGCAGAAAGCCGGAAAGGTCTAATACCATGAAAGACTTTGAATACGCAGCGCCCCGCTCCGAGCACGAGGTCGTCGAACTGTTGTCCGCCGAGGCGGGACGTACAGCGGTCTTGGCCGGAGGCACCGATCTGATTCCGCTCTTGAAGAAGATGATCGCTACGCCCGATCGCGTGGTGAACATCATGGAAGTCAACAGCCTCAAGCAACTAGAAATGGCGTCCGACGGAGGCGTGTTCATCGGCGCTGCCGTCACGCTCGATCGGTTGCTCGACAGTGATTACCTCAGCGCCTACACGGCCATCACGCAAGCGATTCGCGGCCTCAACAGCATGCAACTTCAGTGTCAGGGGACCATCGGCGGCGACCTCTGCCAACGGCCGCACTGCTGGTTCTTCCGGCATGGACGTGGATTGCTCGCTGACGGCGGACGACAAATCGAGGATGGCGACAATCGCTACCATGCAATCCTTGGCAATGCGGGTCCCGCCAAGTTCGTAAGTGGTTCGCGGCTCGCCCCGGCCCTGATTGCCCTGGGGGCGACGTTCCGCATCGTGGGACCCAACCCCAGCGATGAGTCCGTCCTGCCGGCCGAGGAGTTCTTCCGCACACCGCGACACGAAGGGGAAGGGGAAAACATCCTCCGCCCCAATCAACTGTTGACGCATATTTATCTGCCGCCGGCTGGCAATAGTTCGAGCGGCACCTATGAAGTGCGTCATGGCGAAGGGCCGGACGATCCGCTGGCAACGGCCTCGGCCGCGCTGCACATTGCCGAGGGCATTGTGCATGGGGCTCGTATTGTGTTGGGGCACGTGGCGCCCACTCCCTGGCTCGCGTCCGAAGCGGCTCAATCGCTCCTCGGTCAGCGCGTCACGCCCGAGAGTGCCGCAGCGGCGGGTGAAGCGGCTGTGGCTCGTGCCACGCCTCTCTCCAACAATGCTTACAAAGTGCAATTAGCCAAGGTCGCCACTAAGCGTGCGATTTTGTTAGCGGCCGGCCTCGAAACCGGTGGATTCTAACTACACGGCCTTAAAGCCCTCGAGCTCATTCCACTCATCGTCAAGGAACTCGTCATGCCCTTCGAGAAATACTACGATTCGCACCTGCCCGTTACCGAACCAGCCTGCATCCATCTGCGTAGCAAAGCCATGTATGTAACCGGCCAGCTACGTAACCCAGATCACCCGGACGAAGCCGGCAGTCAATACTGCTGGTGCAATGTCTCGCAGCACGTGTTGGGCCCCGATCAGCTCGAAGTGAATCGCCCCGCCTGCATCGCGGGTCGCCCCTGTTATCAAGCGGCGAATTAACTGGCGATTTGCCAAAGGGACCGGCTCCCGAGCCATACGGTTTGCTCGAATCCGGTTCCCATTCAAAAAAACGAAATACATTCCAAGCCGGTCCGTCTCGGACCGGTCGAAATGCCCTGGCGCACTACGTGCGCGGCGTCTAGGCTCATGGTTGCGCGATACGACCGCAACCGGCCCGAGATGGACCGGCAATGCGCGCACACATTCTATGCCAACGCAATATTTAACCGCACCATATGCGCAGTTTCTAATAGCCGTTCAGCGATGTACGTCCCGGCAATGAACCATCTCGCCCGCGCTCATCCAGGTCCTCGCGCTCATTCAGACCATAGTCAGTCAGAGCACGCAGTGAATCAGACCGCAACGGGAACCTAGACGACCTTGACGTTCTCAGCGCACGGCCCCTTCGGACCTTGCCCTTCGGTGAAGGAGACTTTCTGCCCTTCACGCAAGTCGTCAAAGCGGACACCTTGCAGCGCCTTGGAGTGGAAGAACAAGTCCTTCGCGCCACCGGTGTTGATGAAACCAAATCCCTTGTCCGTCAACTTCTTAATCGTGCCTTCGGGCATTTTGAACACTTCCCATAATAAATGCGTTACTTCAGAAACGAGGCCGACAACGATTTGGCACTCGTCCCACAAGGGAAAGTGTATCGGTTCTCCATCAGAAACGCAAATCAATCTGCGGAACGCCTTCAAGCCAGGAACCTGTCCCGAGGAGCCGATCTTTGCAATGCCTCGCCAAGCTGCGAATGTGGCCTCCCTGTTGCGACCGAAGGTGCTCATCATTACGATCCAGCGAGTGCATCCGACCTACTCTGAAAAATCAGTCATCCAATGTCGACAAAGTTGCCCAATTTATCGCGAATCAACATCCCATCCAGCTTAGTCATCAGTGGCGGGGCGTCACGACTCGTTGGTCAAGATGCCGCGCGGCTGCGACTGACCCGGCCGCTGGTGGTGACCGATCCGTATTTGACCCAACTGGGCCTCGATCAACAGGTGCTCGCGGACTTGGCGGCGGAAAAGATCACAGGGCACGTATTCTCGGGGGTCGATCCTGATCCAACGGTGGCCAATGTCGAAGCAGGGCTGGCGATGTTGCATGACTTCGACTGCGACGGACTCATTGCCCTAGGGGGTGGAAGCAGCATCGACGCCGCCAAGGCGATTGCCGTGATGAGTCGCAACAAGGGCACACTTGCCGACTATATGGGCTACCATAAAATTCCGCTCCCGGGCCTGCCCCTGATCGCAATTCCCACCACGGCCGGCACCGGCAGCGAAGTCACGAAGGTGACCGTCATCACCGACACCGAGCGTCAAGTGAAGATGATGCTGCTCGATGCGCATCTGCTGCCGACCGTGGCGTTGGTCGACTATGAATTGACCCTCAGCATGCCCCGTTCGCTGACGGCCGCGGTGGGCATCGACTCACTAACGCACGCCCTAGAAGCGTATGTCTCACGAAAGGCGCAACCGTTCACGGACCTAGTCGCCCTCGAAGCAGCTCGTCTGATCGGCAGCCATTTGCGCCACGCATATGCAGCACCCGACAATCGGCCATCGCGCGAAGCGATGATGCGTGGTGCGATGCTGGCAGGCATCGCCTTTAGTAACGCGAGTGTTGCCTTGGTGCATGGCATGTCGCGCCCCATCGGGGCCTACTTTCACGTCCCGCATGGCTTAAGCAACGCGATGTTGCTGCCTACCGTCACGCGGTTTAGCATCGGCGCGGCGATTGAGCGTTACGCCACCTTCGCGCGGCATGCGGGCTTAGCCGATGCCGCTGACAACTCTCGCGCCGGCGAACAATTGATCGCAGCCCTGGAGGCACTCAATCACGACCTCGATGTGCCGTCACCTCGAGCTTATGGCATTGACCAAGCGACGTATGAAGGTACGCTAGCGCGCATGGCCGCCGACGCGCTGGCGAGTGGATCGCCGGCTAATAACCCACGCGTACCGACGATCGAAGAGATGGTCACACTTTATCGAGAATGCTACGCGTGAATCGAGCCGCCTTATCACCCCGGCATTGCGATCAAAGTTGATCGGGCCCACTAAAGTATACGCAGCTTACGAGCAGGTCGATCACGGTCCATTTTCGAGCCAACGTCATCGACCCCACGAGGTCGCACGGGCGGTTGGGCTCGCAGAATCTCGCGATCTTCGATCGAGTGAGGCACGCAACTCTTGACATACAGAAACTGCGAGACAAGCGAAGCTCAGAACTTGACGTTCGTGCGTCCTTTGAGAGCGAGTAGTCGGCGCGTTTCGTCGGGTGTGGCGACACCGAGCGACAACTCGTCGAGCACTCGGCGAATCTTTTGCACCTGCTGGGCGTTGCTCGTGGCGAGCTCCCCTTTGCCGATATACAAATTGTCTTCGAGGCCCACACGGACGTTCCCCCCCATGATCGCACCGGTCGTGACAAAGTTCGTCTGATGTCGACCGGCCGCCAAGATGGACCAGACGTAATCGTTACCAAACAACTTGTCAGCGATCCGCCGCATGTGCAAGAGGTTTTCCATGTCAGCGCCGATGCCGCCGAAAATACCAAAGATCGTCTGCACGAACAGCGGAGGCTGGAGCAGTTTTCGCTCCAAAAAGTGATGCAGCGTGTAGAGGTGTCCGACGTCGTAGCACTCGAACTCGAACCGCGTGCCGCAGCCGTGACCGAGTCGCTGGATGATCTGCTCGATGTCGGCAAACGTGTTGCGGAAGATATAATTACGCGTGTTCTCCAAGTAGCGCGGCTCCCAATCGTGCTGCCACTTCGGGTAGCGATCGAGGAGTTGAAACAGGCCAAAGTTCATCGAGCCCATGTTCAGCGAGCACATCTCAGGCTGGGCGCGTAGCGGCGCGGCGAGTCGCTCGTCGACTGTCATATTGTGTCCACCGCCGGTCGTGATGTTGATCACGGCATCGGTCTGGCTCTTGATCTGGCCGAGGAACTTGAAGAACACGTCGGGGTTGGGAGTCGGACAGCCGGTCGCTTCGTCTCGGGCGTGTAGGTGCAGGATCGACGCGCCGGCCTGGGCCGCCTCGACCGCGCTCTTCGCAATCTGCTCCGGCGTGATCGGCAAGTGCGGCGACATCGTCGGTGTGTGGATCGCGCCCGTCACGGCGCAGGTAATGATTACGTTACGAGTGCTAGCCACGGAAAGCTCCTTGCTGGGTGGGGCGTTAGGCGGGTGCGATCGATTGTCGGGCGTGAAAGAGTTTGAGCAACGACAAGTAACGCTGATCGCGCTCGGTGAGTATGGCGCTAGCCTGCTCGGCCGGGTAGTCGTAGAATCCGTGGCCGTTTTTGAAGCCGTAATGTCCTTGTGCCACGATCTGCTCAACGACCTTGGGGATTTCCGTGTCGCTGCAAATCTGGGGACACAGGTTGCGATAAACGGCCGCCTGAATGTCGAGCCCGCCAAAGTCGTGGATCCGCAACGGGCCGAGCGCCGCGAGGCGGAAACCCATGCTGCCGCGAATAGCCGCGTCGATATCTTCGACCGAGGCGACCCCTTGACCGAGCAGACTCCACACCTCGCGCATCACGGCCACCTGCACGCGATTGACGAGAAAGCCAGGCAACTCGCGACGAATCACGATCGCCAGTTTGCCGATGCGACGATGCACGTCCAGCGTCGACTGCACAATCGCCTCACTGGTCGCCGGCGAAGGGACAATCTCGACCGTCGGCACAATGTGTGGCGGGTTGAACCAGTGCGTGACGAGCGCTCGCTCCGGATGACGCAGTCGCACGCCGCTTTGCGAGATGGGAAAGCTCGACGAGTTGCTCGCCAGGATCGTGTCGGCGGCGACACACGATTCGATCTCAGCGAACAACGCTTGCTTGGCTACTAGATCTTCTCGCACCGCCTCGACGACGAGTTGCACCCCCTGGCTAGCCTCGCCAACTGAGCTATGCACATGCAACCGCGACAAAATCGGTTCGACCTCGTGTGCCGCGATCAGATCGAACCGCACGAAGTCGTCGAGGTTGTGTCGCACCCGATCGACGACCGAGGCGCGAGCCTCCGCGACATCGTCGTACAGGTGACACTCGATCCCGCCAGCCGCAAAGGCCTGCGCGATGCCGTGTCCCATCGTGCCCAGGCCGAGCACGGCTACCGATTGTATGGGGTGGGCTGTCATTACAGATCTTCTCGTGTGTGATATGACCATTGGTCACGTGACCAGTGATGCGATGATAATTTTGGCGCCCGATGTCAGAGCTGTCTAGCGAATCGAGATCGTATCACGAAGGAGGGGGCGTGGTGTCGATCAATCGATCAGGATTGCGGTGCACCAATCCCGAGGGAATGAAATTATTCGCGAGGCGATACACGCTCCCGTCGCGGCACAGGACGGCGGCCAACTCGCCGGTCGGCTCCAGGCAAGCGACCTCGTCGGGGTCGAGTTCACTGCGACACGGGATCGGTCGGCCGTGCGTGACCCGCTCGCGTTCGTCGGGCGTGAGTGTGAAGCAGGGCAACGCCTCGACGGCCCGGGCAAGCGGCAGTATCCAAGCACTGAGCGACTCAGGCGTGACTTGATCCCAGGGGCAAGCCGAGTCGAGTGTGAACGAGCCAACGGCGGTCCGTTCGAGCGCCGACATCACCGCGCCGCTCCCCACCGACTCGGCCAAGTCACGGCCCAAAGCCCGAATGTAAGTCCCGCCGCTGCACTCGACATCGAGCGTTAGGCTTGGGTAGTCGTAGTCGACGACGTCGAGGTGATAGATGCTCACGGGTCGCTCGGTGATCTCGACCTTGCGGCCGCGGCGGGCGAGTTTGTAGGCCCGCTTGCCATTGAGTTTGACGGCAGAAAAAGCCGACGGCCGCTGCATGAGTTCGCCCGTGAAGCGAGCGGCGGCGGCGACCAACTCGGCTCGCGACGGAATCGGCGGATTGTCGAGCAAGGTGACTTCCGTCTCCATATCTTCGCTCGGGCTAGTGCGACCGAGCAGAAACGTGCCGCGATAGCGTTTGGGGAGCCGCTGCACGTAATCGATCGCCCGCGTGGCGAGCCCCACGGCGATGACAAGCACGCCGCTGGCGAGCGGGTCGAGGGTGCCGGCGTGGCCGACGCGCGTTTGGCCCAAGGCGGTCACGACCTGATCGACGACCACGCGCGACGATACGCCCGAGGGCTTGGCAATGTTAAATAATCCGTGAAGTGCCATCGCAGCGGTCGATTGCTAAGGAGCGTCGTTCAGGCCACGAATGGCAAAGTCGTAAAGCGATGCGATGTCGGCAGCCGATTTTTGGCCCAAGTTCGTGAAGCGGCGGTACAGTGCGTCGGGATCGTCGACGCCGATCGCGGCGAGTTGCCGGAACTTATGCGAGAGCAGTGCATCGAGGTGTCCGCTCGTGTTGCGGGCGTGCCCTTCAGGGTACATCACCAAGCCACTCTCCAAATAGCCGAGCCGTTCGTGCTCGATCTCGATCGAGGTGGGGATGCCGTCGGGATATTTCAGGTCGTAGTCGTGACCGCCGTGGCGAAACTCGATCCGTTCCATCAGCCGACGCGTCACGGGATGTATGAGTGCCGCGTCGTCGTAATCGGCGGGCAACAACATCAGATCTTGCCAGTTGGCTTGTCGCCGCTCGAGCGCTTTGCGCAACAGCGTGGCGATGATGTAGACCATCGAGTGATC
This sequence comes from uncultured Planctomycetaceae bacterium, assembly GCA_964387325.1. Taxonomy (GTDB): domain Bacteria; phylum Planctomycetota; class Planctomycetia; order Pirellulales; family PNKZ01; genus CAZZBK01. The sequence goes on from CAYLYE010000275.1 coordinate 7,043, forward strand.
GGCGCTCTGCCGCGTGCGCGGGTCGCGCTTCGCGGGGTCGCCGATAATACCGAACGCCGGCTGATAAGTGGTAATGCGAATCCCACGCAGGCGGTCTTTGTCGGCATAGATCTTCGGGTTCGCCGTGAGCAGATCGATCAGACCCTGCAGCGCACCGGCCGACTGATGCTCGTACAGCCCTAGCTTGAAGTGCATGCCCATGATGGCGAAGTCATCGCCAGTCGCTCCCAGGATCAAGTCGAAGGGCGAGGTGTACGGTTCCGTCGGCTTCTCGAACAGGCAGAAGATCGCCTCCGGGTTGCGGAAGATATCGGCCGGTCCCTGGAAGCCACGCATCGCTCGTCGCATGCTGACGATCGCCATCTCGGTGCTGATGGCGGCTGACGCCCCCTTCGAGTCCGAGAGCTGCTTGCCCGCGCGAATGGCCCGGAATGGAATATA
>CAYLYE010000276.1:0-7390 GCA_964387325.1 uncultured Planctomycetaceae bacterium
GTTCAGGGGTGACCCGCATCATCTTCATGGCGATGACGTTGAATCCCTTGTCCTCGAACCGCTGCAGAATACGACCGACCAAGCGTCGCTGCACGCAGTCGGGCTTGAACAGGATCAGCGTTCGCTCCATTCGCTCCTCCAATTGTTTGTCAAACAGTCTTAAATCATTGATCAGCTGGGGCAACCAGGATCGATTGCCTCACGTCAGTGGCGGCGATTGTAGAGAAACCGGGGCTAGGGCTCAAGGTTGACCTGCGCCCCCCTGCCCTGCCCCGTTCAGGCTCAACGAGGCGCGTGAGCCACACCTGATTGAATGTTCAGTGCTCTCTTGGCATACTGAGGCGTGTCTGACGTAACGGAATACCCTGCCGACGTAAGAGGAATGCGTCCATGTCGAATGTCGCCGATGCCTCATTTACGGCCGAAGAATCAGCTCCATTCGAGCCGTTGTTCTTGGATCTCAAAATTGTCGATCCCGACTTGGTGGCCGAACTGAGCCGCTACGTCGACGGCGGCCCCCGCGAAGAATTTGCTCTGACTGCCCTGCGGATCGGTGTGTTGGCCTTGCGACAAGCGCGCGGGCAGCTCGACGCCAGCACGATCGAGCGCGAGTGCGAACGGATGCTCGGTGGTCTCGATCAGCAACTACAACAACACACGCAGCTCATCAATCAGCAGATGACCTCGACGCTCAAAGAGTACTTTGACCCCAGCACCGGTCGGTTTCAGGAGCGGCTCGAGCGGCTCGTGCGTCGCGACGGCGAACTCGAACAAGTCCTCCGCCGACAGATTGGCACGACCGACAGTGAGCTGTGTCGAACGCTGGTAAGTCACGTCGGCCAACAAAGTCCACTCTTCAAATTGCTCAGCCCCAGCGAGTCGCAGGGCTTGTTGCAAATGCTGGGCACCTCGATGGCCACGCAGCTCAAGAGCCAGAGCGAAGTCGTGTTGCGGCAGTTCTCGCTCGATAACAAGGATGGAGCTCTGGCCCGGCTCGTTGCGGAGATGACCGAGAAGCAGGGGCAGTTCACTAAAGACCTCGGCGACAAAATTAATGTGGTCGTCAAAGAGTTCTCTCTCGACAAGGATGACTCGGCGCTCAGCCGACTGGTCCGTAACGTTCAAGATGCCCAGCGTCGCATCAGCGACGAGTTCAGCCTTGATAACGATCACTCGGCTCTCAATAAGCTCAAGGGAATCGTCGAGAAGACCGACACGGCTATTCGTAGCAACCTTACGCTCGACAACGAGCAGTCGGCGCTCAGCCTATTGCGGCGCGAATTGCTCGAAACTCTCAAACAGCATGAACAGACGAACGTCAAGTTTCAGCAGGAAGTTGCCAGTGCCCTGTCGGCGATGATTGCTCGCAAGCAAGAGTCGCAGCGTTCGACGCGGCACGGTGTGGAATTCGAGGACAGCGTGTGCGCGTTCCTGGAACACCTCTGTCAGTCGGCGGGAGATATTGCCCAGGCGACCGGCAGCACGACGGGCTTAATCAAGAACTGCAAGGTAGGGGATTGCGTCTTGACGCTCGGTCCCGACAGTGCCGCCCCGGCGGCGCGCATCGCGGTCGAGGCCAAGGAGGTGCAAGGGTACGACTTGCAAACGGCGATTAACGAGATCGACACGGCACGCAAGAATCGCGAGGCCCAAGTGGGGCTGTTCGTCTTCTCGAAGAAGACCGCTCCACCGCTCGTCGATCAGGTGTTTCGCCACGGGCACGACGTGATCGTCGTTTGGGACGCGGAAGATAATCAGTCCGACCTTTTTCTGCGCGTCGGCGTCACGCTGGCCAAGGCGCTCTGTGTGCGGTCGGCGCATGAACGCTCGGCTCAAGCGGCCGACTTCACCAAGCTCGATGCGGCTATTCTCGAAATCGCCAAACGTACCGCCGACCTCGACAAGCTCAACGGTTGGAGCGAGACGATTCGGGGTAATAGCGAAAAGATCATGGATCACGTCCGTATCGCTCGCAATGCACTCGACCGACAGGTTCGCGACTTACAGCAGGGGCTCGCCGACTTGAAAGACCATTTATCGACGACTGCGCAGTGAATGAACCAGGGCGACCTACGGAAGCCTGGTGTTTGCCGGCTTCGCGTTGCTCGCCTAGGCTCTTTTGCTGTGCATACTTCAATAAGTTCAATCGTTAATGATTAATCGTGGAGCGTCATGAGTTCTCGCGTCGTCTATTTCAATGGCCAGTTCATGGCCGAGTCAGCCGCTCGGGTCTCGATCTATGACTCGGCCCTCGTCATGGGAGACATGGCCTATGAGGTGACGCGCACATTTCACCATCAGCCCTTTCGAGTGCGCGAGCATTTGCAGCGGCTGTTCCACAGCCTCGACGTGTTGCGTATCGATCCGGGACTCGACCTCGACGCGTTGCATCGCGTGACGCTCGATACGCTGGCCAGAAACTTGCCGACGGAAGACCCCGACGTCGATTGGAACATCATTCACAACGTGTCGCGTGGCCCAGCCGCTGGTTTTTTTGATGCGTTCAGCAAGGACGAGCACCAGCCGACGGTGATTGTAAGCTGCTATCCGTTGCTGCATAAATTGGCCTCGCTTGCCGATCTATATGACACGGGGCTCGACGTACACGTTCCCGATCAGCAGGCTATTCCCAGCGAGCTCATCGACGCATCGATCAAGACCCGCAGTCGTTGGTACTTTCAGCTCGCCAATTTGCAGGTGACGGCTCGGCAGCGTGGCGCGTGGCCCGTGCTGGTCGACCCGGCCGGTTATTTAACCGAGAGCACGAGTGCCAATCTGTTTCTGGTCCACCACGGTGAAGTGCTCACGCCTCCGCCGCACAAGGTGTTGCACGGCGTGACGCGTGACTTGGTGCTGCAACTCTCAACGGATCTAGGAATAATTTGCCGCGAGACCGACATCACGCCCGACGATGCCCAGCACGCCGACGAGTTCTTTTTGACCAGCACGAGCATCGGGCTGTTGCACGTCCGCTCGTTCGACGGCATGCGAATCGGTGACGGTCGAATTGGAAGTGTATCGCAACGGCTACGCCGAGCGATCGGAGAAAAAGTTGGTCTCGACTTTGCCGGTCAGGCGAGGCTGTATGCTGATCGAATTGCGAAGAGTTCAACTCCGTAAACGTCGTGGACTGATGACCGATAGTGAGGGCACTCCATTCCCCGCCGCCTCCGGTCGCCTCACCGCAACTGCGATGTAAGATCACCCACACCCTTCGATTTCTTTGCAGGAAGATGAATCATGTCAAAGCAACGGAGCGACTCGCTCTTCGGGACGCTGTGGGCCATCGGGCAGTTTCTCCCGCTGCCATTTCGGCTGCTCATGATTCTGGCCATCGTGGTTATCGGTGGGTACTTACAGTGGCAACGGGGTGAGTTTCCTCCTGCGCCGCAGATCGACCCGACCCGGACGGTCGAGCACGCACAGATTGACGCATCGACGGCGTTAAAGCCTGGCGAGAATCGCGATATATCCCCTGTCTTGCAGGCGACCGCGGACGACCCGGCGGTGATTGCTTCGGTGACACTTCACAATCAGGACGGCGAGGTGATCTATCGTGGACCCGTTGATCTACGGCCGACGCTGGAGCGAATCTCCCGTGGGGAGCGGTTGAGCCGCTTCGCGCATGATGGCACGGTGTTCAACAATCGCGAACGTCGGCTACCCAATCAGCCGTCGGGTTATTATCACGAATGGGTGCATCCTACGCCCAACGAGCGAGGGCCGGGGCCGCAGCGGATCATCACCGGCGAGTCGAACGACGCTTGGTACACACACGACCACTACGGCTCGTTTCGCAAAATTCGTCCGTAGCTGGGTTGGTTTCGTGAGCTCGCGCGACATGGGTTTCGCGTGTCATTGACTTGAGGACGGCACATGTCATCGTTCCGCTTTATTGACGATCCACCCGATGCAGTTGCCACCACACTTGTCGTGCGGATTGGCAAGCACGTGCAGCAGAAGCCGGAGTTGCTGGTCGAGTTGGCGCGCGGATTATCGTTGCCAGCATATTTTGGTCATAATTGGGATGCGCTCGAAGAATGTTTGCGAGACTTGAATGGGGTGCCGCCGTCGACGAGCACGATCGTGTTGTGGCACGAATCGCTACCGCTGGAGCAGGACCGCGCCGAGCAACGAATCTATTTGCAACTGTTACAAGACCTGCTCGCCGTGCCGGCTTCTCGACGCTGGATTGTTATCTTCCCGCGAGCCACTCGCCGCTGGGTCAAGCGTTTGCTTGCGCAAACCGGCTCTGAATAAGCCCCCGGTTCGTGCCAGATGAACTACCCGCTGGGTGAACGCCCCGTGTGGTTCCATGGCACGTCAATCTGCGTTGGGAGGTGTCAGCGCGGACTCGCCGAACAGGGCCAAGCGGCAAAGCTCGTGATCGAACATCGCCTGATGGTCGTGTCCCACACGCGGCACGCGCACCAAGCGCCAGTTGAAGGGCCAGCCCTTTTCACGGGCGAGTTGCTCTGCGATCCGAAACGCGTTCTGGCCTCGGTCGTAACGGTTTTTTCCGAGCTTTTCTGGAATGGGCTCAACATTGAAATGCTCGTCCCGAATCAAATCGTCCATGCCCAGATATATCGTAATCGGTTGGGCCAGATACTGCTTCAGCCACGCGTCGCTGCTGAGCGTGTCGGGCAACGCTCCGAAGCCATATGGGTATGGCGTCTCGCGGTTCGGTAGCAGGTAGGTGCCCGGATTGGCGACGACAATGCGCCGGACGTCGGTTTTGATGAAGCCGCTGAGCCGGATCAAGTACTGGCCCCCGCCCGAGTGGCCGATCAGGTAGCAGGGCATCTCCGGGCGCTGCTCGCGGCGGCGAATCTCGGCGATCAGGTCGGGCACCGCGTTCCAAGAACAGGTTTCGAGCGGTCGCACCTGACCATTGCGAATGAGGCCGCCAAGCTGATACTGCTCGATCGGAAACTCGGACTCAGGAAACTTCGGTGCGATGACGATCGCCCCGAATCGCTCGGCCATTCCCTGGGCGTGGTTGCGATACTCCTCGGCGTTGCGTAACACGCCATGGCAGACAACGATCAAAGGGCCCGCTTGATAGGTCTTGGGCTTATAGGTGAAAACCTCCAAGCGACCGACCGAAGTTTGTATCTCGACTCGATCGGCTCCCACGCCGAGGCTGGTGAGCAGTGCGACTTGGGCCAACATGAGTGACATCATGGCAAGCGTTCCTGGAACCTGAACCAGACGTTAAGCAGAGTGCCGCTCAGTTTAGTTCATTCACTCCGAAGTTGTTAGTCAATCCAAACGACAACAGGCTCCGCCGCGAAGCAGAGCCTGTTGAAGAATCGTTGGACGACACAAACGGATCGTATGGGCGTCGATTAGTAAGCCAAACCGCTTTGCCAGTAGCCGTAGTTAAACGTTCCATCGCGGCCAAAGCGACTAACGCCGCCACCCGCGCCGCCAACGCCATAACCGTAGCCTGGCGCGTTGTTGCCATAAGGATCGTTGTAGCCATTGTAGTTCGGAGCGTAACCGTACGAGGCAGCGCCACCAGGACCGGCCGCCCATCCGTAACCGGCATAGCGGATACCTTGGTTCCAGTTGTAATTATAGGGGCCGTAACCGTAATGGTAACGACCACCGTAGCCGTAATAGCCGACGAACGGCGAGTACGAACCCGCATGACGAGGCCAGTAGCTGGCGCTATACACCGGACCGCCCACGTTATAACCCGCCATCATCGGTGGCTGTGGCATGCCCATGCCTGCTTGACAGTTGCATGAGTTCGGTTGCCCCATCATGCCCGGCATCATTTGGGGCGGCGGAGCGTAGCCCGCGTTGTACGCACCTTGCCAAGGATTCTGAATGACGTTCGGCTGGTAAGCCGGCTGTGGAGGCATTTGCATGGAAGCCGAATTCGACTGCGGATCGCTCGTCATCGCCGGGTTCATGTTCGGAACGTAAGCGGCTCCGGCCGACTGCGCGAGTTGCGTGTGCATGCCCGATGTAACCGTCGTGCCGTTGCTGGTCGCACCGACATGGGGGTTACTCAATGGGGCCGAAACACGATGCACGGTCGGATCATAGTCGACATAGTTCAGATTTTTTGTGCTCGGACGATAAATGGTCCGCACGCCCGGGTTCCACGGATGATACTTGGGGCCATACCAGTACTTGTAGTCGGGCAGGAATGTCCAAGGGCGGTGCAGACCCGCGGCAAAGTACTTCTTGTACTTGTACGGAATCAGGTGATCGTCTTCGTCGTCCTTTTTCTTCTTCTCGTGCGAATGACGATACTCGTCGGCCTCGTCCGAGGCGATCTTTTGCTCAACCGTTTGTGTATCGTGCGAGGGGAGCCAAGGTTTCGAGTCGGGTTTCAACACGTCACGTGGCGTGGTGATGACTTCCGGGGCAACAGGCTGCGCCGCGGCAACCCATTCTGCGGGGCTCGCCCAAGAGCAGACCACGATGACAGCGATAACTAAGCGCACCATGACATTTCCCTTTCACGCACGAGCAGACTGCTCGCGGCCGATTTGACTCTACGTGGTGTTCAACGCGCGAAAGTGCCCTGCCATGCACAACTTACCGCGTGCGTAAACACACCGTAATCGTTCCTGCTTGACACTCTCTAGCCTAGCGTAGCTTACGCCTAACGCTCGAAGAGCCGGCTGACCGATTCGTTGCGATGAATTCGCTTGATGGCCTCGCCCAGCAGTGGCGCGACCGACAGAATCTCTATGATCGGTAATTGCGCTTCGGTCTTGAGGGGGATCGTATCGGTCATAACGAGTTTCTTGATCGGCGAGGCGGTCAGGTTTTCGATGGCCCGGCCGCAAAGGACACCGTGCGTCGCGGCGACATAGACGGCTTTAGCCCCCCCCTCGTGGACCTTCTGCGCCGCTCCGCAAATGCTGCCGGCCGTGCTAATCATGTCGTCGAACATCAGCACGACTTTGCCCTCGACACTCGCGCCGATGATGTTCTCCTGCCGTGTTTTCTCGGCGCTGCTCCGCCGCTTGTCGACGATTGCCAGAGGCGTGTTCAACCGCTTGGCGTGCCACAAGGCTCGCTTGACGCTCCCCTCGTCGGGGCTCACGACAATCATCTCGTCATCGCCAAAGTGCATATTCACAAAGTGCTGGTTGAGCACCGGCGCGGCGTAAAGGTGATCGACCGGGACATCGAAAAAGCCTTGGATTTGCGGTGAATGCAAATCCATCGTCAACACGCGATTAGCGCCGCTGCGCGTGATCAGGTCGGCCACTAACTTGGCGGTGATCGGCACTCGCCCCTCGTCTTTGCGATCTTGACGCGCGTAGCCATAGTAGGGAATTACGGCCGTAATGCGCTCGGCGCTCGCCCGCTTGCAACTGTCGATCATGACCAACAGTTCCATGAGGCTGTCGTTCACCGG
>CAYLYE010000277.1:0-7389 GCA_964387325.1 uncultured Planctomycetaceae bacterium
GGCCAAGCATCCACGCCAAGGAGGGCCACCCAACGCGGGTTGGTTTGCCTCATCCGGTGACGGAAGTGCGAGCGCGAAACCGCCACGCGAACACGATCAGTTGGCGCAGCTACAGTCGCCCCCGGCCGTGGCGAACCCCGCTCCGCGGCCCACGTTTGACGCCGCCGTGGTCAAGCAAGCCGGCATCGTCGTCCGTCGGCACCCGGGCCAGCCGACGCACGCGCCGTCGGTCGATGGTCGCGATCAGGGCGGCGCCAGTTGGACGATCCCCTGGGAGGGGACTGTCGACCCCAGTCTCCTTCCTTTCAATAACCACGGCTGGCTCGTGCAGCACGTGACCGTGGAACCCGATGTGCGCGACGCGGCTGGCAACGAAGTCACCGCCATGAAGCGCGCTGCCAATGGCGATCCGGATCCATTGAGCGGCCGCACAAAAAATATCCAGGATAGTTATCTCGAAGCTTGGAGAGTCGATGTAGGTGTTGGTTTAAATAAGGACAGCCAAGTGCGTGGGGGCGAAGATCCTAAACTCAAAGGGGAAGACACGTTTCAAGTGGCTCCTGAACAACCAGGCACCTATGGTCGTGTGGTGATCCGCGGCCGGGCGGTTTTCATCCCGAAGAGTAAAGGTTATCCGAACTTGGACCAAGGGCGGTGGAATCGGCCGTCTCAAGGTGGGCACAAAAAAGATCCGACGTACATCCTCCCTTCCACCCGCGATGCCCAGGAATTAAAGGAGTTCGGCAAACACGCGGGCTCGGCCGCCGATCACTGGATGGTTTACGAATGGGACACTCGCGATCCCGATCCAGCGAAGCATATCCACATTCGTTATGGTGGCCTGGGAGTGCCTCCACCGGTATTGCCGCCAATCCCCAAGCCATAAAAGGAGCAAGACCATGATTCGTCTCGTGCGTCGGCCGACCGTTTGGACTTGGCTTGCTTTGTTGGGATATCTTGCGCTACTGTGGTTCGCCTATCACAATGGTAATTACTGCCTCGACCAAGAGCGTGACGTCTGGATGGCCACACCCTTTATGCTTGTGCCGTTAGTATTACCGTTGGTAATCCACAAAGTCGCACGGATCTTTTGTCTCTGTTTCTCAATGGTTGCGTTTTACACAATTACACCATTTATTGTATATAAATTTAATATATTTGATAATACAATCCTGCTGTATTACATAAAATGGATGCCGAGAATCACTGATGAGACGTTCATCGAATGGTATGTTGAATCAATCGCGTTAAATCTCTTGGTTAGCGCACAGTACGGTTTAATCGGCGTGTTGGCGGCGAAAACGTATCGACTCACTCCGCCAGTGTTGCCGCCAATCCCCAAACCATAAATGGAGCAAGACCATGATTCGTCTGGCACGTCGGCCGACGGTTTGGACTGGGGTCGCCTTGCTGGGATATCTTACGATTCTGTGGTTCGCGTATCACAAGGGCAATTACTGTAATGACCAAGAACGCGACGTCTGGATTGCCACGCCCTTTATGCTCGTTCCGTTCTTTATGCCGCTCGTTGTACGCGATCTCTCGCGAATATTTTGGTGTTGTTTCCTAGGAATTATGGCAATGGAATATCACTATTTTTTATTCCCACACTCATATTGGCGCATTGGATACATGCTTTATTTTGAAAAGTGGACAGCGGGTGAACCGATCTGGAGAAACCTAATGGAAGCCATTGTGGTTTCCGTCTCGGCGATTGCCTTGTTCAGCGCGCTATACTGCTGCGTCGGCGTGGTGGCGGCGAAAACGTATCGGCTACCTGCGAAAGATACCCCGTCGCAGGACCGGGCTGATCGTTACCTGCCCACGGCCTGACGGAAGAACGTCTCGAACTCGCCGACGATCGCCCGATCGCGGAAGATCGTGTCGCCGCGGGCGAGTATTTCCTTGCGTAGCTCATACTGCTCGTCGGCATTGGTGCCGATCTGCACACAACGCTCGACATATTCAATGGGACTATTCACGATCAGATTATTCAGGCCCATCTGGCGATACATCGCGTAGGTGAGTCGCCCGCGCAAGAATTCGCTCGGCAGCGTGACGATCGGCGTGCCGACAGCAAGTCCTTCGTAGCTCGAGTTGCCGCCGCCAAAGTGCAACGGGTCGAGCAGCACGTCGGTCGCCGCGAGTAGTCGTAGGTAGTCGTTTCGGGGCAGGGCGGGGAGCCATTCCACGCGGTCGAGCACGTCGGGAATCGTGCGGCGAAAACGGCGCATGATCAGCTCTTGCCAATAGTCGTGCCGCGACTGCAGCATCATCAGCCGACCTTGCGGATCGCGTCGCAAGATGTTGCCGAGCACGTCGTCGAAATCGCAGTGGAGCTTGAAGGTCGTTTGAGGGCAGCAGTAGATGTGCTCGCCCGGGGCAAAGTTGAAATGAGCCCGAGCGGCGGGGCGATCTTGCTGCGGAGGCGGGTCATAACACACGCCCAGCCGGCTGAGCCGCACGAGCTTTTCGCTGTAACTGTCGTCGGACCGATCGGTCTCGCCGTCGCGGCAAGAGATGAAGTAGTCCATGCTCGACAGGCCGGTCGTGTCAGGATGTCCCCAGGTCAAACACTGCACCGGTGCGAGCCGCGTGTAGCTTAATGTGTAAGTGAACGGGTCCATGCCGATGTCGGTATAGAACAACAGGTCCAGTTCTTGCGAGGCGATCAGCCGCAGGGCGACGCCCAGTTGACCGGGGACCACGACATACTTGTCGGCGCGGCGGCGAATGGCTTGGCCGATGAAGTCGTCTGACACGCCGACGGTGAGAAACACCAACTCGAAATCGCGCGACAGGTGCTCGAGCCAGCCGTGATTGAGCCGGCCAATCGTGTGGTCGCGCAGGCAGCGTGACAAAACGCCAATGCGTATCTTGCCGTTGGTACGTGTTCGTGGCGGATCGATACGTATGCTGCGGGGCGCTTGACCGAGTCGGCCCAATTGCTGATAGATCTCGCGATCGTTCTGACCATGATAGGCCAAGTAGAACAGCGTGGGCATGATCTGCTGCGTCGTGTCGAGCCGGATGCCTTCCTCGTCGAGCGTGCGAAGGTTGTCGACGAGCGTCTGTCGGCTGTCGAGCATGTGCTGGTGCGAGTCGTAGATCGGCGGCAACATGGTGTCGCGCACGATGCGGAGCCGCGCGTCCCCTTGCAATCGATAGGCCGTGTCGTAGTGCTCGCGTGCCTCGATGCAGCGTCCTTGATCGGCGAGCATGTAGGCCAAGTTGGCATGGGCGGCCGCGAGGTTCGGCTCCAACTCGATCGCGCGGCGATAGTTTTGCAGCGTCTCGGTGGGCTTGCGCAGCTCATGGCAGGCCTTGGCCAGCTCCATGTGCGCCTCGCCGCTGTGTGGCTGAGCTGCGATCCAGCGCTGAGCAGCTTCGTACTGTTCGCTGGATCGGCCCAGATCGGCGAGCAGCCCGACGAGCGCGCGATGGGTGTCGGTCGACTGTCCATCGACGCGGACCGCATTGCGGAGCAGCTTCTCGCTTTCGACGTAGCGTCCCTGCTGCCAGTACAGTTGCCCCAGATTGCAGGTCAAATGGGCGTCGAATGGATCGAGCGCGATGGCGCGCAGAATGGCTTGTTCGGCGTCGGAGAGTTGTCCCAAGCGGCGAAACACGTTGCCCAGGTTGTTGTAGGCCCCGGCATAATCGGGTCGCAAGCGGATCGCTTGCTCGAACAGGGCTTTGGCTCGCTGCATCTGCCCCGACCGGGCCAGGGCGATGCCCTGATCGTTCAACTGGCTGGCGTTGGCCTGGGAATCGGCTGTGCTCATGAGAGATTCTGAAGCGAGTGTAGGCGGGCGGCTTGTCGTCGTCGGACGAGGTTTCTAAGATGACCGCTCCAAGATTCGTCGAGTAAGCCTGTTCGGGCGAACTGGGCGACCCCCAAACGATCTTGTCTTCTCATTCGAGTGCCTGACTATGCTTGAGCGGAAGCCCGTCTTCCCGAACGTGATTGAAATGAACTACCAGGCTGGCGAACGCCTGGGGTGCAACGTCTATTTGGTGTACGACGCACAGTCCTGGGTGCTGATTGATATTGGTTACGAGGAGACGGTCGACGAAATTGTCGACATCATCCGGCAGCTCGATTTTCCGTTGTCCAACTGCCAATCGATCATCGCCACGCATGCCGACGTTGATCATATCCAAGGCTTGGCCAAATTGAAGCAAATTCTCCGCACGACCGTCACGGGACATCGGCTCGCCGCCGACACGCTCGCCGAGGGGGACCGGATCAAGACCTTTGCCGAGATTGCCGCTCAGAAGATCAATATGCCGATGCCGCCCGTCAAGCTCGACGAGTTTATCGACGAAGGGGACAAAATCCGCATCGGCAATCTCGAGCTGGAAGTTTGGCACACGCCCGGTCATACCGATAGTCAGCTCTCGTTTCGCATGGGCAACTTGCTGTTCAGCGGCGACAACATTTATCGCGATGGCTGTGTTGGCGTCATCGATGCCCATCATGGCAGCGATATTCGGGACTTTCTCAAGTCGTTGCAGCGGATTCACGATAGCGACGTCGAATGGTTGTTGCCCAGTCATGGGCCGATCTTCCGCAAGGACAATGTCCAAATTCGTCAGACGATGCAGCGGTTGGAGAGTTACCTGCACATGGCCGACTTCGGCACCTGTGCGATCGATTGGCCGCTGATGGACGCGTGGGACGACGAGTTGGCCGAGGGAAAATTCCCGAAGTAGCTCGATCATCCATCACAAAGTTAGCCGCGAGGCGCAGCCGAGCGCGTACGGATCGCGATCCATTTGTGATCGCAATGTTTACGCGCTCGGCTGCGCCTCGCGGCTAACTAGATCGCCTTGTCTGCCAGCAGTGCAGTCGTTCGGTTATGACGCGAATAGCGGATATTCGCTCAATGCCGGACGTATCGTTGGCCGATGCCTAAGTTAACGAGCGCTCGCCTCTTCCCGCAGCGCGGCCTGTGTGTTCATCGCGTCTCGACCCGTATCGATGAACGCGAAACACGGTGTCCGCCAGGCGTGGTGCTCTACTCAGACAAGCCAATCGAGAGGGAGAGTCGACATGTTTCGACGCATCATGTGGGCGTTGGTCTGCACCGGCGCGCTCAGCGCGGCGGCCAGTTCAGCCGACGCCCAGCAGGCCTACGGCCGGCAATGGGCCCACAGCCAAAATACGCAAGACTGGCAGCGGTTCTACCACTACCCGTACATCTACTATCCGCAGAACTTTTGGAACCGCGACTACTACAAGAGCTCCGAGAGCTTGTATTACCGCTATCCGCAAGAGATGCGTATTCCGGTTTACAATCGCAAGTGGCACAACGAGTATCCGGAAGATCGCCGCTACCACTCGGGGCATCATTTCATTCTCGACACGTTTTAGTGTTGAGCGTGGCGATGCGTTACGCCCCCGAGGCGGCAAAGTCGTAGAGGATGTCGCTGGCCTGCTGGAGTTCGGAGAGCGGCAGCCACTCGTCGACCGTGTGCGCCTGGTCGATCGAGCCGGGCCCAAACACGACGCACGGCACGCCCGCCTGGGAGAACGCCCCAGCGTCGGTCCCGTACGGCACGCCGATCGTCTCGCCACGGCCGATCCGCTGCTGCGCCGCGCTCACCAAGCGCTGTGCGAGCGGTCCGTTGTGCGCGTCGGAGAGCGCCGGCCCCATGATGAACGGCGCCTCGTGGGTCAGCGGAGGCGAGACGTTCGCCACGCGGTTGACATATGCAATGGCATGTTGATAGGCGTCCGGGCCACTCTCACCGGGCAATACGCGCCGGTCGATTTCGATCGTGCATAAGTCGGGTACCGTGTTCACGCTAATGCCACCGCTGATCAAGCCGACGCTGAGCGTCACGCCGCCGCAGAGCGCGTGGCGGGCAAACTTCGGTGTCTCGTCGCGGGCATAACTCTCGAAGGCCGACAGCACGCGGGCCATTTTGTACACGGCATTGTCGCCCAGGTGAGGCATCGAACTGTGCGATGCCTTGCCGTGCGTCTGCACACGCCAGCGAACCGTGCCTTTATGGGCCACGACGACATTCAAGCTGGTCGGCTCGGCCACGACCGCCAAGTCGGGCTGACGCGGGAAGATCGAGCCCGGCTGTCGCCAATACTCGGTCAATGCCGTCGCCCCGGTAAAGCCACACTCCTCGTTGATGGTGCAGGCCATCAGAATGGTCGGCATATTGGCCGGTCGATCCTGGGCCAGCCGGGCAAGGGCCCCCAGCATGGCCACCATCCCCCCCTTGATATCGCACGAGCCGCGTCCGTACATGCGACCATCACGCACCTCGGGCTTGAACGGGTCGATGATCATGCCATCAATGGGGACCGTGTCTTGGTGAGCCTCGAAGAGAATCACTTTGCCGCCGTCCTCGGGCCGCTTCGCACCATCGAGTCGGGCGACGATGTTGTCGCGCTGCGGGGCGACCGTCTGCCGCTGCCACGGCAGGCCGAGCCGTGTGAACAAGGCCTGCAAGTACTCGGTCACCCGGTGCTCGTAGAACTCGGGGCCCGAGACCGGCCGGCCCATCGGGTTCACGCTGGGGGTAGCGACTAAGTCGGCAAGAGTTTGAACCAGATCGAGCGCCATGGGCGGGGATATCCTGAAGGGTGAGCAAGGGGGGGGCGGATTGTCGGCATTGTAGCCGAGTGCAATTGCTCTGCCAGCATGGAGGGAGCGGGTGAGGCATAAGTTGGGAAAGCTTTTCGGATTGTCGGGCGTAAAACAGTCAAATTCGTGTTAAACCCTGCTAAATGTTCGAGTTCCTACGTTAATTCCAGTTGTAAGGATTCCGAATCTTTTCATGGGTAGCTAACGGTACCCGCGAAGGGGCTCACTCCTCTGCGCCACGGGTGTTTGACGAATCATTGCGATCGAATTGGATTTCATGGTCTTGCGCGCCGTACAACATCGCTCGATGAGCTGCTACGGCGCGTCATGGGCCAGCTTCGTCACGTTGAGCTTCGTCCTGACGATGGCGCTCGTCGGGCCGTTGTGCGCTGGCGAGTTGCCGAGTTCGCCGTTCTGGCAAGCGATGGCCGAGTCGGTCGACTCGACCGGTCCCTCGATGTCGGGCAACTCGCGGCCGGGGCCGGTGTTTGCACAGGCTACCCCGACACGCCCTGATGTCGTCACGCCGGAATCGATTCAAACCCCTGCGCCGACAATGCTCGTGCCCGAGTTGGCCCCGCAGTCAGCTTGGCCAGCGGACTCGGCATTCATGGGCGACCCCCTGTGGTGGATCGAACCGCGACGTTGCCTGGAGTGCCAGCCGTGGCAGGCGATCTATCAAGGCTCGAACTACGGTCAATCGTGCCTCTGCGGCACGCCCGGCGGCGGATTGTCGTTCGACGGTTTGTTTCGTGCCTACTATGTCAACGATCAACGAGTG
>CAYLYE010000278.1:0-6751 GCA_964387325.1 uncultured Planctomycetaceae bacterium
CGACAAGGGATTAAAAGCTATGAATGGAGTATCGCTGACGCGAGCGCGTTGTTCTCCACTCCTCCACTTCCTCTCCGTGTCCTCGGCGACTCTGTGGTTCGTTCCTTCCAGACTCGTCCGAGGTGCAAACCCCAGATGGATCGTGCGTCCACGGTTGAATTCAATTTCTCGCCACGGCTAAGTATCGGGCCAAGCTGGTCACGTTCTTGATGAACGTCTCGGTCGCAATCATCTGTTCGACCCCGGTCGGCTTGCCGTCGCCAGCAAATTTCGCCGGTACGAGCCAGCGCCCTTGCGGGTCGAGTGTCCCGATCAGTTGCTCGACCTCGCGACGCTGAGCCTCCGAGGGACCTTTGCTCTTCATGGGCAATGACAACCACGGCTTGCCTGGCGGCAGCTTGTCCCAGGCCGTCGACGCGAGCCGATCGTACTCGGCTTGCAACGTGTCGACCTTCGTGCCGAGCTTGAAACCGTAGTGCGTGGGCATATCGGAGTCGTCGTAGGTCAGCTTGTAATCCTTGGTAAAGTAGAGCGGGCGATCGGTTTTCAGTTCGTAAAAGCGTGCCATGCGCCCCGGCGCGAGCTCGACCCGCTTGAGGTACTTGAGGGCCGGCTCGCAGGCGTCGAGAAATTTGCGCTCGCCGGTCGAGCGATAGATTTGCAGCAGCGTGGCGATCACCCCTTGCGATTCGCCGCCGGTCACGCTCGGCGGCTCGAATTTTCGTGCCCAGGCTGGGTGCATGTCGGCGTCGTACTGCTGCGCCCAAATCGGCTGCGGCGCGGGCATCTGAGCCAGTAAGCAAAACTCGCCACAACGAATCGCCGCGGCGCGATACTTGGGTTGCTCGTAAGTCTGCGCCGCTTCGAGCATCACGTCGACCACGTCGCTCATGGCATTGTCGTTGAACGTGTAGTGCGTAGCGTATTTCGCACCCGGCCAAGTCCGCGACCAGCTTTCGGGATACGAGGCTTTTTTGACCGGGAACTGGGCCGCGTCGGGCGCTCCGCTGAAGCGTTGCGGCCAGGCGCCGTTCGGGTACTGCGCCACGATCAACCGATCGAGGGCATACAACACCGCCTCGTGCAGCGCAGCGTCCTGGAACTTGGTCGCCGCGTCGAGACGCATCAGAAACCGCAGCGCCGACTGCGACTTGTTATCGTCGAGCGTCGAGGTGTTACGCCGCTGGCTCGCGTCGTTCGGTTGATCGACACGATACGCATGAGCCGTTCGCTTGGCCGGGTCGAACTCGATCAACTCGGCCCAGCAGCCGCTCTCGAGTTGTCCGCGTCGCAATGACGCCGCCGTGTGTTGAGCCAGCCGCAGGTAATGTTCATCATCGGTCAGCAGGTACACGCTGAGCAATGCCTGGCCGACGCTGGGTGTCCCCGGCGGCTGGAGCCAACCTTGGGTGACGGTCGCGGTCTCTTCACCCTCGCGGTACTTCAGGTCAGGCGTGTATCGCCAGAGATAGCTCCCCTCGCACGACACGTGCTGATCGAAATAGTCGGCCGCCTTTTTGAGCGCCGCCGCGGCGCGGGCTGCCAGCGGATCGTCGGCCCAGGCGAGCGACGCCGAGCCCAGCACGATGAGCCCCGCAAGGCAGCAATTCAGTCGTTGCATGTCGATCATCTCCGAGAAAAATGTCGTGATCCACGTATTTACACGCGGGGCGTATGGGCCAATTGCTGATCGAGCCACGCGAACGCCTCGTCTTGCATGGGTCGGCTCCAGCGATGCGGCTCGTCATAAAACGCACCCCGATAACGCTCGGCGCAGCCTGCTCGCTTGAAGCCGGCCGCGATTTGATCGAGCGACTGCTGCATACCTTCGAGCGGAAACAGTCGATCTTGCCGACACTGTTGCACAAATAGCGACCGTGGCGCGACGAGCGTGGCCAGATCGGGCCAATCCAAGAAGCGATGTAGCCCCGGCAGGTAATGAACCCACGAGTGCGTGTCGACATGGGCTCGCAACATGGAGCGCGTCGTGGACATGAACCCGACGACGCAGGCGGCTCGAATCCGCTGATCGAGGGCCGAAAGGTATAACGAGCGATAACCGCCCATCGAGATGCCAGTGCAACCAATGCGCGTGGGGTCCACATCAGCGCGGCTGCTCAGGTAGTCGACCGTGCGTAGGTCGTCCCAGGCCACGATGCCCGGCCAGGTCAAGCCAGCAAAGACCAACGATTTGGCCAGGGTCGTCTCTTTTTGCCGACACTGGTCGTTCAGGTATTTCACGTCGTCGAGCGTGTAGCGGCTGCGATCCCAACCGTATTTGCGATCGCCATCGAGCAGCACGCGTCGCTCGCCGAACATGAAGGCATCGATCGAGATGACGACGTAGCCGCGCTCGACCAGCGCGGTGGCGGTCGGTCGGCCGTCGTAATTCCGCGCATGATAGGCGGTCATCGCCTCGTGATTCTGCCCGAGGTCGACCACTTTCTCCTTGCCGAACAGAAACATCCCACCGTGCGAGTGCAGATCGACGATCGCCGGCGCCTTGTCGCGCAGCCCCTTGGGTACGAGCACGTAGGCGCTCACACGCCACGCGCTCGTCGTGGCGAAGGTGACCTTTTCGCGCGTGTAGCTGCCGCAGTCGACACGCTCGAGCAACTCGGCGCGGGGCGCCACCTCAGCCGGCTTGTGCTGTAATAGCTCGAACAGCTTGGCTCGCGCCGTGGCTTGGAACTCGCTGAAGGTCGCCATGTTGCCCGCGGCCCAAGAGTACTCGTACCGCATCGAGTCGGCGAGCTTCGCGATGTCGGCGTAGCGATTCCCCAAATTGGCCAGTGAGTCGGGTAACTCGACGGGCCCGTCCGCCGCGACGCTCACCGTAGGGTCGCTGTGCAGTCCCAGGCCGCTCAGGGCGGTCGAGAGCCCTAGTGCCGACAAAAAAGTCCGCCGGTCGTGTGCATTACGCGAGTTCAAGTTGCTCATGTCCACCAGCTTATGCGAGAGCGTAGGACAATTCCAATGTTCCGGTCGACGAACGACTTTGCATTCGTCTTGAACTGCCCCATTGCGGGGTACGGCTCGGGAACTGACAATATAGACTGTGCAGGCACTCAACTTCAGTCGCGCCAATTTTAGGGGGTCGCGTGGCCGACCGGCTGGAACAACTCGATACGCGAATCGAAATCGTCACGCCCGAGAATATCGCCTTCCAGTATCAACTGGCCGGGCCGTTTCGGCGTCTGCCCGCCTATTTGATCGACGTCCTGGTCAAAATTGCGATCATCGTCATCGTCTGGATCGGGCTCGTGTTCGCCGATCAAGCCGGCTTGCAGGGGATCGGCGTGTTCCTGGGGTTGGTCGTCTATTTCGCGCTCGATTGGTTCTACGGCGGTGTCTTCGAGGCACTGTGGAATGGCCAGACGCCGGGTAAACGCGCGCTGGGCATCCGAGTGGTCGGCGTCGATGGACAACCGGTGCAAGCCTGGCAGGCCGTGCTGCGCAATCTGTTGCGCGTCGTCGATGCCCTACCGATTTGGTACATCTTGCCAACCTACGTGCTGGGCTTGAGCACCGTCGCCGCCACGCGCCGCATGCAACGGCTGGGAGACCTCGCCTCGGGCACGATGGTCGTCGTCGAAGAGCAAATGCGAGCCTACGGCGTCGTGCAGGTGCGCGATGCCGGCGTGATCGAGTTGGCCGCGAAAGTGCCTCCCAACTTTCGCGCGTCGCGCAGCTTGGCCCGCGCTCTGTCGCGCTACGTCGAGCGGCGGCTGACCTTCTCGTTGCAGCGCCGCAACGAGATTGCCTGGCATTTGGCCGAGCCGCTCCGCGAGAAGCTCGATCTACCGCGTCAGACCGGTCCCGACTTGCTGCTATGTGCGTTGTATCATAAGACCTTTATTGCCGACTTCGGACTCGACGAGGAGTCGACGCTGAAACCCGCCAAGGTTGTCGAGACCGCGCTGATCGTCGACGGGCCGGTCGATCCCACGGAAATCGTCATTCGCACCTGAGAGAGCGTCGTTAGCTATGAAAGTCATCGATCTGCTCGAGCAACGGCGCGAAAACTGGCGGCAACTGGCCCGCGCCTGCGATCAGTTCGAGTCGCACCGCCGCGTGACCCCCGACGAGATCGGCCGGTTTGGCCAACTGTACCGCGCGGCGTGCGCCGATCTGGCGCTGGCCGACGCCTACCAACTGCCCCCGAACACCGTGCAGTATTTGCATCAACTGGTGGCTCGCGCTCATAACCTGCTCTATCGGGGCCAGGGGTTTCAATGGCGACGCTGGACGCAAGAGCTGTTCGTGAATGTGCCGCAACGGCTGTTCAACGACCCCGCGCTGCGGTTGGCCTTCGTGCTGTTTTGGGGTCTGTTTATCGCCTGCATGGTCGGCTCCTACAACTCGAGCGAGTTCGCCGAGCGAACGCTGGGCAAGTCGATGATGCTCTCAATGGAAGAGATGTACGAAAAGCCGTTGCACGGACGGGACGCGAACACGAACACCGCCATGGCCGGGTTCTACGTTCAACACAACGCCAGCATCGGCATCCGCTGTTTTTCGATGGGCTTGATCTTCGGCCTCGGCGGATTACTCGAACTGATCTCGAACGCGGTCATTCTCGGCTCGGCGTTCGGGCACATGGCGACGGTCGAACAGCGCGTGAACTTTTTTCAGTTCGTCACGGCGCACGGGCCATTTGAGCTGACGGCGGTCGTGCTGGCGGCGGCGGCCGGCATGCGGTTCGGCTTCTCGCTCGTGATGACCCACGGCTACACGCGCGTCGAGTCGCTGCTGAGAGCGGCTCCCGCCGCGCTCTCGAGTGTGATCCTGGCCGTGATCCTGTTCTGCCTCGCCGCCGTGATCGAAGGCTTTATCTCCCCCTCGGGGCTTCCTTACTCGGCTAAAGTCGGCGTGGCGTTTGTCTCGGCCGCGTTGTTGTTATTTTATTTTGTCATCCTCGGTTACCCTCGCAGTCCCCTGAGTCATGCAACTCGATCAGACCCACATCGCGATTCGTGAGCGGAGCTTTCTGGAGCTCATGGACCTCGCGCTGCGTGTGGTTCGTGGGCACGCTGGTCCGCTGCTGTTGGCCTGGCTGGTCGGGGTCGCCCCCTGCGCGGCCTTGAATCATTGGCTGCTCATCCCCTGGGCCGGTCATATCTTTAACGACGTCGAGTTCCCGATGTCGTATGTCTGGTACGGTTGGTTGCTCACACTCTGGGAGATTCCTCTGGCCACCGCGCCGCTCACGATCTACCTGGGGCAGATGCTGTTCAACGAGCGACCCCGGGCCAGCGACGTGGCGCGAATGTTTTTTACTCGGCTCGGACAATTGCTCTGGTACCAGATCGCCATTCGCGGCATGGGAGTGCTGTTTCTGGTCTGGGCCCTGTGGGGCGAGGCCGGCGACGATGCGCTGATCTTGCTGAGTTTTTGGTGCGTGCTGAGTTTAGGGGCGATTTACCTCTGGTGGCCGCACCTCAACGAGGTGCTGCTGCTCGAGCGCAACCCATGGCGCAAGCCACGCGGAGGCATGAATACCCGCTCGCGCAGCATGGCCCTGCATGGGCCGTTGGTCGGCGAGTTGCTGGGACGCACGATCACCAGCCTGCTGTTCGGCGCGCTGCTGGTGCTGGCTTTGTGGCTCTCACAGATCAATTTGCGGCATGTGCTGTCGCTCGATGCGCGACGCTCGATTCCGAGAGAACTGGCCGAAATGCAACTCGCGATTTGGCTAGTGGTCGGGTATCTTGCCGTGGTGCGGTTTCTGAGCTACCTCGACATCCGCATTCGCAGCGAAGGCTGGGAGGTCGAGTTGGCCATGCGAGCCGAGGGGGCGCGCGTCACGCGACAAAAGGTATGAGCTGCCCGCGACGATCGATTTGCGCCGTACTCTTCGCCCTCGCGCTGCTCGCGTCGTTGCCGCGAGTTTGGGCCGACGCCGACCTGCCAAGCCCCCGCGATCAGGAGAGCGTAACCGAGGCCAAACGCGCGCTGGCGAAGCCGTTCCGCTACCCCTGGTATGACGCGACGAACGACTCGCTGCGACGGATCACACCCCCAAAGCCTCAACAACAATCGAACTGGAATTGGGACCTGAGCTGGTTGTTTAGTTCGCTGGAGTTGGGGAAGGTGTTCAATGTGCTGGTCTGGCTCACGCTGGCGGCCTTGGTTGCTTATGCGATCTACTACCTGATTCGTTTGCAACGAGAGCAATACCGCTTGGCCGCCGCATCGACGGCAAATACCAAGCCCGCACAGCCTCGTGTTCAGGAACTGGCCGCGTTGCCTCTGACACTCGACCCGAACATGGGCGATTGGCTCGCGTTGGCCAAGCGTCATTACGAGTCCGGCGAGTACGATCAGGCCATTGTGTATCTCTTCAGCCACGCGCTCGTGACGCTCGACGCTCAGCACTACATTCACCTGACGCGCGGCAAGACCAACCGACAATACTTGCGAGAGTTGGTGGCGCGAGACGAGGCGGTGCAGATCTACGCACCGCTGATGGAGACGTTCGAGGCCGTGTTTTTTGGCAAGAAACCGTTGCCCCGCGACACCTTTGACACGCTCTGGCAACTCGCCGCACGGCTAACTCCCTCGCCCGTCGGGAGCGCCACGCGATGAGTCGACTTGTGTACTTGACACTCCTGATGGTGTTGCTCGGCTGCGCAGGCTGCGCCGACGACGATCTCGACCCGCGCTATGGCGAGTCGTCAGGCGAAGGGGCCACGGCGGTCAACGGTCTGAAAGTGCTCGCCGACCTGTTCAGTCATGCTGGACACAAGGT
>CAYLYE010000278.1:6761-7274 GCA_964387325.1 uncultured Planctomycetaceae bacterium
GACGGTGCCGACGTGATCGTCTGGGCGCCGAACGATTATCACCCCCCTTCGGACGAAGCTCGGCAGTGGTTCCAAGACTGGATGGCCGACGGATTCGACCGGGTGCTCATCTACATCGGCCGCGATTACGACGCCGTGCCCGAGTACTGGGAAGCGATCCTCAAGACCGTACCGGCAAATTCGCCGGATGCCGTTGATATCCGGGCGCGGGCGTTTGCCGCCCGAACGGCGCAAGCCGCGCGTCGCTCAGCTTCTCCGAAGACTCCTGCGACGACAACCGGCAACGCGACCAACGCGCTCCTCCCGCCGTCGCCGTGGTTCACGGTCAACCGTCAGTTCAACCCTCGGCACTCCGACACCCTTGATGGCCCCTGGGCCGCGGGGATCGATGCTCCGCAGGCCGATATCAAACTGCTGACCCGATTCAGTCCTCCGATGGATGAGGAGTATGAAACGCTATTGGAGTCGAAAGGAGATATGCTGGCCTGTCGAGTTGATTTGCTCGACGGACAG
>CAYLYE010000279.1:0-7273 GCA_964387325.1 uncultured Planctomycetaceae bacterium
GCACATGAAGAGCCGATTGCGATGTCGGCCACCAAAGCACAAATTGGCACACCGCTCCGGAAGATCGATGCGGCCGATCAGTTTACCTAGCGCATTGAAAACCGAAACACCATCGAGCCCTTCTTTGCCCATCCCCCAGCCGACCCAGAGATTACCATCCATGTCGACACGCAGCCCGTCGGGAGTCCCCTCGGGTTCGGCCGTGATGAACACCCGGCCATTCGCAAGTTGCTTGCCATCGCGACTGACATCGAACACACGAATCGCGCGGGGCGTTACGCCGGCTTCGACGATATAAAGTTTCGATTCATCGGGTGAGAACGCCAAACCATTCGGTCGACTGACATCGCCAGCGACGACAGCGAGTTGCTTGCTGGTTGGATCCCAACGATAGACATGGGTGGGCAACTCGACCTCGGCGGTGTGCCCCTCGTAAAACCCCAGGATGCCGAAGGGTGGATCCGTGAACCAGATCGAGCCGTCCGATTTGCAGACCACGTCGTTGGGTGAGTTGAGCGGCTTGCCCTGATAGGCGTCGGCGATGATCGTGATCGAGCCATCGTACTCGGTGCGCGTCACGCGTCGCGCATCATGCTCGCATGTGAGCAGTCGCCCTTGACGGTCACGCGTATTGCCATTCGAGTTATTCGCGGGCTTACGAAAGACGCTGACCGCACCGGTCTCTTCATCCCATTTCATGATGCGGTTATTGGGAATGTCGCTCCAAAGCAGATAGCGACCGTCACCAAACCACACGGGCCCTTCGCTCCACCGCAGGCCCTGAGCGATCCGTTCGACTTTGGCCAAATTCAAACGATATTTGCTGAAGCTAGGGTCGATGACTCGGACCAACGGATCGGGATACCGTTGACTTGGTTGCCATTCTTCTGCCACGAGTGACCCGCTCACCAATGCCGCCAGGGTACCGCTCGCGGCAAAAAACTCTCTCCGATTCATCGTAGGGGGACTCTCCACCGTAGTTGCTTGGAATGCGAGGCGTTTCTCCACAGTATATCAGGCTGCGTACTTCGGGTGGGCCTTCACCCCGGCCCCGTGTTGCCCGATCGGACGAGCACCAAGAACGTCACGCTTTGCGAGGAGGAAGGGAAATGTTTCAAGGATGCCCATCGAAACGTCCGAGGCGAGTAACACGAAGCCGGGAACTACCGGGCTTGCGCTGGTCGCCCTGGTCATGAACTGAGCATTCGTCAATCAAGTAGGGGTGGAGGGACTCGAACCCCCGGCCAAGTCGTTATGAGCGACCTGCTCTAACCGCTGAGCTACACCCCCGCAGGTCTCAGAACAAGTTCCCAGCAGCATGGCTCGTCAAACCCATCCTCGGTGGCGGCGTCAGGCGCATGCCTGGTGCGTCACGTTCAACGGTCGCCGAGTGAGCGTGGGACCTCGTCCCGAAGGCGCGAAGCCGCCTAAGTATAACAAGAAGCGGGACATCTGGAATATCCCCGAGATCATCGTAGCAGCCTGAAAAAGTCACCCCTCGGGGCGTGACACGATTCGTCGTTCATCATCGCGACCATCGACACACCGGAAGCTTTTTCGCCTCGTCGAGCGCACTGAATTCGCGTCTATTTTGCTTTCCAGTGCGCGTTCAGTTTCGCTTGCAAGGCTTTCACCCGGTCGGGTTGTTCAGCCGCGAGGTCCCGTTGCTCGGTGGGATCGAGCGTGACGTGATAGAGTTCCGCACGGCCATCTTGCCATGCGATCAATTTCCATTCGCCATCAACACACACGCGCGAGACAAGGCTCTCGGCCGGTTGTGTGATGTCGGCCAGATCATGTGTGAAATGCTCGCTGAACACCGTAGAGCGAGATTCGAGTGCGGCGGCGTCGAGTAAATTGATTCCGGTCATGATGACAGGCACGTTCCGTCCGCAGGCTTTTAAGATCGTCGGGGCGACATCAACACCGCTGACAAGCGTCTTGTCGTCGCGCAGCGGCGTAATTTTGTTCCCCCAGCGGACCATCACCGGTGTGCGGATCCCTTTTTCATACGGGGTCAGCTTACCGCGTGCGCCACCACGAGCGCCGGCCGGTCCTTGAGTGTTCACGGTATACCCGTTGTCGGTGATGTAGAGCACGATCGTATTCTCGGCCAGCTTTTGTTCGTCGAGAAAGTCGAGCAACTGCCCACAGCTCTCGTCGAACCACTCACACATCGCAAAATACTTAGCCTCGTTACCGACCAGCCCTTTGTCGAGATACGACTGCAACAAACGTTGCGGCGGATTGTGAGGTGTATGGGGCAGCATAGGAGCGTACCACACAAAGAATGGCTGCTGAGCACTTAGAGCGGAACGGACAAAACTGAACACAGGCTCCATCGACTCGCGCCCGATGACCAAGCCCTGTTCACCGTGCCGGCCAGAGACGGTCATGCCGTTGGTAAAGCCTCCGCGACGAAAGTGCTCGAACCACCATTTGCCCGTTTGCAGAGAGACGTAGCCCGCCTCGCCAAGTAAGGCCGGCAACCGAGGCAGCCGCTCGATCTGGTCGAACAGCACGCTCCGTGGCTGCGGTTTGCTCGGGTCGTTGCCGGTGATTCGATGCTCATGGGCATAGAGGCCCGTCATGACCGACGCCAGCGCTGGCGAACAAAGCGGTACGGTCACATAGCCCCGCGTATAAACCAAGCTTTGCGACGCAAAGCGATCGATCCGTGGAGTGCGGATGTGCGGGTGTCCCATGAACGAGTAGTCGTTCCAACCTTGGTCATCGGAAATAATCAGCACGACGTTCGGCGGCTTGGGTGTCTGGGCCCGAGCTGAATAAAGGCCCCAGTGAAATACACTAAAGCATGTGACGAACAACGACAGAAATCGGGTTAATCTTGTCAATCGATTGAATGACATTGGAAATCAATCCGGCACCAAGAGTCATCAGGTGAGAAGGTGCATCAAGTATCCCTGCCAGCCGGGATGCAGTCAAATCAGACATCCATGCGATGGCTTGAGGTTCGCGGTAGTTGGTTGACTGCGGTGGAGCAAGTACACTAGGGGCCGTTTCTGATCACGCCTTGACCGATTAAGGTTTCCACGATGAAAAACCTGTATTTGCTACTGTCATTATGGTTTGGCGTTACGCTCGCGCAGTCAGCGGCGGTTGCCGAGGAAAAACGCTTGCAGGTATTTATCCTCGCCGGGCAGTCGAACATGGAAGGGCATGGTCTGGTGCCGAGCGTTGCCAAACAGAACGAAGGACGCGGCAGCCTCGAATACCTCGCAAAGAACTCCGCGACCGCGGCTCGCTTTCGTCATCTGCTCGACTCCAGCGGTCAATGGGTATCGCGCCCGGACGTCATGATCACGTACCTCGATCGAAGAGGTGCGCTCAGGCCCGGGTTTGGCGCCAAGGAAGATCGCATCGGACCGGAGCTTGGCTTGGGCACCGTGGTCGGTAATGCGCTCGACGAGCCGGTGTTGCTCATCAAGTGTGCCTGGGGAGGCAAGAGCCTCGCGATCGATTTTCGACCGCCCAGCGCAGGACCCGTTCCGCACAAGCTCGGCGATCGCGAGCGCGAGGCGATTGAGAAGGACCCCAGTATCGTGGGAAAGTACTATCGCGAGGTTCTCTCGATCACGCGCGGCGTGCTGGCCGATCTCAAAACGCATGCTCCCCATTATAACGGACAAGGATACGACTTGGCCGGTTTTGGTTGGCACCAGGGGTGGAACGACCGGATCAACGACGCCTTCAATAATGAATACGAAAGCAACATGGCCCACTTCATTCGCGATATGCGACGCGATCTGGCGGTGGCCAAGCTGCCGTTTGTCATTGCCGAAACAGGCATGACCGGCCCTGGCGAAACGCACCCGCGCGCCTTGTCGCTGATGAAAGCCCAAGCGGCCGTCGCCGATTACCCCGAGTTCAAGGGGAACGTCGCGTTTGTGAAGACGCAGTCGTTCTGGCGTCCGAAGGAAGAGTCCCCCTCCGGACAAGGCTATCACTGGAATCAAAACGCCGAGACGTATTATTTAATCGGCGAAGGGATGGGCAGTGCCATGCTCAAGCTGCTTGGGAAATCTCCATAGAAGAGTATTTTGCATAAAAAGTGAGCCATTTCTCAATGAGCATCTGTCCCCATCTTGACCACCAGGGGCCTCGCAGGCGATGTTAGTCGATTCGGCGCGGTGCGGTTGCCGCCCTCGATAGGACACTGCGAAAGTCATTGCGATATGGAAGCTGGTATCGTCGGTCTGCCCAACGTAGGTAAAAGTACGCTCTTCAACGCGCTCACGTGTTCAAAACAAGCACAGAGCGCGAACTATCCGTTCTGCACGATCGAACCCAACGAGGGGGTCGTCAGTGTGCCCGACGATCGGTTGCAACGGATATCGCATTTCATCTCGACGAAAAAGATTATCCCCGCCGCGCTCAAACTCGTCGACATTGCCGGCATCGTGCGTGGAGCCAGCGAGGGGCAAGGGTTGGGCAACAAATTTCTTAGCCACATTCGTGAAGTCGATGCCATTTTGCAAGTGGTCCGCTGCTTTGAAGACCCCGACGTGATACACGTGGCCGGGTCGGTCAATCCGGTGAGCGATATCGAGACGATCGAGATCGAACTGATGCTGGCCGACATCCAAACGCTCGACGTCGCGCTCCCCAAGGCCGAGCGGACGGCTAAGAGCGGTGACAAAGAGGCCAAGTTACGAGTCGAGGCGATTAAGAAGTGCTTGGCCCATTTGGCCACCGATCAACCCTTGCGTAAGATGACGATGGACCCCATCGAGGCCAAATCCATTGCCAGTTTCGGGCTCATGACCGCCAAGCCTGTACTGTACGTGGCCAACGTCGATGAGAACGATCTGCGCGGCGAAGGGCGTCTGGTGCAAGAAGTGAA
This sequence comes from uncultured Planctomycetaceae bacterium, assembly GCA_964387325.1. Taxonomy (GTDB): domain Bacteria; phylum Planctomycetota; class Planctomycetia; order Pirellulales; family PNKZ01; genus CAZZBK01. The sequence continues at coordinate 4,865 of CAYLYE010000279.1, forward strand.
ACAGTACGCGGCCAAGATCGGCGCGTCGGTGGTTCCGGTCTGCGCCAAGCTCGAGGCCGAGTTGGCCGAGTTGGACGAGGCCGATCGCGCCGAGATGCTCTCCTCGGTCGGGCTCACCGAGCCGGCCCTGGCCGTGCTCGCGCGCGCGGCTTATCGCGTGCTCGGCGTGCAAAGCTACTTTACAGCAGGCGAAATCGAGGTGCGTGCCTGGACCATTCCGATCGGCGCAACTGCTCCACAAGCGGCGGGGGTCATTCACACCGATTTCGAAAAAGGCTTCATCCGCGCTGAGATTTACACCCTGGCCGACCTGGAACAGTTCAAGTCGGAAAAGGAAATTCGTCAGATGGGCAAGCTCCGCACCGAAGGCAAAGCCTACATCATGCAGGATGGCGATATCTGCCACTTCTTGTTCAACTGAGCGTCTTGGAAATGCTTGCTTCGGCTCGTGAGGCGCGCCATGATACGCGCTCCTACCGTTGCTTATTGAGAAGCACCGCCTCCAGAAGGACGACCGCTCATGAACATTGTACGCCATGTCACATGGTTTAGTGTCTTTCTGTACTCAGGTGTGGTTGCTGCGATTGAGCCGATCACCGGCATCGACGCACAGCCCTTGGCTGCCCAAGCCCAACGGGTCGCTCAAGCCCTCGAGCTACGTGGCGCGCCGCTCACCGCCGCGCAGCAGTCGCAACTCGACGCGGCACTCAAGGCCTCGTCGGCCCTCGAACGTGCGCGCGGCATTCAACAGGTGCTCGACCCCCTGTGCCTAGCCGTGGTCAACATCAACGCGGAAAGTCGCGTCAAGGCCGAGCCGGGGCCAGCCAAGCCCGAGTTGCTCCAGAACGGCTGGCGCATTTTTCTGGTCAAGGTCCACAACGAGGCCGGCGTCACGGCTCCGCTGCGCGTGTCGAGCCCCAACGCACTGAACATGCTCAAGACTTCGACCGGCAAGGCCGACCCACCCAAGACCATTACCCCCGAATTGTTTGAGCAGCGGTGGCTCGAACTGGCGACCTATGATGAACAGCCGCTGAACAAAACCCTGTCGGGCTTTACGGTCGATTACCGAATCATTGAACTGTACAGCCGCGATCTCGGCCCGCGTGAGGCCAAGCTATTGTTCGACGTGGGGCAAGGGACACAGGATCTCGGCTTTCGCAATGAGCTGAGCGTGCTGTTTCGTTGCGAGAGTGCGGTTACGGTCACGCTTGACATACTCGACGACGATGGCCGACCGACGGTGGGCCAGTTCGTGTTCCAAGACGCGCGCGGGCGAATTTATCCTGCCAAGGCGCGTCGCATGGCCCCCGATTTGTACTTCCATGACCAAATCTATCGCCGCAGTGGCGACAGCGTGCAGTTGCCCCCGGGCAAGTTCCAAGTCACGTACACGCGCGGTCCCGAGTACCGCGTGTTGCAGCGTGAGATCACGGTCCCCGACGCCAAAACGCATCGCGAGTCGTTTCGACTTGCCCGCTGGATCAAGCTGACCGATTACCATTGGTACTCGGGCGATCATCACGTCCACGCCGCGGGTTGCAAACATTACGAGTCGCCCGCCGAAGGAGTGCAGCCGGCCGATATGATGTTGCACATCTTGGGCGAAGATCTGAACGTCGGATGCGTGCTGTCGTGGGGACCGTGCTGGTACTACCAAAAGCAGTTCTTTGATGGCCAGGTGCATCGCCTCTCGACGCCACAGTATTTGATGCGCTACGACGTCGAAGTGTCGGGCTTCCCCAGTTCGCATGCCGGTCACTTGTGTCTGATTCGCTTAAAGGAAGACGACTATCCGGGCACGTCCAAGATCGAGGACTGGCCGAGTTGGGATCTGCCGGTGCTCAAGTGGGGGCGCGAGCAGGGGGGCATCGTCGGCTTCTCGCACAGCGGCTGGGGCTTGCAGGTGCCGGCCACCCAGTTGCCCACGCTCGACATGCCGAAGTTCGACGGTATCGGCGCCAACGAGTATGTTGTCGACACGACCCACGGCGTGTGCGACTTTATCTCGACCGTCGACACGCCTGCGATTTGGGAATTGAACGTCTGGTATCACACGCTCAACTGCGGCATGACGACGCGCATCAGCGGCGAGACCGACTTTCCTTGTATCTACGGCGAGCGTGTGGGCTTGGGCCGCTCGTATGTCAAGTTGCCCGCGGGGCAACCGCTCGACTATGACCGCTGGGCCGAGGGAATCCGCGACGGACGTTGTTACGTGGGGGACGGGCTCTCACATCTGATTGATTTTCGACTCGGTGATTTAGGCGTGGGCGCGTCAGGGGACGGCGGCCGATCGAGTGTCATTGCGGTCAAGAAGGGCCAATCGCTCAAGGCTCGTGTGAAGGCGGCTGCCCTACTGGCCGACACGCCGCGCGACGACATCCGTTCCAGGCCGCTCGATCAAAA
>CAYLYE010000280.1:0-7220 GCA_964387325.1 uncultured Planctomycetaceae bacterium
ATGCGATGCTTAAACATCTGGGGCTCGACGAGCTGATTGCTCAGGACACATCGCAATACATTGAACGCGCTGTCGCTCTGGCAGAAGATGAGCCCCGTCGTCGAGCATTGCGACCGATCATTTGTGAGCGGTATCGAAGCGCTCCGGCTGTGCAGAAAGGGCAGCTCGCGGCAAACTTGGCTCAGTTGCTACGCGAGTTGGTCGGTCGATCATCGCATTAAGGGCTCTTGAGAGCCTCGGGAGACGCCCCCAAACGTCGGGCAGCACCACGCATCTCGCCCAGTGCGCGCTCGTCCCGTTCCTTCGACAACTCGATGAGCAAGACGGACAATTGATTGCGGTCGCCGATTTGACCCAACGCACGCGCTAAATAGCCTCGTTCGTGTGGGTCGGTGGCCTTCATGAGCGCTTGGGCAATACTAGGGCCGGCCGAGGCAGCGCGATCGCCGAGGTAACCCAGCGCATGGGCCGCTTTCATCCGGGTCAGACTGTCTTCGTGGGTTACATAAGGACGAACGGCGGCAATTCGGTCAGCCGAGTCGGGCTCGATCAGCGCCAGTGCCCCCAATGCCACCACGCGCGTCACGGAATCGCGGTCGCTCTGAGCTGCGGATTCGAGCGGAGCGATCATCTGTCGATTCGAACTCACGGCCTTACCGATGCGTCCCAATGCGCGAGCCGCCGTCTCGCGACATTTCTTCTCCGGATCGCTCTGTAATTGCATGATGAGTTGCGGGACAGCCCCGACCGAGGCCATGCCTTGCGGTCCCAGTACCGTGGCGGCCCACTCGCGAACGTCTGGATCGACATCCTTGAGCGAAGCTTGCAGTTGAGGCATCAAGAGTGGCGCGACGTCGTTATGCGGCAATGAGCGGACTGCAATGCGTCGCACTGCGGCATCGGAACTGTTGAACGCCGCTTCCATTTGAGTGCGTCGCTCGTCGATCGTCAGTGTCAACTTTTTTTGAAGCGATTGATTCAGCCACGTGATGAGTTGTTCTTGGTAGTCTGAGCCGAGTTTTTGCCAGCCCCCCATGCCATGAACTCCGCCAGGTACCTGAATCAGATCGCAACGATTGCCGGCTGCACGCATCCACTGCTGAAAGACCGTCGATTGCCGATACGGTACCTGAGCGTCGGCGTCTCCGTGAATGAGCAGAAAGGGTGGCAAACCGGAGTGAATATGCCGCGATGGCGAGGCCTCGCGGAGCACGACCCGCGCGGCGTCGTTAAGCTCGCTCAAGCCGAGCAGCGCCACCATCGAAGGGCCCAACTCGCCCCGATTGTCCACTTGCATTTCCAAGTCATGTGGCGCGTAGAACGGAACAACTGCTGCGACCGAGGTGTTGCCTTGCGCGTGCACGCCGGCCCAGGAGACCAAATGTCCGCCGGCCGATTCGCCGATGAGGGCAATGCGGCTCGCATCGACCTTGTATTCTTTGGCATGAGCGCGGACCCAACGGATGGCGGTGGCCACATCATCCGCGCAGGAGGGCCAACGATGCTGCGGCGCGAGCCGATAGTTAATCGTAAACCAAGCAAAACCGGCCTTGCTGAGCGGTTCGAAGAGTGGCTTGATGTAGCTCTGTTTGTCGCCACGCATGAATCCGCCCCCATGCACCAGGATGCAGGTCATGAACGGTCCTTTGCCTTCGGGCACGAACGCATCGAGTGTCAGGCTCACATCGCCGACTCGTGCGAATTCGATATCCGACTTGAGGCCAACAAGCGGCTCAGGATCAGCCCCCTGCGACCCGGCTACGGACAGCAACAACACACATAATGTCACAATGGAGCGTGATCCAAGCATCGCATTTCTCTAAAAAAGAACCGGAATCGAGCCCGCCAAGAGGATCGACAGTAACAAGCAAGACAACCAGTGTAAGTGACGGCACTTCACAAAGCAAAATGGAGCACTTCAGCTCGCGGCGAATATCGATTTCAACAGTGATTGGCTTGGCTGCTGCTCGACGGACCGGAGTTTACGTATCGGGTATTGATCCTCAGATAATTGGCTGAGTGCCTACTCCTAAAACCGACGGGGACTGTCGCAAATATGCGATAGCCTGCGAGGCCAATTGGGACTGTTTGTCACGAAGGTCGACCCGCTGCGCGTGGTAAATCCCCCTCTCAATTCAGGAGTCGTATTGTTCCTGCCGTGGCCAGCGACTAAACTTAAGACACCCTCTCGGTTCGTCCCCGCCCGCCTCACGAGCCTCATCATGGCCGATTTGTACGCTTCCCACACGGATGTCATGGAACGCCCCTTGCGGTCTTCGCGGCGAACGTTTTTGCAGGCTGGTAGTTTAGGATCGCTCGGGCTCAACCTGCCGCAGCTATTGGCCGCGCGGAACGAGTCGCCCCAGCGAACGGCTCGGGCGAAGAGCTGCATACTGCTGTTCGCCACCGGAGGCCCCGCGCAACAAGAGACGTTCGATCCCAAGCCCGATGCGAACGACGGTTACCGCGGCGAGTTTCAGCCCATCGCCAGCAGCGTGCCAGGAACGCAAATCTGCGAGTTGCTTCCGCTTATGGCGCGGCAAGCTCATCGTTACGCGATCATTCGCTCGACCTATCATGGCAGCAACACGCATGGAGTCGGCGTTCACTACAACCTCAGCGGCTTGAAGCACGCACCTCGAGCCCAAGGCGAGCCACAAAATGGTCGCATCGACCCCCCCTCGATCAGCGGTGTGATGCGTCAGTTGCGAGGCGACCGCAATGGTCTCCCGGGCGCGGTCCATTTGCCGGTGCGGATCGGCGATCAAAACAACTTTCAATGGGCCGGCCAGGGCGCTGGCCTACTAGGCCCCAAGTACGATCCGCTTACGTTGATCGACGACACGTGGTCGCCTGGGGCCATGCCGCCGGGCTTTTTGCCCCCGGCCGAGGTCGACCTCGATCGGCATCGTCAACGTGCCGCCCTGCTGCATGGCATTAATGCGCCAGGCGTGGGGGACGAGTCGCTCCAACAAGGCTACCGTCGCTATAGCGAGCAAGCGCTCTCGATTCTCGAATCGAAGTCGGCCTGGGAAGCGTTCTTGCTCGACGGTGAAAAGCCCTCGACGCTTGAACGCTACGGCGACAACAAGTTCGGCCGCAGTTGCTTGGTCGCGCGGCGGTTGATCGAAGCCGGGGTCAGCCTAGTCACGGTCCCTTGGATGTTTCTGCACTCGACGAAGAATTTCGACACCCATAGCAAACACTTCGAGACGATGAAGACGCTGCTCATGCCGCCGGTCGATCAAGCGTTCTCGGCACTGCTTGAAGACCTGTCCGAACGCGGCCTGCTCGACGACACGCTCGTTGCCTGGACCGGCGAATTTGGCCGGACTCCCAAGGTCAACAAGGGAGCAGGACGCGACCACTGGGGTGCCGTTTACAGCACCGTGCTTGCCGGCGGCGGTATTCGGGGCGGGCAAGTTTACGGCACGAGCGACAAAATCGGCGGCGAGCCGGTCGACAATCCCGTGCATGTCCGCGATCTCTTTGCCACGATCTATCACGCACTCGGCTTCTCCCACGACGCGAAAGTGCTCGACCCCGTCGGTCGTCCGCACTTTTTCATCGAAGGCAGCGTGGTTGAGAAGTTATTTTGATTGACGACTGCGCGGTTAATGAACTAGGGCGACCAGCGGAAGCCGGTTAACTTCAGTCTTCGCGGTGCTCGACACTTCTGAAAAACCGCAAGAACAGCCCCATCCAGTGCTCTGCTTGGACGATCCGCCTGTGCCGTTGATCAAGGAACCGCGTCAACGAGCCCCGAACGCTTGAGCGTACGTTTGCGCACTGCGATTCGAGATATCAAGAAAGAGATCGGCCTGATCACTTTGCCGTTCTCTCAGAAACCCGAGCAGGGCGAAAGCATATTCGACGTGCCCATACACTTCGGCAGCGCAAGCCAATCGCAACACTTTTTCTGTCGGCATCTCGCGATTTTCAGGGCGAGCGAGCGGATCGCGAAAGTAGAGGAAATGACCCTCGAAGAATTTGGCTCGCCACCCGCGCCACATGAGCAAGTCTTGCGACATGGGAAAGCGAATCGGCGTATTGAGGTACCCACAGACATTGGGCGCGAGCAGATCAAAGAACTCAAAACCTGCGCGTCGCAACACCGGATCGATATCGGAAAACAGCGGGGCGTCCAGATAGGTCTGGCTCAACGATAACTCGATCTCGACGGCCACGACCGAGTCGGCGACGCTGCTTCCGCCCCGCAACGCGGCGAGTTCTCCTCCCTGAATGTTCATCTTCAAATAGTCGAGATCGCCAATGCCATGACGCTCGCGCCAGAGGTCAAGATTGATCGCCGGCAGTTCGACCGCCCGAGGCTCGACCATATCGAACGGCTGTCCGTTGTATCCCACATGCTTCACGGCATCCGAGTTCAAACGAAATCGAGAACCGTTAATGGGACTGCCGGGGATGTAAATGGTCAGCGGCGAGTCGTTGTCGGAAACAGCATACTGGTAAAACCGAATGTCCGCGTTGTCGGGTAAGCCTTGCTTGTAGGTGCAAAACTCTGGTTCCAGATCGAACACATGGACCGTAAGCCGGTCGAACCCATAGTGATGCCAGTTGTTGCGGTTCTTGAAAAAATCCGACCCCACGTCGACCACGCGCATTCGCAAGTCAGGAAAGGCCGCGTAGATTTCGTCACAAATCACATACGCCGTACGCTGACGATAACGATCGAGTTTATTCATGGTCATGTTGGCAAAAAAGGCTGTCTCGATCGTAGTTGAAATTGAAGAGGGTGGTTCTCCGCAGTCGGGCGAATGTCGCCTGACCGCTCGTAGCAGGAGAAAAGAGTACCACCAGAAAGTTCAAGTATCGCACGTCGGTTCGGAATCGCAAGTCTGCTGGTCGTCAGCCGTCTGCTGGCGAAAGGATGGTCGCGGTCCTGCGAATGACGGCCGACGGCGACAGGCACCTACTGGACCTGCGATCAGGCACGACGGATAACCCCGCCGTCGTGCGACTCGGCAGGGGCGCGTTGGTACGCAAGACCGTGGCCTCAACCAGCCCGATTGAAAGCGCGTTCAGCGTTGCCGCGTAAGTCACGCATCGCGTCAAAGGTCACACGCAACGACCGCAACTCAGGCACGGCATCCAACAAGACGTACCGGGCTCGCGTCTTGACACACCCTATCGACAAACTTAACAATCACCCTCCGGGAATCACCGTCACGCTTTTTCAGCTAAGCGCCAATCCTAACAACGACGGTTGAAGTGGACCCCGTTTTTCGGTTTTTGAGTAGGCTCTAAACAAGGGGCTTCTTCGCAATCGCTTTGATCACGGTCATAGGATCATAAGATCAACGGCATCGCATTCACCCGTTGGGAACGTATATTCATGATTCGCTTGTTTGCCACCCTGTTTGTCACGGCCGTCTGTACGCTCACGGTTATCCCGACTTGGGCACAACAGCAATTCCCACCCATCGAGCTGTTGAAGTCGCAGCCCAGCTTGCCCGACCCGTTGGTCTTCTTCGCCAGCGGCGAGCGCGTTGCCACGAGCGAACAATGGCGCCTGCGCCGTGTTGAGCTAAAAGAGCTCTTCCAGCATTACATGTATGGGTATCTGCCGACTGCACCCAAGATCACGGCAAGTGTGGTACGACGTGACGATGCGTACTTTGGCGGGCAAGCAATCAAGAAAGAGATCCGCATTCAGTTCGGCCCAGCGGCCACGCCGCCGATCAACTTGCTGCTCGTGATTCCTAAGCAACGCACCGCAGCCGCGCCCGTGTTCGTGGGGATGAACTTCTGTGGCAATCATACGTTGGTGGACGATCCGACCGTGGCGCTGCCTACGGTCTGGATGCCTGATCGCTGTCCGGGGTGTCAGGGGAACATCGCCCATGAGGAAGGACGTGGCAAGCAGAAAGATGTTTGGAATCTGGAATACGTGATCAGCCGCGGCTATGCGGTCGCGACGTTCTACAGTGGCGATGTTGATCCGGATAAGCCCGACTGGAGCGATGGCGTGCACCCGCACTTCCTCTCGGCCGGAGCGTCAACGCCGAGTGCAACATCCTGGGGAACCGTAGCCGCCTGGGCCTGGGGCATCCATCGAGCCGTCGATTATCTCGTCACCGACTCGGATCTCGACCCGAAGAAGATTGCCGTCGTTGGACACTCGCGGCTCGGCAAGACCGCGTTGCTGGCGGGGGCGTTTGACGAACGGATCGCGCTGGCGATTCCGCATCAGGCGGGCTGCGGCGGAACGGCACCCAGTCGCTCGCTCATTGGCGAGTCGGTCAAGGCGATCAACGATCGATTTCCACATTGGTTTGACGACACCTTTACGCACTTTAACGAGCAGGTCGATCGGTTGCCCTTCGATCAGCATTGCCTCGCGGCTCTGATGGCTCCGCGACCGCTGCTGTACAGCAATGCCACCGAGGACACCTGGGCCAACCCGGACGGTCAGTTCGAGATGTTGCGGAGAGCCGAGCCGGTTTACAAATTGCTCGGAGTCGATGGCCTCGCCTCGCCGCAGAAACCCGAGATCGGCCAGCTTAGTGCCGGACGGCTGGGCTACTTCCTCCGCGCGGGCAAGCACTCGATGAACCGAGAAGACTGGCAGGCGTTTATCGACTTCGCCGACAAGCACCTGGGCAAGCCCAGGTAACGGGCTCAATACACAGCCCCGTTGGCGATGGTCCAGGCCGCCCCTTGGCGCGGCGTGTTCGATTCGCTCAATTCTCAGCTGATCCACCGTTGAATTGCACAACAGGTTTCCATTCATGCATTCTGTAGCCGTATCACTGATGATGACATTTGCCCTCGCCGCGCCGGGTCCCACGCCGTCACCTGAGCAGGTCGCGATGTACGAAGACCGCGTGTACCGTCACACCGGTAACGAATACAAGGACGAGGCCTTTCACTATCGGTTGCTCAAGCCGGCCGAGGTCGTGCCCGGCAAGAAATATCCGCTCGTGATTTCGCTTCATGGCGCAGGTGAGCGCGGCGACGACAACGTCGCGCAGCTCAAATACCTGCCCAAGTGGATGGCCGACCCGCAGTATCGGACCCAATTTCCATGTTTCGTTTTCGCCCCACAATGTCGCACCAACAAACGCTGGGTCGAGGTTCCGTGGTCAGAGTCAAACTCAACTCCGACCAAAGAGATCGGAGACCAAATGGCCGTGGTGGTTGCGATTCTTCATCAACTGGAGAAGGAACTCCCGATCGACCCTCAGCGACTGTATCTC
>CAYLYE010000281.1:0-7215 GCA_964387325.1 uncultured Planctomycetaceae bacterium
TTGAGCCGATCGCTGCGCTGCTCGGACATAAGCAGTTCCAGGATCGCGGCGAGATCCTTCTCGACGTCCCCTTGGTTTTGTGCGGCGGTGCCAAGCGGCCCCTTGCGGAGTGTGTCACTGATCTTCTGCAGCTGCTGCTGAATGAGTTGGTCTTTACTCTCGGCAACGGCTCTGCGCAGCAGCGCGGCCCGGCGCGGGTCGCTTGACGCGGTCAGCTCGGCCATCCGCAGAATCAGGTCCTCGAAGTGCTTGTAGCGCGCGGCGAGTTGCGCTTGCTCGTTGGCCAGTTGGTCCTTTGAAGTTGACTGAGCCTTGGCGGCAGGAGCCACTTCGGGCTTGGTGTCAGCCGCGTGGGTCGAGAGCAATAGACATCCCAGCAGCACAAGCGTGCCGACCGCCGTCATCCCATGTCGTCGTGGCAACATTGGTTTCCTCCCAGGGGCGCCCGGCGCGCGGCACTTCACGCGGCCACCGGACGACCTATTAATTGTAACCCTACAAATCCTTGAGTAGGTTACCCTTATTCAACTTTTTCGTCTCCTCGTTGATCCGCTGCTGCTGGGCGATAATATCGCGCAACAGTTCGAGCACCTCGTTAAAGGTCTCCAATTCGATCATCTTATCCTTGACGCGGTTCATCTCTTCCAGCAACCGGTCGAGTTCGGCCAGGGCCAGCTTGCGGCTCTCCACTCGGGCGGCGGGGTCGGCCAGCGTGGCTTCGAGCCGCTTGAATCGCTCGGTCAGGGCCGGAAATCGCTCCCGGGCGATGCGGTGCAGCGGGTCGGCGATCTGGTCCTGCAAGCGGATTTTCAGCTCCTCGGTGTCGATCCGATTGTTGACCAATTCGGCACGAATATCCTCGAAGGAAAGGGCGACCCCTTCGGTCTCTTCGGCGTTCTTCTGTGAATTTTGCCCACCACGCTCAACCCGCAAACGAGATCGTTCCAGCCGCCGCTCAGGTGGCAGTTCGGCCTCATCAGCGTTGGGCATGGCCTCGTCAAGCGACGCGATCTGGGCACGTGTCTCGGTCACTTCGGCAATGGTCTGCTCGAACCGTTGTCGCAAATTCAGTTCGCGTCCTTCGAGGATCGCGCGGAGCGCCTCGGGCGTGACGATGTCGAGCGCGAAGCGTTCCCCCTGGCCCACGTTGGGCATCGATTGATCGGGGAGCTGCAGCGCATCGGCAGCCCGCGTGCTCAAGATGAGCTTCTGACCCGGCTTGAGCCCCAGCGGAGCGACATCGAGCGCCTCGTCGACTTTGGTCTCCGTGAGCGGAGGCGAGAAGTTTCTCTTAAACGGAGTTTCGACCGGGTCGTCCTCGCCGACGCGGTGTTCGATCCAAGCCCGGGCCACGCCGTAATCGTCGCGCAACTCACCCCCGAGCGGAATGCGTGCTTGCGGCGTGATGGCACTGCCGATGCCGACCAAGCGGATATTGAGCTGCGGAGCCGTGTCGGGGACCGCGACCAGCGAAAGTTGAGCCGCGTTGGTCTTGGTGATGCCATCGGTGTCGCTGAGCGTAAATCGCAGCGTACGGTCCACGTCGAGCGGATCGATGACGTATTCAAATCGTTCGGCACTCGAGGAGCCGAGCGCGATTTCGTCAGTACGGTTCACAGCGTCGTGGGCCTGATAGTCGACCCGAGCGCGGGTGAGTGGCTTGTTGGCCAGGGCGCGCACGGTGACACGCGTGCCGCGCGGCACATTGACCGACGCAGTAACGTCGAGTTCACCCGGTGTTTTGAGCATGTACGGCGGATACTCGAGATACAATCGGGTCGTGATCGAAGGGCTTTCGACCACGCGGATCGTCAAGCCGCGGACCCGCGCGTCGCCGCCCCGGACTTCAAAACGTATCGGCGATAAAATGCCGAGGAATGTATGTTGAAACAACTGGTGCGAGTCGCGCGTCGGGGCAGCGTTCCCTTCGCGGACCATGTTCTTGCGTTCGCGAAAACCTTCGTCGGTCCGGTAGCGGAGTTCGACCGTCGGCGGGACGACACCGTCGAGCCCGGCCTTGGCGACTACGCGCAGGTCGGCTCCGCGGGGAACAACAGCCGTGCCGTTCTCGAAGCCTTCGATCGACAAATGCGTGTCGCGCGGCCAAGGCTCGTCGCTCACGATGAGCAGCCGTTCCCAGCCGACGCGAAACTTCAGTGGCGCGGCAATCGAAAATATCACGACCGAGGCGATGAGCAGCAGCGCCGTGAGCAGCGCACGACGCAGCGGGCGAACATCGAAGAGCTTCCGCAGATCGACTTGGCCGGACTGCTGAGCCGCGGCCTCGAACGTGGTTGCGAGCATGTCGCGACCCGGGTCGCTCAGCGCCTCGGTCTGGCTTTGCAGCTCGACGCTCGTGAGGAGTGATTCGCGAAACGCGCGGTGATGCCGCTCGATAAGCAGCGCCATGCTGCGATCAGCGAGCGGGACGAGCAGCCGAGCGAGCAGCATCTTCCACAGCATGGCGAGTGCGACGAGCATCACCCCGATGAGCAAGATCACGCGCACCGCGCGACTCGGTTCGAACCACCAATCGAATCCGATGGCGAGCCAGAATCCGAAGGCGAGTGTCGCCACGAACCAGGCCACGCCGCGCCACATGACGTAGCGGCGAATGCGCGCCCGCAGCGCGGCCAAAAGGGCCGGCACTTGCGACGACAATCGAGGTTCAGGAGTTACGGTCGACATGGGAGAGGTTGGGGAGCGTTTTCGGTTTTCGGATCTGGGTTCAGTTTAGGAGTTTGTGTGGGTTAGGCTAATTTGAGCAGTCGGCGGGTGAGCCATTCGAGGCACAGCGCGCCACACACCAAGGCCAACATCCACTCGTTGTCCCACAGCGTCTCGGGTCGCGCCGTTACGGTTTCGGTCCGACTGGCGTCGCGTAGTTGCCGCGCGAGCGGCTCGTTGAGTGCATTGGTGCCAAGCATCGCGTCGAGTCCGACGTAGTACTGGAACGTGTCCCCCTGGGTTTGTTTGGCCAGCGAGCTGAGCAGTGCGTCGTTTCGTTCCGTGTGGTCTCGTTCCAGATCGGGTACGGTGACCTGGATCGGTGGAGCCGAGACAACTTCTTTGTCCGAGTCGGGGAGCATCACTTCAAGCCGGTAACTCCCTTCCTTACGGACGGTGAATTGGCCGCGAAAGTTCCCCGCGCGGCTCGCGTCGGCCAGCAGTCGTACGGCTTCACTGCGACCGTCGGGTTGGTAGACGTTGACGGTGACGTGCGTGGCTTTGAGCGGCTCGAGCAGCGCGTTGTTCAATTGAGCGCGCAGGTCGACCGTGTTGCCGGGGACATAACGATCGCGTTCGGTGAGCAACACGCCACGGCTTGAGCCACGCAGCAATCGTCCCTGCGAGACATGTCGAATTAGCTTCGTATACAGTGTTTCGAAGTAACCTTCGCTTTCGGCGCGGAGCCGCCACATCTCGCCGCTGCCGAGGTAGAAGATTCGGCCCGAGCCGTAGAATTGACCCGCCATGTAGACGGGGCCCGATTCGCCGACCTTGAGCTGTGGGTTGCTGAAGCGGGCGTACACAGTCGCGGCGGGCTTAGCGCCGCGCACTTCGTAATAGCCGTACACTCCTTTGAACCGTTCCCAGGCCGCCATGCCCGAGGTCTGTGTGTCGGCCAACCACAGGAACGGCGACTGCGCCCCTTCGCTGCTGAAATCGAGCGGCCAAGGCTCTTTCGAGCCAAAGGTCTCATCGACCGTATCGGAGAATCTCCGCAGGAACTCGACCGGATACAGGTCGCGAATCTTGCTCAGTGAGGGTGCCCCGATCCACTTAGCCGTGAAGATGGGGCCGGCGATCGTGATCAGTCCACCGGCTTGCTCGCCGACCCATTGTTCGAGCAGCTCGACTTGCGCGGTCGTCAACTCACGCCAGTCGGGGTCAAACGCGACGAGGACGTCGTATTCGTACATGTCCTCGCGCTTCGAGGGAAACTCTTCCAGAATTTCATTCGCGTCTTGCGAGATGCCGCTCGTGCCGGTTTGCAACAGCACATCGACGGTCATGTCCTTGTCGCGGCGCAGTTGATTGCGAAGGAACTGGTACTCGCGGCTCGGGCCCCCGGCAAAGAGCAACACCTTAGTCTTGCGATCGACAATCTCGACGACCGCGTCACGTTGGTTATCTTGCGGATTGCGGTCCCCCTTGGGAGGGATCAAACGCAGCGACAGGGTGCGTCGTCCGACCGAGCCGCTGGGCATTTCGAACTTGACGGGGGTCGTCTCGCCATCGCCGGCCAAGGTGACTTGCCGCCGTTCGACGAGCGCGAGCGGCTCGCCGGTCGCATCGCTGCCTGTGCGTTGCAGCAGTTCGACCGTCACGTCCTTGTCAACCAACCCTTGTGACTGGATGAACCCGGTGATGGAAAACTTGTCGCTAGGATACGCCCGCGCCGGGGCAGTCAGGTCGCTGATCCGCGCGTTGATCGGCCGGCGATCGGAGCCCATGCCGACCGGATAGATCGGCAGCTTGGCGTCGCGGGCCAGGGCGACGGCATCGGCCGGGTCGAGCCCGGCGTTGTGTTGCCCATCGGTGAACACGATCAGCGAGGAGAGCGGCGCCCCGCGTTCGTCATTGATTGCCTGCTTGATCGCTTCGCCCAGGTTGGTTTCGCTACCACGCGGCTGCAAGAGCTTGCGCCAGTCGAACGAGGGTTCGGCTTCGATTGCTTCGGGAGACTCGAGGGGGGTGCGTTTGGTGAGCGTGGCCAGTCGCTCGACGTGCTGATCGAACCGAGACACGACAACGTCGTGCGTCTGCCGCAGCTCGTTGAGCCAGCGACCTTCGGCGAGCACGGCGGCGACTTTCTCGGCCCGATGTGGTTCGGTCGGCGAGGCGTCGTTGTCGTCGGCGTCCATGCTCAAGCTGGTGTCGACGAGCACGAGCACGCGCGAGTTCTGGACGGCGTCGCGTTCGTTGCGCCACTGAGGCTGCAAATATACGACGAGTAAGCCGGCGAGGGCTAGCAGCCGCAGTCCGACGAGCCACACCCGGGCGAGCCTGCCGAGTTCGACCGCATCGCGGCGGTAGACCACGATCACGTACACGACCAGTGCCACGAAGACGAGCAGCGGCCAAGCCCAATCGGTTTCGTAGCGGATGCGACCGAACTCGAAGCTGGTCCGCGTCGCCTGAGCAAAGAGCGGCAAGAACGCACTCATGCGCGACCTCCGCCCTTGGCCGCAGGATGGTAGCTGGCCGCATAGGCCAAGATCTGTTCGCCGAGCAGCACCGCGATGAGCACGTACAGAATCAAATCACTGAGATTGGCGCGTGACGCATCGGCCGCGACGAGCGCGAATTGATCGGCGCGGCGGAACGTGAATTTGAGCCCCGGCAGTCGCGAAGCTAATTCGGTGCCGTCGAGCAACGCCAGGTCTCCTTCGCGCGCATCGACATTCAACGCGAAGCGACGCGTTTCGCTTTGGTCCGTGGTGGTCGTGAGCTGCAACTCGTAGACGCCGGCCGTCGAGGTATCGGAGAACGTGGCGAGCAGATTGCCACTCGACTCGCGGAGGTCTTTCGATTCGGGCCCGGTCAAGCTGCCGGACGGAGGCACAAATCGGGCGCGACGTTGGTACTTGTCGAGCGGCAGGCTCTGTGTGATCGCCGAGCCGGTGAACCGATCGACCGAAGCATGCTTGGCATGCATGAGATACGACTGGAGTTCGAGCAACGTTACCGGGTAGCTCGGGTTGCCGCGGGCCCAGTTGTTCCAGAGCGGCGACGCGGTTGTGGTGAAGGCGAGCACGAGCCCCTCGCCCACCCGCCGCTCGACCGCCAGCGGCGAGCCGTTGCGCAGCCGGGCGATGACCCGTGTGGTCGAGTCGGCTTGGGGCTGCCATGTTTTCGGCGCGGCAATGAAGCGTTCGATGTTGACCAGATTCAAGAAGCTGTTCCGTTCGCCGGAAAAAACACGAAACACCGGATGATCGCTCACGACCACCTCGATGTCAGCCGACTTGTCGAGCCGATCCACCAGCAGCGGCGTCGCGGCTACAAGCGGCAACGGGAAAAATCCTTCGCCGTCACGGTACAGCCGGGTGTTATAAAAGTCCGTGCGGCAACGCTCGCCAAGGAAGAACGCCACGCCACCGCCAGCGGTAATGTATTTTTCGAGTGATTCGATCGCCGGAGGATCAAGTCGTTCGACATTGCAAAGGTATACGGCTGAGAACTTGTCGAGGGCATTGTTGTTGAGCCACGAGGGACGTTCCACTTGAACGTCGACCCCGGTGCGAACGGCTCCGCCGGGCGCGAACACCGACGACAGGAAGAATGCGTCCAGCGGCTCCTCGCCGCCGTCGATCACGAGTGCCGAGTTGCTGAGCGGCAATTTGAGCACCAGCTCGCGGTGATTGTCGGCCGTCACGGTGTCGGGATCAAGCCGTACGCTGACGACATGTTCGCCCGCGGTGCTAAAGTTGACCTGAAACTTTTGGGTCTCGGTGCGGCCGGGCGCGATGCGATCAAATCGGATGGGCGGTCGACCGACGCCGTCTTCCTCGATATTCACGGCCAACTCTTGCAGCGTGTCGCTACCGTAGTTGGCGACCGAGACGCGGAGCGCGATCTCGACTCCGGCGGCAGGTATGCCCCCGTCGGGCTCTAAGTTCGTGATCGCCAGGTTGGGACGCTGCACGTCGGCGCACTGTACGAAGTTGATCTCGGCAGGCATATCGGCGAGGCGTTTGAGTTTGTCGAGCAATTCGCCCGGACGATCCCAATCTTTGTGGCGGAAATCACTCACCAAGTAGAACACGCGGCGGCGCCCTTCGCTCGGGCCCAACACTTGCGGGGCCCAATCGAGCACGCTGTTGGGGGCTGTCGCCAGATCGGTCACGCGCAACTTAGGCAGTCGATCGGCGAGTATCGAACCAAACTCCGAACTGACTCGTTCTTGCAACAAGGCGGGCTGGGGCGCCTCGGCCTGGGCGGTCGAGAAAGCCAACAGCGTGAAGTCTTGCGGCGCGGCGTCGAGCGCCGCCTGTTGGCCTATGCGGACGATCGCCTGTTTGGCCCGCTCGAAGGCGGTTGAACCGTTCCATCGATCCGACATCGAGAAACTATCGTCGAGCAGCACGATGTGCTGCGTCTGCTGGTTAAACAAGTTGAAGAATGCGGCGCTGTCGGCGACGGGCTGCGCCAAGATGAGCACGACCGCGGCGACCGCCAGCATGCGAAGCAAGAGCAGCAGCAGTTCTT
>CAYLYE010000282.1:0-7174 GCA_964387325.1 uncultured Planctomycetaceae bacterium
GCACACTGCGGATCATGCCCGTCTACTATGTCGTGCTGCTGCTGTTGAGCGTGCTGCTGGGGGTTGTTCTGCCGCATTCGTCATTGGCCGGTCCGTTCTTTGACAAGTTGCCCTACTATCTTACGTACACCTCGAACTGGCTCCCCGACGTGACGCTGCTGGCGATCACTTGGTCGCTGGCTACCGAGGAGCAGTTTTATCTCTTCTGGCCGCCGGTGGAAAAATATCTCCGCCGCGGCGCCACGCTCGCGGTGCTCGTCGCGTTCACGTTCGCCAATCAGTCGCTGAATTTTCAACTGGGCCTAAGCTACTGGCCGACGTGGCTCGTCGAGGCCCGATCGCATTTGGAGATTCTGCAAGTCACCTTCACGCCGATCTGCTTGGGCGTGCTGCTCGCCCATACGCTGCACGACCCGCGCGGCTTTGCGATCGTGCAACGATTCTTGAGCAGCCGCCGAGCGCAGATCGTCACGATGACCATACTCTTAATCGCCGCGAGTGTCCCGGGCGATATTTCTGGCTTTGCGAGACTGACGATTCAGCTCAGTATGACCGCGCTACTCGCGTCGTGCGTGATTCGAGAAGATCACGCCCTCGTCCACTGGCTGGGCTGGGAACCGCTGCGGCGCCTCGGCGCCGTGAGCTATGGCATGTACCTGTATCACCCCTTCGTGCTGCACGGGGTCAACGCCCTGCTCGGCCGATTGGGACTCGATGCGAGCGTCGTGCGGTTCGCGCTCTGCACGGGGCTCACGTATGGCGTGGCCGTGCTGAGCTACCGTCACTTCGAGAGCGTGTTTCTGGCCTGGAAAGAGCGGCTCGACGCCCGTTGGCGCGGTGGGCCTGCAACAGCGCAAGCAGCGACGAACATATAATGTCTCCGTAGCCGGTCCGTCTCGGACCGGTAGCGAACGGCTCGCCTAGCTCACAACACGGCTGCTGACTTTCATACGTCCGGTCCGAGACGGACCGGCTATGGGAGGACACAACTCGTCCGAGACGGACCGACTAGCAGAGCCGATAACCGCCGCTTACTTGCGATTCTTCCAGTCGACGCCGGCCATGTTGGCTAGCGCGATCTCGAGCGCGTGGGTCCCGTGTCGGCCGTAGCCCTGCGCGGCGAGCGCGATATACAACTGCTGCGCGAGCGCCAAGCCGGGCATCGCCAAGCCCATGCGACGCGACTCGGCCAGCGCGATCCCCATGTCCTTGATGAAGTGCTCGACCACGAAGCCCGGATCGAAGTTGTTAGCCATAATTCGCGGGGCGAGATTGGCGAGCGACCAGCTACCGGCCGCGCCGGGCCCCACCGACTTGAGCACAGTCTCCAAGTCGAGGCCCGACTTGTAGGCGTACAAGAGCGACTCGCAGACACCGATCATGTTGCTGGCGATGAGAATTTGGTTGGCCATCTTGGTGTGCTGGCCCGCACCGGCCGCGCCTTGATAAATGATCGTCTTGCCCATCGCATCCCAGCAGGGTTGCAAGGCGTCGACCACGTGCTTGTCGCCGCCGATCATGATCGAGAGCCGGGCTTCCTTGGCGCCGATATCGCCGCCGCTAACCGGCGCGTCGACGCTGTGGACCCCCTTGGCCTTGGCCGCCTGATCGATCTCGACCGCCAACGACGGCTCGCTCGTGGTCATATCGACGAGGATGCTGCCGGCCTTGCTACCAGAGAGCGTGCCATTGCTGCCCAGCGTGACGTCACGCACGTCGCTCGGAAAACCGACGATCGTGAAGATGACATCCGATTGTTCGGCGACCGCCTTCGGACTATCGGCCCACCGGGCTCCCTTGGCCACGAGCGCTGCGGTGCGATCCTTGGTGCGATTATAGACGGTGCAGGCAAAGCCCTTGGCGAGCAGGTGACCGCACATGCTATTGCCCATCACGCCGGTACCAATCCAGCCGAGACGTGTTTTGCCGGGAACGATCGAGATGTCCGTCATGGTGTCCTCGTCAGTTGATTAAGCGGTCAGTACAGAGTCGTGGGGGGGATGATGTTTACGGATGATCGCCCGACGTTAGCCGCGACGCGCAGCGGAGCGCTCCGCAGTGCGTCGCCAGTCACCGTAGTGAAAGCAGCTCGGGTAGCCCTGTAGATTATCGCCCGCGGTGCGAACGATCAACCCGCCCCCTACCAGCGATGCTCGGGCCGAGCGAGGATTTCGTACATAATGATCGCCTGCCGCACGCTGAGGGGGTCGGCCAACATGCCCGCCGTGATTTCGCCCAACGACACCGGAGTCGCCGGGCCTTCGGTTCGCTGCTCGCTCATGGGCGTCGGGTCGTGATCGAGCTTGCCGAGCTGATGATCGAACACCTGATGGACGTGCGAATCGATCGCCACGGCCTCCTGGTCGACGTGCGACATCGACTTGACCCGAGATTCGTATTCGGCTGTGCTGACTTGCTCATCGAGCCCCGGACGCAACCGTCGCCGAGTCAGTTCGACGACTTGCGCCGTGACGACCTCGGGCTCGGTTTTTTTCTTGCGCGGTTTTTTCTGCGGCGGGTTCAGCGCCGTCGACGGAGTATTGCCCGCAGGGCGGTTCTTGCGCGGCGGCTGGGGCGCGTTCGGCGGTCCACTCGTCGAGGCCGAGCGATTCTTTACATTCTGCACGAATTTTCGCACTTCGTCGTTGAGCTGTTCCCGAGCGGAATTCGGCGGCTGCCCAGGGGGTGGCTGCTGCGACAGATTCTTAATCGCGCTACTGATCTGCGTCGCGATCCATTTCAGGATCGAGAACACGATCAGAATGATCAGGATCGTGATTTGAACTTTGTCCATAACCGACTCAGTTGCTGGTCCGCGGTTGGCTGCTGGCGCGCGAGGTGTTGCTCGCCCCGGCAATCGAGCTGCGCATTTCGGTATCGGCCAGCAGGTTGCGGAGCTTGTAGTATTCGAGGATCGACAGCGACCCGCTCGAGATCGACTCGCTGATTGCCTTGGGCAATTCGGCTTCGGCCTCGACGAGCTTGGCCCGGCTTTCTTCGATATGGGCGACCATTTCTTGCTCTTGGGCCACGGCCATCGCGCGGCGGCTCTCGGCCCCGGCGCGCGCGACGCGCGTATCGGCCTCGGCCTGATCGGCTTGCAGCCGCGCACCAATGTTGTCGCCCACGTCAATGTCGGCAATGTTGATCGAGACGATCTCGAACGCCGTCTGCGAATCGAGCTTGCGATCGAGCACGGCCCGCGAGATAAGGTCGGGATTTTCGAGCACGTCGTAATGCGAGGCCGCCGAGCCAATCGCGCTGACGATCCCTTCGCCGACACGAGCAATGATCGTCTCCTCGGTTGCGCCGCCGATCAACTGTTGCAAGTTGGCACGCACGGTCACGCGGGCCTTGACCTTGAGCTGAATGCCGTTCTTGGCGACGGCGTCGAGCGTGTCCTTGCCCGCCCCGCGCGCCGGACAGTCGATCACCTTCGGATACACGCTCGTCTGCACGGCTTCGAGCACGTCGCGGCCGGCCAGATCGATCGCCCGGGCGAGCTTGAAATCGAGATCGATGATCTTGGCCTTGTTGGCCGCGATCAGAGCGCGGATCACCTGCGGCACGCGGCCGCCAGCCAGATAATGTGCTTCGAGGGCGCGGGCCGTGATGCCGGTCTCTTCGCCCAGACCGGCCTGCACGGCCATGATCTTGCTGCGCACGATGACGTCGGCACGAACTTTCCGAAACCACATGCCGAGCAAATCCAGAATGCCGATCCCCGCGCCGGTCGTGACCGACTGGATCCACAGTCGCGCGAAACGCTGGGCGATCACCAAAAAGATAATGCCAAAGATCAGCCCAAACAGCAGGACAAAAATGATGGCGATGGTGGTCCAATCACTGGACGGATTATTGAGTTGGGCGAACCATGTAGCCATCGGACCGTTCCCTTCGCAGCACGTGCTTGATGAGTCTCAGAGAGAATCGTCCCGCAGGGGGGCTCGCTTGTCAAGGAACGCATCCATTCTCGCCGGGGGATCGGCTGAGCAAGGTCGCACGACGGACTCGATGGGTTAATTCCGCGTGATCGCCTCGTCGAGATTGAGCAGCATATTGGCCAACAGCGTGTAGGCGGCCAAATCGGCTGGCGGCAGATCGCTGGGGCTCTTCAGGTCGCCAACATGTATCACCTTGTCGGCCGCCGCCGCGTCGGCTCGGAACCTCTCGAGGTGGGCCGACAGTTCGCGCCGCACGATCGCAAGTTCGTCCGGCTCGGGTCGTCGGGCCAGCACGAGCCGATAGGCGTGTGTGATTCGCTCGTCAACCGTCGTGCCGCCGTCACGCAGCATCCGCTGAGCCAGGCCTCGCGCCGCCTCGAAATACTGCACGTCGTTCATCAACTGCAAGGCCTGTAGTGGCGTGTTGCTCCGCTCGCGACGGGTGCAAAACTGCTCGCGGTTCGGCGCATCGAAATTGGCCATGAACGGCGCGGGGGCCGTCCGCTTCAGGAACGTATACAAACTGCGGCGATACAAGGCCGCGCCACTATCAGGTTTGTAGAAGCGTGTGTTCGAGCCGGCAAAACCCACCGGCTCCCAAATGTTCGGCGGCTGATACGGTTTCACCGCCTTGCCACCTTGGTTCAACTCGAGCAGCCCGCCGATGAACAAGGCCGAGTCGCGAAGCGGTTCGGCATCGAGTCGAAAGCGCGGGCCACGGGCGTACAGGCGGTTTTCGCCGTCCAGCTTAATCACCACGGGGTCGATCCGCGACGACTGGCGAAACGTTGCCGAGGTGACCATCAGCCGCACGAGTTGTTTGACGTTCCAGCCCTGTTCACGAAACGTGACCGCGAGCCAGTCGAGGAGTTGCGGATGGCTGGGGACCTCGCCTTGCGAACCAAAGTCGTAGCTGGTTTTGACCAGCCCCGTCCCAAAGAGTTGCTGCCAGAACCGATTCACCGTGACGCGAGCCGTCAGCGGCTGCTCGCTCGAGACGAGCCAGCGTGCCAGATCGAGGCGTGTCGCCCGGCGCTCGAGGGGCGTCGCCGTCAGCGGAGGCAATTCGGCCGGTGTGTTCGGTTCGACTTTGTCCCCTTTGCGGTCGTACTGACCGCGCAGCATCACAAACGTGTCGCGCGGTTTGGGCTCGTCGCGGAAGATGTAGCTCGAAGGGATTGCATTGTCGAGCGTCTCGCGGTCCTTCGTCAGCTTGTCGCGTTCCTTAATAAGCGGCGCGAAGTCGTCGCTCGTCTCGGCACAGATGTGCTGCACGTAGTACTCGAGCAACCGCTTGTCGAGCTTGCTTGACTCGACCCGTTTGGCTTTGCTCCCCTTGAAGGGGCGCAACAGCCCTTGCAGATCTTTTGGCGCTTGGTTGATCTCTTTGTCGCCGACGCTCAACAGCCAAGCCTGGAACGAATAGGCCGGGTCCACGGCTCGCTTCTTGATCGCTTCTTCCACGGGTGAGTCGTTGCCATCGTCGTCGGCGACACTCGCGGCGGGGTCGTTGTAGGCCAGCTCTTTGTTCAGTTTTTCGATGCTCTTACCGAGCGTGGCGATCCGTGCCGCCATCTCTGCCAGTTGCTTGTCCTGTTCGGGTGTGCTGAGCTTGACGACCGGTTCATGCAGCAGTCGATTGCCATCGAGCGGAGAGCCCGCCGCCGAGTAAAAGAACGCATACATCGAGTAAAAGTCTCGCTGCGTGAGCGGGTCGAACTTGTGATCGTGACACACCGCGCAGCCGGCCGTGAGGCCCAACCACGTTTCGGCCATGGTCGACGTTCGCTCGACCGCGTTACGGAAGTACCATTCCTCGGTGATCGAGCCCCCTTCCGAGGTCGTCACGCCGCAGCGATTAAAGCCCGTGGCGACCAGTTGCTCGCGTTTCGCATCCGGCAGCAGATCGCCTGCCAACTGCTCGATCGTGAATTGATCGAAAGGCATGTTGGCGTTGAAGGCCTGCACGACCCAATCGCGATAGGGCCACATCTGTCGCTCGTTATCCAAATGCAAGCCGTGTGTGTCGGCGTAGCGGGCCACGTCGAGCCAGTGACGAGCCATCTCTTCGCCATAGCGTGGCGAGTTCAAGTACCGATCGACCATCTGCTCGTAGGCCTGCGGCGACTTGTCGTTCAGGTACTGATCGATCTCGGCAAGCGTGGGTGGGAGCCCCGTGATGGCAAGCGCCGCGCGCCGGATAAGCGTGGGGCGATCCGCCTCGCCGGACATTTTTAGCCCCGCCTGGCTAAGCCGCGCGGCGATCAACGCATCGATCGGATGGTGACTCGTCACCGACTTGTCGACCACCGTGGGCACGGTCGGCTTCGCGGGGGTAATGAACGCCCAGTGTTTTTCATACTTCGCGCCTTGATCGACCCAACGACGCAGCAAGTCCTTCTGCTCATTCGAGAGGGTCTTGTTCGCTTCCTCGGGGGGCATCCGCTCGGCCGGATCGTTCGACAAGATGCGGCGGATCATTTCGCTCGCGGCGCTCTTGCCCGGCACGATCGGCGCCGCGCCGCTCTCGCCCTTGAGCTGCGCCAAGTCAGCCCGATCGAGCCGCACCCCAGCCTTGTGTGTGCCCGGCCCATGACAGTGCCAACACATATCGGACAAGATCGGCCGGATATCGCGATTGAACTCGATCGTGTCGAGGGGCGCGGCGTACGCTCGGCCCGGCGTCGCGCAGAGCGGCAGCAACAACGAACCCAACAACACACACAGTTTGCGTGCGATCATCATGCCATGCTCGCGGGAATCGTGAGAAAAGGAGGCGTTCTCGTGGTAGGATAGTAGAGTAGCGGAGGCTCTCCGTATTTGAACCAGTATAATCTAACGCCAAGAGAAAGCACACGTGCCGAAGAAGCCCGACCTGGAAGTGCAGGATGACCCCGCCGCGATCGCCTTGCCGCCGTACCCTGCTGAGCAACTGCTGAGCGAATTACTCGCGGGCATCAGCGGCGACCGGCTGCTTTGTACCTCGCTGGGACGAGCGCAACTGGCGCACGCAGCCGCCCTTGCCGGTCGTCGTCAGGTGGTGTGTTGGTATCTCGATCAGTACCGTGCCGCGCTCGTGCCAGCGTTCACCGCCCCCTCGGCCAATCCGCCGCAGATCGTTTGTGCGGCCGACCTGCCGACCGACGAGGTCGACGTCGTGGCGATCCCCACCTCGTCCAAAGGCGAGGCCGAGTTGACCCGCGATCTGCTGCAACAAGGTCATCAGCGGC
>CAYLYE010000283.1:0-7157 GCA_964387325.1 uncultured Planctomycetaceae bacterium
CGCCTGGGAACAGTTCTTCGTCGGCGGCACGGCCAAGCGATTGATTCACAAGTGCCCTTCGTCCGTGTGGATCGTGAAGTCGGAACACGCGGAACCGCCCCAAGCAGTGTTGGCCGCAACCGATTTTTCCGACGTGAGTCGCCGAGCGGTGCGGGAGGGACTGTCGATCGCCCAGCAAGCCGGGGCCGAGTTCCACCTTCTGCACGTCATCGATTCAATGGACGTACCGCTTAACCTCGGCGAGCGGCTCCCGGACAACTCTAGTTTTCGACAAGCCATTCGTAAGGAAGCCGGCGAGCGCATGAACGCCTTCGTGACCTCACTCGACACCGACGCCTCTCGGGTTCACTCGCATTTGTCGTCGGGAACTCCGTGGCAAGAAATCGACCGCTTGGCCAAGCATCTTCACATCGACCTGATTGCGATGGGCACGGTCGGCCGGAGCGGCATCAAGGGCCTGCTGCTCGGCAACACGGCCGAGAAAGTGCTCGGTACTTGCGATTGCAGCATCGTGACGGTTAAGCCGACGGACTATGTGTCGCCGATTGAGCCGGCGTTCTGGCCGTTACATCCTGGCCGCAAAGGCGGCACTCCTCTCAAATAGGTGCGCCGTTGCGTCCTTACACAACAAATTGCCTGCAAAACATGAACTGAGAAGTGGAACAGACCCATGTATTCAACCTATGGCATTGTGGTCGTCACGCTGATCGCCGCCGGACTGGTCATGATCAACGTCCTGCTCCACTACGAAGTCCTCAATTGGCTTTCAAAAGTCCTGGCTAGGTTAGCCTGGGTTGGTCGGCCCCGCGTCGCGTTGCTGATTTGTGCGTTACTGGTGGTTCATATCGTCGAAATCTGGATATTTTCTGGCGGCATCATGTTGGCGGAATGGCACGGTGGTCTCGGCGATCTGCAAGGTGACCACAGCCAAGGCGTTTTGGATTACGTGTACTACTCCTCCATGACTTATACGACGGTCGGGTACGGCGACCTGTTTCCAGTAGGCCCTTTACGGTTCATTGCCGCAATGGAAGCACTGCTGGGCCTGATGCTTATTACTTGGTCGGCGTCGTTTACATACCTAGAAATGCAACGTTTCTGGCCGGAGCGGTAAGCTCCGGCGCCGGCAGACGAGTTACAAGGCGACGAGTGGTTGCAGCTATTTGTGGTGAGAGCCGCCATGACAATCTTTACATATGAAAACAAAATAACATGATCGATATTGCAGTTTACGACACGAAGCCTTACGACCGAGAGTATCTCACGCAGGCCGCTGGTCTGGATTGCATCACCTGGCGGTTCCACGAATTCCGGCTCAGTGCGGAGACCGCCGCCGCAGCCCAAGGCGCGCAGGCGGTGTGCCTCTTCGTCAACGACCAGGCGGACCGCGCCTGTCTGGAATTGCTCGCCGCCCTGGGGGTGAAGCTCGTTGCCCTGCGTTGTGCCGGATACAACAACGTGGATCTGGCCGCCGCCCGCGCGCTCGGCATGACCGTGGTCCGCGTACCGGCCTACTCGCCGCATGCCGTTGCTGAACACGCCGTCGGCCTGCTGCTCACGCTGAATCGAAAAATCCATCGCGCTTACAACCGAGTGCGCGAATTGAATTTTTCGCTCAGCGGCTTGGTCGGCTTCGACATCCGCGGCAAGACCGTCGGTATCGTCGGCACCGGCAAGATCGGGCGGATCGCCGCGCAGATATTTCGCGGCTTCGAGGCCGAAGTCCTGGCCCATGATCCCTACCCCAGGCCCGACTGGGCCGCCGCGCAGCGTGTCCGCTATACGGACCTCGACCGACTGCTGGCGGCGAGCGACATTCTCTCGCTGCATGTGCCGCTCCTTCCGGAAACCCGCCATTTGATTAACGCGCATACGCTTTCGCGCACGAAGCCGGGGGTGTTCATCATCAACACCAGCCGCGGCAAGCTCATCGACACCACGGCCTTGATCGCGGCTCTCAAAGCCGGCCAGGTCGGGGGCGTAGCCCTTGATGTTTACGAGGAAGAGGAAGGGGTCTTTTTCGAGGATCTATCCGGCCAAGTGCTGCTGGACGACGAGCTGTCTCACCTGCTCATTTTTCCCAACGTCCTGATCACGGCGCACCAGGCATTTCTCACCCAAGAGGCGCTCCGCGAGATCGCTCGCGTGACGACCGAGAATATCCGCAAACTCGAATCCCGCGAGCCATTTTTGGAGGGCACGACGCTATGAATGCCACCGCGAACACAAAAGGAACACCCGGAGTAACCTCCCATTTATTGTTGGACAAACCGACACATGCCCGGCTGAATCGCTACTTGGCACAGCAGCGAACGCGCCGCTGTCGCATTGTGCACACCGGCGGACCTGGCGGCTGAAAGTCCACACGAGCCGCGAGCAAGATGAGTGGTCGACGACATGGACCCATGGACCGAAATCCGTCGCTTGGTACTGACCAAGCAGAAGTTGAAACGGGCGATCTGCCAAGAGTATCAGCTAGATTGGAAGACGCTTCAGAAGATCCTCACGCACGCCGAACCGTCAGTCTATCAACAGCAGCAATCTCGCGCAAAGTCGAAGCTCGGCGACTAGGTGCCGATCATTCACAAGATTCTCGAACAGGACAAGACGGTGCGCCCAAGCAACGTCACACGATTAAGCGGATACCGCGCCGCAGCAGGACGCTTTCCAAATCGCCGAACTGATTGAAGAGGAACAGCGGGATGGTAACACAGGCACTCGAAGTGCCCTTTGTAAGCCGTGCCCTGTTGCCGACCGTAGGTCTCGCTGACCGAGCTGTCCAGGTCGAGGATCAGTTGCTGGAGCGGCTTCCGCTGGTGAACTGTGTCGATCCAGCGGCCGGAGTGTTTCATCAACGCCGTGGGGTTACGCGGGCTGCTGAGCGTCTCAGTCTCGAAGCGGCCGACCTCGCTGGCCGAAGCCGCACGTTTATCTGACAGCGCTGCTCGCCCACCGACGACGTGACGCATCGCAGGATCAATGCACTGTCGCTCGGCATCATTGACATCGGGTTCCCCGGTCTGCAGGACATGCATTGGCAGAATAGCCCTGGTTTTCCAGGGGCTGGCGCAAATCACATGCCGAAGATCGGGAACTCACCTGGGGAATACGGGGTAGATGGCCAGAATGATTTCGGATGGTAGAAATTGTTACGAACCAAGTAACTCCGCCGGGCTCCGGCCCTACGCGAGCGCAGCGCGCACAAACAGAGAGCGCAGGGCCGGAGCCCGGCGGGCCGATCGAGATGCCACACCCAACGCCCGATCCTGAGGTGCTGGAAGCTGATCGCCGCGCGCTTTCAGGAGCGTCGTCGACAGGCATATCTCCGATGAAATTCGCCGCGTACGGATTGAACGTGCGAAACGCGAACTCGCTCATCGGGCCAAACCGAAACGGAATCAAGACCAGCGAGGTCGAACGGATCGGCAACTTTTATTTCTACCCAGGACGAATCGGGGCACCGGCCTGAAAGCCTATCAGGCGCGGAATGATCGAGTCCACCTGGCCTTGCAATTCGCAAATCTTATTCATGATTTGTGACGACGACTCATATTGGATTGCTTGTTCGAGTTTGTCGGCCGCCTGCGCGCCGGCAACCGCCCCCAATGCATCCAACTGACCTTTGAGGCGATGCGCCAACAATCGCACTTTGACGAACTGCTTCTCTTCAATCGCAGTCGACAATTGCAAAAATATCAACGAATAACTTTCCAGAAAATCAGTGATCATCTGCTCTAGTAAATCGCGACGTCCTACGAGTCGCGATAGTGCGCCAAGAAAATCGAGTTCGAGAGGCGGCGCATGCTCCTCATTTGAGCGATTCGAATTGAAAGAAGAGGAGCGGATTGCATTATTCAATATCAGATCGAGGTGCCTGATATCAAATGGCTTGGCAAGATGCGTGTTCATCCCCGCTGCGTGGCAGCATTGCTGATCGTGTTGCGTGGCGCTGGCTGTGACGGCGATGATGGGGACCGACGGCCGGTTGGACTGCGCCTCCCAACAACGAATCTGCCGCGTGGTTTCGAATCCATCCATGTCGGGCATCTGCACGTCCATCAAGACAATATCGTAGTCTGTATCCCGAAGGACACTTAAGGCTTCCGCGCCCGAAGTAACCGCGATGGCTTGATGACCACGCTCGTGCAGCAATTCGGTGAGCACCTTACCATTGATGGGAAGATCGTCGACAACCAACACGCGCAGACTGCTTGTGCAGGCCAATGTTGTTGTGACAGGCCGTTCACCCGCAGCGATTTCACTTTCAACCGGCATCCAGGGAAACACGAACGTAAACGTCGAACCGCGACCGAGTTCACTGGCGACTTGAATACGGCCTCCCAGTTGTTCGACAAGATGCGCGCAGATCGACAACCCTAGGCCGGCTCCACCGCATTTTCGTCGGGCAGAACCATCGACCTGATAGAATTTCTCGAAGATTCGTTGCTGTTCCGCGGGGGCAATTCCCAGCCCCGTATCTTGCACACTCAAGACAAGTTGGCGGGTATCTGCGCGATCGAACTGACTTGCCAAACCGACTCGGATACTGCCTTGAATGGTGAATTTAATGGCGTTCGTGATCAGGTTGACTACGATTTGACGCCATCGCAGGGGATCGATCTTCGTCAGCTCGGGAACGTCGGCGGCAATTTCAAGTTGCAAATCGAGACCTTTCTGTGTAGCCGAGGGACGCAAAGCGTTGACGCTCCGTCGCAGTAATTGACGCAGATCGACTGCCTCGGGATGCAAAACGAGCTGACCGCTCTCGATGCGTGTCAGGTCGAGTAAATCGTCGACCATGCTGGCAAGCGTGCGGCTCGCTTCATCGATCATGGTCAGGTGTTCGCGAGCCGTTTCGTGCAGGCTCTTGGTGGCGATGAGCTCTGTTGCACAGCGAATGACGTGCAACGGGGAACGAAGTTCATGGCTGACGTTAGCCAGAAACTGCGTTTTGTGCTCGTTGGCTTGCTCGGCGAGCTCCTTGGCCGCGCGTACTTCGTCCGTCACGCACTGCATCGCGACCATCGCTTGCCGGATGCGTCGGACTGCCGGGCGAAAGATGAACAACCCCTCCAACGCCAACACCAGCAGAGTGACGGCCAAGAGTGATGTTTCGATCTGCCGCAACCACTGAACGCGTAATTGGGCTTCACGGTCCAGTTGAAAGACAATCTCATCCATGCCGGCCAGAAAGACCGGTTCTTGCAGGAGGATCGTATCGATGCTTTCGCTTAACTCAGCGGCCGTGCTTTTTAATGGACTGCGCAGCAACTGCTCGCTCGCTGCTCGAATATGCTGAAATGGGACGTCGAGCTCGGCGAACTTGGCGGCAACAACCGGACTCAATCCCCCGGGCACGCCGAGTGACTGGTCCCCCTGTCGCAGTCCAACGTGAGATTGTTGCCAATTCTGCAATGACTCCGACAGTTCAGCGAGCACCACGGCTCGTGCTTGCGGGGTCGGTCGCGCGAGCAAGGTTGCCGCGAGCTTGGCGATCTTTTGACTGAGCATGCGCTGTCGACCAGCGATGTTGACGACGGTCGAGTCGCTGTGTTGTTGGCGCAGCGCGCTTTGCACGAGCAACTGCCCGCAGATGCTCAGACCGGCAATCGTACTTAGGGCCAGCACATAAAGACACGTCAATCGTCGCGCGGAGGGAGTGGCGGCGAGAAAGGGACTCGGCATGGTTACGAGGGGGCTGGCGGTGCGTGCGTGTCAGACAACGAGCTGCTGCTGGCTTCGAGGCGAATGCCGTGCTGCAATATCTTCTTGCGCAAACTGCCGCGCGTGATGCCCAGGATTTTCGCGGCGCGAACCTGATTGCCATGGGTCGAGTCGAGCACGCGACTCAGGATTTGCCTTTCCATCTCGACCAGCGCGTCGCCGTAGAGTTCGGCAGAGCCAGTGGCCAGATGTTGGGCCACGAACGAGTTCCAATCGGTTCCCTGGGGAGTGTTTGACGTGCTCGCAGCCGACGCAGACGCCGGTTGTTCCCGTCTGCCCAGCATGGCGACAAGATCGTCCGAGGCCACAACGGTCCCCTTGGTCTCGATGAGTGCGCGTCGCAACACACTTTGCAATTCATCAATGTTTCCTGGCCAATTGTGCTGTTGCAGCAACGCGAGCGCCTCGGCCGAGACGCGGGCCGGCTCGTTGCCAAACGATCGTCCTAAGCCGCTCAACCGCGTGACAAAGTGATCGACCAGCGCGGGGATGTCTTCGGATCGTTCGCGTAGCGAGGGGACGCGAATCGTGTAAGAGGCGAGCAGGTAATGAAGGTCTGCCCGAAAGCGACCTTGCTCGACTAACCATTCGAGCGGCGTTGAGCTGGCCGCGATCACACGGGTTTCGCTGGTGAGTGTCGTGGTCGAACCGACAGGCTCATACTCGTGGTCGCGCAAAAACCGAAACAGCTTGCGCTGCAACGGCAGCGGCATCTCTCCAATATCTTCTATAAACAGGACTCCACCTTCCGCTTCGTCTAGTTTGCCACGACGCGCCGTATGAGAGCCCGGAAGGACGCCGGCCTCATGGCCGAACAGTTCACACTCTAACCAAGCCGCGGAGAAGTCGCTGCAATTCATGACGGCAAAGCAACGCTCGGCCTGAGGACTGTATCGATGAATCACACGGGCGACTAATTCCTTACCCGTGCCGTTCTCCCCTACAAGCATCACGGGAACATCTTGAATAGCAATCCGGCCGACCGCTTTGTAAACCTGCTGCATCGGTGCGCTGCGGCCGACCAGCAACTCGAGCAACGCATTGCTAGTTGGCCCTGCGATTGAGGTTACGGGGCGGCGGCGCAACTCGCGTGATTGAATCGCCTGCTGGACGCGATGGTCGAGCAGGCCCAAGTCCAGCGGCTTGGGCAGGTAATCAAACGCACAGCGTTTCATTGCATCGATTGCGACATGGCTGGTGCCCTGGGCCGTAATGAGCAAGACCGGCAGATGAGGATCGAACTGCCGGATCTGCTCGATCAAGTTCACCCCTTCGAAGTCGGGCAAGATGTTATCCAAAATGACCGCGTCGGGGTGCTCTTTCGCAATCATTTCAAGCCCGGTTCGTCCTGTCTCGGCGGCAAAGAACGCCAACGGGCGATCCGCGTAGAACCTATGCAACGTCTTCAAGAGCAGCACGTCGTCATCGATCGC
>CAYLYE010000284.1:0-7075 GCA_964387325.1 uncultured Planctomycetaceae bacterium
CACCGATATCCGCGCTGCGCAACCGGAGCACGGGACCTACCGTACCATCATACAATTCATCTCGCAGCGCATCGTCCGGAGACTCGCCTGTTGGTCGATCGAGCCACACGACCAGTTTGGTCTGGCCTTTTAGCTCAGGCGACCAGTGCGAGGACAATAGCGGTTTATCTCCCGATCGCCAAGCTGACAGCGCCGCCTCGACAGTCGTTCGCGCGTTGAGCGTCGGCGACAAAATATCGAGCGGTATCTGGGTCTTCAACGCAGCAACCAACGCCCGGCCCGCTACTGGCTCGTGACTAGCGATGGCAACATGCGTGGCTACCGATTGCCAGTGGCTCCACAGGCAATCGATGGTCCAGTGTACGAGTGGATGACGCCAGTCGGCGGCAATTTGCTGGGCGGGCTCAAGTACAAAGCGGCGAAACGTCATGCGTGGATGCGGAATTTCTAGTTGGGGCTCATCGACCACCTGCTCATCATACAACAAGATATCGATGTCGATCAGTCGTTCGCCCCAACGGATCTGCCGCTCTCGTCCCAGGGCCGACTCGATCTGCTGGCAGTGGGCCAAGAGTGCGTGCGGAGCAAGTGTCGTCTCGACCGTCACGGCTCCGTTGAGATAGTTGGGTTGGGCGTTGGGTCCACCGATCGGCGGTGTATCGAACAAGGGACTCACTCGTTCGACGCGGCAGCCATGCCGCGCGGACAATTCGCTCACCGCCGTGTGCAATGCGGCAGCACGATCTCCCAAATTCGAGCCCAGCGCCAGCAATGCATGACTCATAAACGATCAGATGATGAGCTTGTCTTTGGTAGCCAATCGTCGGTCCGGAAAGGGGAGGCAGGGAGACCGGCGCGATTGAAGAGGTTGCCCACCGGGTAATCGGCCCAACCGTATCGGACCGCGACGGGCTTTGTGACGAGCGGACTCCAGACGACCACCGAGTCTCGTCGTATTTCGGCCTGAGCGTTGACGAATTTCTGGTCGGCTCCCGCGATCGTGAATCCTTGCAGGGAGATATGATCGTTCCGGCCAAAACCTGCTGCGACCCATGAAGCGTGCCTGTCGCCAAGATCATCCGTGGTCGTTTTCGTCGCTCGCTCACGGAATGTGACGGTGATTTGCTCGCCGGGCTCGGCCGTGCCCCAGATTCTTGCTTCACTCGAGCGCTGGAGCACCGCACCATCGCTGAAGAGCGCGTGCAGCCGGACCTCGGCCTCGACGGGCGATACTTGGTAGCCGGCAAAGATAAGATGCGCACCGAGGCGCAGAGCATGATTCATGACGATAGCTCTGAAGAGCCGCTGGTCAAACAGCACTCTGAGGAGGATAATCGAACACACGAGGCGATACCAACCGATTCTCCGCTGGCAGATGGTGTGATTCATGGCTGATGCATCTTACCCGCCGCTGTACTTACAGGGGATCGAGTTCTTCAACACCTGCGAGTTTTTCGAGGCCCACGAGGCCTGGGAAGAAATCTGGACCGAGTACTTTGGCCCCGACCGGCGATTTTATCAAGGGCTGATCCAAGCCGCGGTCGCCTTGCATCACTTCGGCAACGGCAATTTACGCGGCGCGAAAAAAGTGTATTACGGAGCGCGCGGTTACCTGGAACCGTTTCGTCCGTTGCACATGGGACTGAATCTGGACAAATTCATCACCGAACTCGACGAGTGTTTCGCGACCGTAGTGGCGGGCGAAACGCCCGCAGCGGGCATCGAGATCGTGCCGGACTTGATCCCTGAAATTCACCTCGATCCACCGGCGGTCAGAGGAACTTGATGCGAGCGCTTAGTTGAACCGCCATGTGAGACCCGCGGCGAGCCAGTAGCTGGCGATGGCCGTTGAGGTCGAGGGACCCAGTTGCTCGCTGTCGCGAAACATGCCGCCGGCCATGACGTCGAAATCCAAACCGTAGAGCATGAAGTCTTGGATGCCGACACCGCCGGTGAGACGATGCTGACTGGTAACGGCCATCAGCCCTTGAGTGTAACGCAACGATGCGGGCCCGCCCGGTGGAATGACGCCCCCCACATTTCCGAACGGCGACGGATCGACGGGGTCCTGTGCAAAGGCGTAGCCTGCGCGATACCGTATTCGCCCTGAGGTGTATTGCGCACCGAGTTGCAGGACCCATTGATTATTGTAGATCGTTTGAAAGAGCGCGGTGTCATCCCAGTTTTTGAACAACACGTCGACCGCTAACAGCAGCTGGCCGTCCATGAGTCGCGAGTTGGCCAAGCCCAGGCCCACGTTGCGCGGCATGTCCATGTGAACATTCTGAAATGTAGTGATGGGCCCGGCCGTGAATCGCACCGCATTTTGAAAATCGAACGCTTGTTTCGACTGATAGTAAAACCCCAAGGTCGTCGCGTCACTTACCTGATAATTGATCCCCGTGACGCCGCGGAGCGCGTAACTCGGGGTCATGCCGCCGGCACCGACAAATGGTCCGTCGAAGAGCGCGATGCCGAGCGACATGCCCGCGCCAATCGACAACCGGTCGGAGAGTTGGTAGCTGAGCGAGTTTGTGAGTTCGAATATCTGAAGCGCCGCGTTCGTGCCGTTGCTTGCCGGGATGTGTCGAAAATCGGCTCCGCCTGCGGCCGAGGTAACGAATGCCACACCGAAGGTCGCCGGAATATCGAGCGCACTGAGGTCTTGCGAGACACCTATATTGCCGGCCGGAATTCCTGGCGCGGTCGACTTCCCTTCATACGGATCGACCCCCAGCAGCGGAATGGAGGTCGTCTGCTGCATGTTAAACGTTGGCTCGATCCAGGCTCCGGCAAAGCTGAACTGTGTTCCAGAAAACTGTGCGAGCGTGGCTGGATTGCCATTCACGCCCGAGAGCATGTCCTGGGGCCGTGCGAGACTGGTGCCCGCCATTGCGCCCGAAACAGGCATGAGCATATTGTGTGACTCGACACCAAACCCTTGAGCCAGCACGACCGAACTGGAAAGGGCCAGGGCCATTCCCAGCACGCGCACGAAGGCTGATCGATAAGAACACATCGGGTGATCCCTAAAAAATATCCGTTTGGAATTGAAATCGGTTTCGATCGCAGCCATTTGATGGGACACATGGAAAATTCTCGCTGTTCGGGTTGTAGCGACTTTGCCGTCACGCCTTGCGAACATCGTCCGATTATTCAAACCCAATCTCGACGTTGCCGAAAACGACGAAGCTCATCAGCATTTCATCATTTGGTTATTGCTGAAACGGATACGGTCTCTGGCGAAAAACAGCGAGTCCGCTTAGGCTTATGGCGATGCGTCGATTGTTTCTATGCTTGCTTGATGGAGTTATTCGATGATGCGCTCGCTCGCTCTGGGGCAACGGTTCGTTCTGTCGACGGCTCTGTTTGTGCTTGGGTGTTCACCCTCGGTAAAGTCGACGGATCCGGCTCCATCGCGGGCAGCGGATGTCACCCCGGTCTCTGCAAGCGAGGTTCTTGCGTCGAATACGTTGCCTTACCCCGATCCTCCGTTCAAAGGCAAAATTGCTTCCAGGCCTCAGGAGTCGGTCAAAGACTTTCCTCAAGCCGTTCAAGCGCCCAAGGGTGCCCCCAACGTGTTGCTCATCATGACCGACGATGTTGGCTTTGGCGCCAGCAGCACCTTCGGCGGACCGATCGCCACGCCGACGTTCGACAAACTCGCCGCGCGTGGGCTCAAGTTCAACCACTTCCACACAACGGCTTTGTGCAGTCCCACTCGGGCCGCGCTGCTCACCGGCCGCAATCATCACAGCTGCTCGACCGGCACGGTCATGGAAACCGGCACGGGCTACCCAGGCTACAACACCGTGATGTCCAAGAGTTGTGGCTCGGTAGCCGAAATTCTCAAGCAGAATGGCTACAACACCTCATGGTTTGGCAAGAACCACAATGTGCCCGACTGGCAGAGCAGTCCGGCAGGCCCCTTCGATCTCTGGCCTACTGGCCTGGGGTTTGAGTACTTCTACGGGTTCATCGGTGGCGATGCGAATCAATGGGCACCGGCGATCTTCGAGGGGACGCGGGCTGTCGAACCTCCACACGGCGACCCGAGTTACCATTTCGATCGCGATCTAGCCGATCACGCGATCGATTGGATACGCACCCAGCACGCCATGGCTCCGAACAAGCCGTTCTTCTGCTACTACACACCCGGTACTTCCCACGCACCGCATCACGCGCCCCAGGATTGGATCGCAAAGTACAAGGGGCAGTTTGACCAGGGGTGGGACAAGGTGCGCGAGGAGACCTTGGCACGACAGAAAAAGCTCGGCGTCGTGCCCGAGGCCACTCGGCTCACGCCGCGCCCCGAGGGAATCCCCGCTTGGGAGAGCCTTAACGCCGATCAGAAGAAAGTCTTTGCTCGGATGATGGAAGTCTACGCCGGTGCGCTAGCGCATTGCGATCACCAAATCGGACGGGTTATCGAAGCAGTCGACGAATCAGGCGAACTCGATAACACGCTGATCCTCTTCATTCAAGGCGATAACGGCGCGAGCGCCGAAGGAACCTTGCAAGGGGTGATGAATGAACTCTCGCTATTCAACGGAGTTCGCGAAGACTTTAACGAGATGGTCGCCAAGCTCGACGAGTTAGGCGGCCCACTCCATTACAACCATTACCCCATTGGCTGGGCACATGCGATGTGTACACCGTTCCAGTGGACCAAGCAGATCGCGTCGCATTTCGGTGGCACGCGTAACGGGCTCGTCGTCTCCTGGCCTAAACACATTCAGGACAACGGCGGCTTGCGTTCGCAATTCACTCACGTGACCGACGTGATGCCAACCATCCTCGAAGCGTGCGAACTCAAAGCTCCCGATGCGATCAATGGCGTCAAGCAAAAAGAGATCGCCGGGGTCAGTTTGCTCTATGCACTACGCGATGCCAAAGCGCCAACGCAGCATCAGACGCAATACTTCGAGATGTTTGCCAATCGGGCGATCTATCACGACGGCTGGGTTGCTGCGACCACGCCAGTCGATCCGCCGTGGAGTTTGTTTCCGGCCAAGATCGACCCGATCAACGATTTCAAATGGGAGCTCTATCGCATCGCCGACGACTTCAGCGAGGCCGTGAACCTTGCTGATCAAGAGCCGGCGAAGCTCAATGAACTGCAAGCATTGTTCTACGCCGAGGCTAAAAAGTTTGATGTCCTTCCGCTGGATAACAGCAAGGCCGAGCGAGCCAACGTGTCGAATCGCCCCAGCCTTACCACGGGTCGAACCGAATTCACGTACTATCAGGGCATGAAGCGGATTCCCGAGGGGGCCGCGCCTGACACCAAGAACAAGTCCTGGTCGCTCACAGCCGACATCGAGATTCCTCAAGGCGGCGCCGAAGGGGTGATCGCCACGCACGGCGGCCGCTTTGCTGGCTGGGGACTATATCTGAAGCAGAGCACGCCGATGTTTCATTACAATCTGGTCGATGTTGCTCGCCACTCGCTCAGCGCGGCCGCCCCGCTCGCCCCCGGCAAGCATACTTTGCTGGTGAAACTGGCCTACGACGGAGGGGGCATGGGCAAAGGCGCAACGGTGACGCTCCACGTCGATGGCCAGCAGGTGGCAGAGACGAAGCTCGAGCGGACGATCGCCATTCGGATTGCCATCGACGAAACGCTCGATATTGGCGAGGATACGGGCACCCCCGTCAGCGAAGATTATCGGGTACCGTTCAAACTGACCGGCAAGCTCGGCGCGGTGAAGATTCGACTCGAATAATCGCCCCCCGTCGAATTACGCCTCTCCCGCTCGCAGTGGCGCGGTATAATTGGCCGGTTGGTAGGATACCTTAACACGGGTTGCGGTCTTGGCATGGCTTCGCTCGAAGAACTTTATCGATTGCCCGACGACTTTCGCTCTACGGTGCGATTGTTTCCGTTGCCGAATTTGGTGCTGTTCCCACACGTCTTACAGCCGTTGCACATTTTCGAGCCGCGCTACCGTGAGTTAATGGCCGAGACCATCGCGACCGATATGCTGATGGGTTTGGTCATGCTGGCTCCCGGTTGGGAGAACGACTACGAGGGGCGACCGGCTTTGGAGCCCATCGGCTGCCTGGCCAAGGTGGCCACCTACAATCGTCTCGATGACGGCCGCTATAATCTGCTCGTAGCTGGCCTGAGACGGATGCGAATCAAGCGCGAGCTATTGCCCACCAAGATGTTCCGCGAGGCGGAAATTGAATTGATCGAGGATATTTACTCGCCGCTCGAGTCGGTGAATCGGCCCAACTTGTATCGCCGGTTGCTCGACAGTTTCCGCGATTTTCTGCCGCGCGTCAGCGAGTTGGAAGAGCAGATCGAGCAGTTGCTCTCGGCCGATGTGCCGCTGGGTACGCTCACCGACATCGTGGCCTACACGCTCGACCTACCGACCGAAGCGAAATTGCAACTGCTCACCGACACCTGCGTCGAAACGCGCGCCGCGCGGCTGATCGGCTATCTCGAATCGCAAGCCGTCTCGAAGGTGGCTCAGCGGCCGCGCAACGGTCGCTTCCCACCGGATTTTAGTGCGAACTGAGCGGGGACTTAACACAGGTTGGAGTACATCATGGGGCTCGGTGGCTAGGGCACACGACTGTAGTAGAGATCGGAATCGATGTTGAGTTCGCGTAGATAAATTGAAAACTTTGCTCTTCCCAGCCCTCATCCGCCCTGTGGGCACCTTCTCCCGGTGGGAGAAGGACTTCGCTGCACCTTGCCCACCCTCGACCGGCTATCTAAGATCAGTTTTTGCTCCAACTGATAATCTTCCCGCACGGAGCGGTTATGTCGGATAAGAAACCATCCACCGGTAGCCTGTTAGGCGAACTGGACGAGCCCAGCGAAGGCAAAAACCCCGCCGCAGGGGTCGATCACCCGCGAATCGAACGGGCTGTGCGCGAAATTCTGGCCGCGGTCGGTGAGGACCCCGACCGCGAGGGGTTGCTTGAGACACCGGCCCGCGTCGCTCGCATGTACGCCGAGTTGTTCTCCGGTCTGCGAGACGATCCGCGCGTCCACCTGAAAAAATTCTTCACCGAGAAATACGACGAGGTCGTGCTGGTCCGCGATATCAGCTTCAACAGC
>CAYLYE010000285.1:0-6944 GCA_964387325.1 uncultured Planctomycetaceae bacterium
CTGATCGTAGACACCGCCACCGTAGCTGGCATAGTTTGCGCCACCCGCACTTGCTGGCAATGCCGCCACGCGGCTGTTCGAGACCGTGCTCATCGGAATGCCAGCCTTGGCACTTGCCGGTGAGAATGTCCCTTTGCCGATCGTGCTAGCCGAAACGGGTTTAGCCGCCATGGGGCGAGGCGCCGACTTGCTTGGAGTCTGCTCAGGCAACGTGGGCGCGTATTCGTTGGTCCTGGTCAAATCAGCGGTCGAGGCCTTGGTCGCAAACTTGACGCCACGCTTGTTGCTGTCGCCGGCCGTTTGATCATTGAAGCCCGCGAGTTGCAGGGATTTTTCCTCCTGCGCATCGGTATTCCGCGCGAGATTGGCCATCCGCTGTGCGGCGGCCTCTTCCGAGCGATTGCCACCGCCGGTCAAAAACTTGGGCATGCTCAAGGCCGACAGCGGATCCTTGGGGCGTGGCGGAACATCGCTCGGCTCGCCGCTAGGAGCCACTTTGGTCACCGGTGCCGGGGTCGAAGACACGAACGGCAATCGCATGACCGACTTAGCCGTTTGCGTGGATGTGGCTGCCACTTGAGCAACTTGTGGTTGGGTCGGCTTGACCTCCAGCTTGCTGATCACGTGGTTCACATCTGCCATCTGTCGAGCCATCTCGACGGCAGCCTTCAATTGTTGATCGTTAGCTACTCGTCCTAACAGCATCGCGGTGCCAGCTTCATACTTCACACCGATGCTATAGTCGACGAGCACGCCGCTAGTTCGCAAGTCTTGGGCAATGCGTTGTGCAATTTCCTGATCGTCGGCCCAGACGAGCGACGGGGCGAGTGCTACCAGGGTCGTGATACCCCAGCGCAAAATCGAGCGTCGCATACTTCCCTCCTCGTGATGAAAATCCGTCGTGCATGTTCGTCGCCACTGGTTCAACACGGCAAGACCGCTCGCGAATCCGATCGCGAACAGAGCGCTCGTGCGGTGCGTGTGGGGGTTAGTCCAGGGTCCACGCTCCAGCTTCGACACCAAAGTCCTACAATGCTTTTCGGTTGCCGGTCATGCCGGACGGAACTTTTTTTCCGATTTTGCGGACTCTGTCGCCTATAACGCCTGGATGGAGTTGATGGCGCGTCGTAAGTGTATGTTAACAAGCAACTTGCGACTAGTTGTTCGAGGTGCTAGCAGACCCCTCGGGGGCCTCGAACCACGCGGAGCGAGCAGAACTTAGGTTGAGCCAGCGAACGGAATAATCGTTAAACCCGACGCAATTTATCGCTGCGGTTCGCTGCGAAGCGATCGATCAGTCCGCCGCGCGACTGTCGTGGTGCGAAAAATCGCACGTCGTGATGAGCACCATCAGGGCGATCACACAGCCCGAGAGGACGCAGGAGCAGGTCTCTAAAGCCAGTTGGGCCATGATCGTGAGTCCCACCAGCGGCAGTGCTAGCAGAAACATCCCTTGGCATGTTCGCTGCTGCGTCGACCCCACGCTAAACCGCGCTAGCAAGGCTGCCACGGCTCCAAACACTTGCACCGCGGAGAGAAACCAACCGTAGGCACAAAGGTTCGATTCCATGAAGCGCGTCGCATCCTGCACTCGAGTATCCGTCAGACCGCTTCCTGCGGTCCGAAGGTGGGGCGGGATGGTACCCGATGCGCGCGCAGCTCCCAAGAGCGATTCTGGGCAACCACGTAAAATGCACACAGCCCGTGAGATACCCCCCTGGGTCTCACGGGCTGCGGCAATTCATCATTCGGCTCGCGATGCGGTCGCGCGCTGCTTAACGGATCAGTGTGCCGATTTCTTTGTCCAATTCGCTGATATGGACACTCCGCTTGGCAACCTTGCCTTGCTTGTCGATCAGCAGCATCGTGGGCACCTGCACGATACCCAACTGGTTGGCCAGATTGCTATCCATGCCACCAGCTTCCCACAGTTGTGTCCAAGGGAGCTTGGTCGTTTGCATGAAGTTCTTGGCCAACTGCACGTCGTCGTCCAGGTTGACTCCCACCAGCACGACGTCCTTGGCGTACTTGGCTTGTAGCTGGAGTAGTTGCAACGACTCGGCCTGGAACGGCACGCACCAGCTTGCCCAGTAGTGCAACACGACGACTTTGCCTGTCGTTTTGGACAGGTCGAACGTCTTATTGTCGATCGTCGTGCTCTTGAGCGCGAGCGGTCGGCCGACGCTTTGCAGACGAGTGATCGCTCCCTGGCTTTTCTTGACCGGGGCTAAAGTGGCCGGAAAAGCGGCCGCTTTCTTATACTCATCGAGCGCGGCAGTCTCGTTACTCGCAAACTCCTCGGCCACGCCGAGCTGCAAGTGTGCCTCGGCCGCATCGTCGGTTTGGCCGTAGCTGGTCACGAACGCTTTGAGCGACGCGAGCCATTCTTTTTGGATCGTGTTAAAATCCGCATTGGGTTGCTGTAATTTGGTGTAGTAGTCGGCCGTCATGTGACGGTAGAGCGTGTACGCGGCCAGCTCGGTTTCCTTGTTTGCCGCGAACTTTTCCGACAAACTCTTGAGCCGGTCGATGCCCACGGGATAGTTGCCCGACTGCGCGGCGACACTCACCGTGTCGGCCAATTGCTTGTACCACGTCTCTCGCTCACGCGGCGTCGAGGCCTCGGCCAAGAGCTCCAAAACATCGGCCCGCTGGGCATTCAAATCATGCACGTCTGCGCCCGTCGCCTTGGCGATTTTGGCGTCGATGTCCTCGATTTGCTTAAGGTGCTTGGTGATCATCGCTTGGTTGTCGCCACCACCGCCGGGCAGAGGAGGCGTATCGCCGGTGCCACGTCCGGTGAACAGTAAATTTTCGCCGGGCACCAATCGCCAACCTTGATCGACTTTCACGAGCATGCCCACCGGCAGTTGCTCGTTTTTCCCTTCGTAGTCGACCATCGCCAGCACGTTTTCGTACACGAGTACGTCTTTGGTCGAGCCGTCGGTACCGGTCGGCACCATGCCGGGCATCGCGCCACCAAAGCCGAGCCACTTAAGTTTGTTGCCGGCCGACGCGAACCGCGCCTCGGGCGACTTATCAGCCGAGAGTGCTGTTTGAAAACGATCCTTGGCGTTGTCGATTGCCTTGGCAAGTACGCCCGATTGGTCTTTGCCCAGCCCCAGTTCTTTGAGTTCATCGCTCTTGAGTAACAATCGCGTGTAGCGGTTCACATCGCGCTGGGCCACCGCGGCTGCAACCTCGGCGCTCACCTCCTCGGCCGAGATGAAGCGCCATTCATCGATCTTGCCGTCTTCGTCTTTGTCGAGTCCCCAGCGGGCTCCGCCCATGTGCAGCCAGCGATACTGATCGGCCTTGCCGTTGTTATTGGCGTCGATGTCGCGATACACCTCGACCCCGGCCAAGAAGTAACTCCACTGGTCGACAACCCCGTCGGCGTTGGTGTCGAGAAAGCGACGCAGGGTTTGTCCCTGCGCATCGCGAATGACCCAGCCGCTCTTGCCGTCGAACGTGTCGGTTTTAATCGAGAGCTTGCTGATCTCGCTCGCGGCGGGCTTGTCGTAGTCGACGTCTTTCTGGACCGGGGTGAGTTTGAGCGCGTACTCGACCTCGGGGGGAGCTGCCCAAACGGCGCCACCGTACGAGGCCGCTATCACCGCCAGCGCCTCTGCAATTTGTCGCGATGTTGTCCGTCGCTTCATCGAACCGATCCTCCACAAGAGATAACGCCCGGCCGGCCCGGTCTCGGTCGAGACCATGAGTTCGCCCCTATTTTCGGCCAGACGGCCTGAAAAACATCAGCGGAAAGTCGGATTTTTCCGATTCTCGCGGTTTTATGTGGCTTGCGTTGCCCCCGATGACCCCAGGGGGATTTGACAGTCTACAGCTAGGCCTTAAAATGGCTAGTTCCCCTACGGGAGCTAGTATTGAGTCATTGATCGAGCGCACATAGCTCAGTTGGTTAGAGCGCCACCCTGATAAGGTGGAGGTCCCAAGTTCGAATCTTGGTGTGCGTACTGCAAAAAATGCGGAAAGCGGACAGCGGAACGCCGCTCGACCGCGTCGGAAGGCCGGTCTACCGAGACCGTCGTTCCGCGGTGAAAAACAGCGAAACGACCGATCGCGCATCTTGGTTCGCTGGAGAGTCCCCGACGTTCGTTTTCCGCGTTGGGTATGTAGATAGCTGGGGACGTAGCTCAATTGGGAGAGCACTAGCTTTGCAAGCTAGGGGTTGAGGGTTCGATTCCCTTCGTCTCCACTGGTTGTAAACTTGATTGCTGCAAGCGTTTAGCTTACCTGCCGATGTTCGGCAGTGCGGCCCATAAGAAGGTGCCAAAGGGGTAGGACTACCCCTCTCACGCACCGGAAAGGGTTGTACTGCTATGCGAGCACCGAAAGCACCGTCCTATCGACTCCACAAAGGCAGCGGACAAGCAATTGTCCAACACCGCGGCAAACGCTTCTATCTGGGCGTTTACGGCAGCGAGGAATCTCAGGCCAAGTATCGGCAGTTTGTCGCCGAACTGA
Organism: uncultured Planctomycetaceae bacterium; assembly: GCA_964387325.1. Taxonomy (GTDB): domain Bacteria; phylum Planctomycetota; class Planctomycetia; order Pirellulales; family PNKZ01; genus CAZZBK01. The sequence continues at coordinate 4,489 of CAYLYE010000285.1, forward strand.
TGCAGGCCCCCACGATCACGCCGAGCGTCGTGGCCGACCCCGAACGAGCTGACGTGACGATCGTCGAAATCACGGTTGCCTACCGTGAATGGGCCCGCGGCTACTATCAATGGAACGGACAGCAAACCAAGACGCTTGACCGTATCTGGGTTGCTACCCAAGCCATCACCGACCTGTACGGCCGTTTGCCCGCTCGTGAGTTTGGACCGCTCAAGCTGCAAGCGTTGCAGAACATGTTGATCGGCAAAAACCTAAGCCGCAACTACATCAACAGCTTGATCGGCGACATGAAACGCTTGTTCCGTTGGGCGACTGCCAACGAATTGCTCCCCGTCACGATCTACCAAGCCCTGAGCACCGTTTCGGGTTTAAAGTCCGGCCGCAGTGCAGCACGCGAGACTGCCCCTGTGCTCCCCGTTGACGATCAAGTTGTCGACGCGACGCTCCCTTACCTGCCGAGTGTCATAGCCGACATGGTGCGATTGCAACGGCTCACCAGTTGCCGACCGGGTGAGGTTTGCCAGTTGCGGCCGTGCGATATAAAAACGTCGGTCGACCCGTGGGAGTATCGCCCCGAGCACCATAAGACCCAACATCACGGACACCAGCGAGTTGTCTTCATCGGCCCGAGGGCTCAAGACGTGTTGCGTCCTTATTTGCTCCGCGAGTCAACCGCTTGTTGTTTCCAACCGGCCGACAGTGAGCGAAAGCGACTGGCCGAGGTACACGCGACCCGTAAGACACCGCTCTCATGCGGCAATCGTCCCGGCACCAACCGCAAGGCCAAACCCAAGAAAGTCCCCGGCGAACGCTATGACGTTCGCACGTACCGCCGAGCCGTCACCCGAGCGGTCACCATTGCGAACCGTGAACGACTCAAAGCTGACCCCGAAGCCAAGCTGTTGCCCAACTGGCACCCCAACCAACTACGACACACGGCAGCAACTGAGATACGGCGGCAGTTTGGACTTGAGGCGGCACAAGTCGCTTTAGGTCATGCGGCGGCGAACGTCACGCAGATTTACGCGGAGCGGAATTTCGGCCTAGCGGCTCAAGTCGCCAAGGCAATCGGCTAAAATCATATCGGGTTAGCAGAGTAGCTATCTGCGTGGTCGATCGGGTGTTGTGGTTCACCTACACACGGCATCCGGTCGACCGACCCGACCAACAACCGTAGGTGAAGCGATGGACGGACTCGAAGCAATCTCGCAATTGCGTGACATTGGCCGAGGATTCACTGAATTAAGGCGAAGTTGTCCAACTACTAGGATGACCGGGGCAATTGTTGATAAGCAATTGCTTTATTCACTCGGCGGAGTCCCTCTTGATCCAGTGAACTCTGAACACGACTTGAGAACTCTGGGGGAGTTATTTTCTCAAGCGGGTGCTGTCATGCGTCAAGCCAATATCAATTACTCGTTTGACGAATTGGACATGAAACTCGTCACCGATGACCAGCGGTTTGCAATTGCAATCCTGTGGGAAAATCGTCTGGATATTCAACAAAAACCAACTCCAATCTATTCGTTTGAATTACCAAGCATTTGTGGGGCTGCTCAGGCCGCCGTTACCGTAATGGTTCGCAGGGGGTTGGAAAGCATCTCGACCACAACCGCTAAAAATGATCCGCCAGAATCGTGTTTTGGAATAACACTTGATGAAGAAAAAAGAACTATTCACCGCAAGGGATATACCACACGCATAGAGAAACTAGGTTCAACGCGATGGTCTGTATTCAAGGAACTGTTAAAAGCGAGTCAACGTGGTGGCTGGTGTCGCAAAGTGACAATCAAGGACGTATTACAAAATGACCTGAGCGAAAATGCCGCAGAGGCAGCAATTAGCGAACTGCGAAGGCAACTGGAACCATTAGGCCTTATAATCAAGAACAAGCGACAAGTCGGATACCAACTCGGCGAAAAGACAAAAACAAAAAAATCTTAAGCTGAGTAACAATTCAGCTTCGGCTCAGGTTTGGCTCAGATTCGTTTGGCAAATTGCAAGACGTGGACATTGTTCAACACGTTTTGCGAGATTATGCCATGATCGATCCGTTGACCGAAACGCCTATCTCGCTCGCCGAAGCGGCGGCCATTGTCCCCCGACGCCGCGGGGGTAAACGTTGTAACGTCGCCACTCTCTATCGTTGGACCGCCGTTGGTGTGCGTGGCGAGCGGCTTGAGTCCTTTCAGTGCGGTGGCACGCGATGCACGTCGCGTGAGGCTCTCTCGCGTTTTTTCTCGAAACTCACCGCGGCGGCCGATGCTGCGATGCAACCGATCACACCTGTGTTGCCCGCATACCGCGAACGTCAGGTTGCGGCGGCTGAACGTGCGATGCAAGGGGCTCGACCGTGATTGCAGACTCAACACGACGATTGCTCGACCACCATCGGCAGCACCTGCACGCGAGCGGCATCAACGACGCCACGATCAATGCGGCCGGGATCTACACCG
>CAYLYE010000286.1:0-6890 GCA_964387325.1 uncultured Planctomycetaceae bacterium
GGTGCGCAAGTATGCCGAGGAGTTGATCAGCCTGCGTTGGGAAGAAGTGGGGCCCCGCTTCGATGCCGAGATCGTCGCGATCGCGGCGGCCTTGGCGCTCAATGACGCGGCTTCGACCAAGAAGCTGCACCCCTTGTCGCGCGTGGCGCTCGATCGCATGTGGACCGTACAACGCGAAGCAGGCGACTGGAAATGGCCGATCGGTTGTCGCTGGCCCCCCATGGAGTCGGACGAACACTACGGCGTGACGCTCGCGGCGATCGCCACCGGAGCCGCTCCCGATGGGTATGCGCAGACCCCGGCGGCTCAGGCCGGATTGGCCAAGATTCGCACGTTCCTCAAGCAGCATCCGCCCAACGATTTGCACCACAAAGGGATGATCCTTTGGGCTGCCTCCTATGTCGACGATTTGATCTCACCGGCCGACCGCGCCGCGTGGATCAAAGAACTGCTCGCGGCCGAGCGCCCCGGCGGCGGCTGGGGATTTGCGAACCTCTATCCCTGGGAGCGAGGCGACGGCAAGCAGCAAGAACTGAACACAACGGACGGCTACGGCACGGGCTTCGTCGTGTATGTGCTGCGTCGCAGCGGCATCCGTGCCGAGCACGAGGCTGTGGCCAGGGGCGTAACTTGGCTCAAGACCCATCAGCGGGAGAGCGGACGCTGGTTCACCCGCTCACTCAACAAAGACAACGAACACTTTATTAGCCACGCAGGAAGCGCCTTCGCCGTCATGGCCTTGGCCGCGTGTGGCGAGAAATAATCGAGAGACGCCATGCGCTGGTTCATCGGACTGATCGCAATCGTCATCGGGGCACCCCTCGTGGCCGCCGAGAAGCCGGCCGATCGTATCGCTACCATCACGACGGCCACCCATGCCGCGCGACTAGCCGCGGCAGCACAGCCCAGTATTCAAGACCTGAATGCTCCGAGCGTGAAAGCCTATCTGCTCGAACAACAGCGCCGCCGAACTGTGCGCAGCGAAGGCTTGCGACAACGGCTCGACGAGTTGCAGCGAGACCCGGCCAAGTCACAACTCGCCGATGTCCTCAAACAACAACTCGCCGATGTCCTCAAACAACAACTCGCCGACTTGGAGCTCAAACCGCTCGAAGACGTCAGCTTCGACTCAGCCTACGGTTACTCGCCCACGACCGGCCTAGTTGGGTACTCGAAGAAAGTGCGGCTGCTCGAAAACACTTCCGACGGCAAAGCAATTATCCTCGTCGATAACGCGGCCCTAGTGATCGGCGGCCTAGGCACGAGTGAATATGCCAGCGGAAAATTTTTCGGCGTCGAACGGGCGATTCTGGTCGGAACGCCACGAGCCGATTACATGTTTCGCGGCTCACCTAAAAAATCCTACGACGCCTCGCTCGTCGACCTTGATCGGTTGCTGAAGGATTCGCGATGAGGCTCGTCACTCACGTCTGCCTGCTGCTGTTGTTCAGCCTGTCGTCGGCAACCATCTCGCAGGCTGGCGAGCCGATCGTTTGCGACGTCTGGCCTGGAAAACCCGCCGACGACGTGGGCATTGTCGGGGAAGAACATTTCTTCGAACTGATCGTCAATGGGCAGCCTTATACCGTAGCGGGCCGGTCGACCACCTGGCTCACCAAAGTCTCCCAGCCAACGCTCACGATTTTTCGACCCGACCAAGACAAGAACACCGGCGCGGCGATGCTTATTTGTCCCGGCGGAGGCTATCACAAACTCGGCTGGGATGTCGAAGGGGAAGAGGTAGCCCGGTGGCTCAACTCGATCGGCCTGACCGGCATCATTCTCAAGTATCGCTGCCCGCGCCGAGCCGGCGATCTCAAAGGGCTCCCGCCCGACGGGCCGCTTAAAGACGCGCAGCGGGCCGTGAGTCTCGTCCGCAGCCGCGCGGCCGACTGGGGCATCGATCCGAACAAGATCGGCATGGTCGGCTTCTCAGCCGGCGGTCATTTGGTCGGCGCGACTGCGACGCGTTTCGATCAACGCACCTATCAACCCATCGATGCCGTCGATCAGATCAGTTGTCGACCTGATTTTGGCGTCATGTGCTACAGCGGCTATTTCAAGCTGAACGAGCAAGGAGAGTTGTCGCCCACGGTCCGCGCGATCGCCGATGCGCCGCCGCTGCTATTCATCCACGCGGCCGACGATCCCATCAGCTCGCACGAGCACAGCATCACATTTCATCTCGCCCTCAAGCGAGCCGGGGCACGCAGCGAGTTACACGTGTACTCCGAGGGCAAGCACGGCTTCGGCGTCCGCGATGTTGGCCATCCCTGCTCGACATGGACACTGCGCTGCGTCGATTGGCTGCGCAACGAAGGCCTGTTGTCGCACCTCAAGTGACCGCCCAATAACGTTAAGGAGCATCACATGCGACATATTCTCACCGGACTCGCGTTCATTGCCCTGCTGCTGCCAACTCTGTGCCAAGCTCAGCAAATCGAGCCGACGCGGGTTGCCAATCGCCCTAAGGTCCCGGGCGTTTTGCGGCTCCAACTGCGTGAGCGACGCGAGGACCCCGCGACCAAGCAAGTCAACGTCGTTGAACGCAGCGTCGATTGGCACGTGGCCGAGACTGCGATCATCGTCTGCGATATGTGGGACGATCACCATTGCAAGATCGCCGCGCAGCGTGTCGGGGTCATGGCTCCGCGGATGAACCAAGTCCTTACCGCCGCGCGCGATCGGGGTGTGATGATCATCCACGCCCCCAGCGAGACTATGAATATCTACGCTGGTACGCTCTATCGATCACGGATGGAACAGGCTCCTCGGGCTGCCTCGCCGATTCCGATCGAGCGCCGCTGCGATCGCGACCCGTTGCGCGAACCCGAGTTACTGCCCGTCGACAAGGCGCTCGACTGCGACGACGCCGTGCTGGGCCCCGTCGTGCGACGCCACTCGAGGCAACATGCCGCACTCGACATCATCGGCTTCGACGGCATTAGCGACAGCGGTCAAGAGATCTATAACTTCTGCGAACAAGAAGGGATCAAGAATCTCGTGCTGATGGGCGTCCACACGAACTATTGCATCCTGGCCCGTTCGTTTGGCATTCGCCAGATGACTCGGTTGGGCAAAAATGTCGTGCTGGCCCGCGACCTGACGGACGCGCTCTACGACCCCCGGCAGCCACCCTATGTCAGTCACGCACGGGGCGTCGAACTCGTGATCGAACACGTCGAGCGGTACGCGGCCCCCTCGATCCTCAGCGCCGACTTGACCCGCGTCGTGCCGCTCTCCGATGGCCCGACGGCCGTCGGCAAATAACCGATCGTTTTAACTCTGCGAGTGGAAAGCCTGGGGGCCCCCGTGATGCGAAGCGTCTGGATCGCGTTCAGCTTGTTGTTCAGTGTCGCGTGTCCGTCGGCCGTCGACGCGCAGGGGCTCGACTGGATCCAAGCCCATTACGAGAAGCGCGAATATCAAATCCCGATGCGCGATGGCATCAAGCTCTTCACCGCCGTCTACTCGCCCAAAGACCGCTCGCAAAGCTACCCGCTGCTAATGATCCGCACCCAGTCGGGCGTTCGCCCGTATGGCGAAGATCAATTCCCGGTCACGCTCGGCCCGTCACCCTTGTTTCCGGCCGCAAAATATATTTTCGTCTACCAAGACATTCGCGGCCGTTGGATGTCGGAAGGGGATTTTATCGTGATGCGCCCGCATCAGCCCAACAAGTCGCTCCCGCGCGACATCGACGAGAGCACCGACACCTACGATACGATCGATTGGCTCATCAAGCACGTCCCGAACAACAACGGCAAGGTCGGTCAATACGGCACTTCGTATCGCGGCTGGCTCGCCGCGGCGGGCATGATCGACGCTCACCCGGCTCTCAAGGCCGTCGCGCCTCAAGCCCCGATCGCCGACACCTTCGTGGGGGACGACTGGCACCACAACGGCGCGTTGTTTTTGAATCACACCTTTTTCTACTCGCCGCTCAAAGGCTATAAGCGCTCGGGTCCTACCAGCACTCCGCCACCGCGACGCGACTACGGCACCCCCGACGGCTACGATTTCTTTCTCCGCTTGGGTTCACTCGCCAACGCTGAGCGTCGCTACTTCAAGGGCGAGGTCCCCTACTGGACCGAGGTCATGCGGCACCCGACCTACGACGAGTTTTGGAAGCGCACGGTCCTGCTACCCCACCTGAAAAACATTCGCCCCGCGGTGCTTATCGTCGGCGGCTGGTATGACGCAGAGGACTTGTACGGCACGCTCGCCACCTATCACCAGATCGAGCGGGCCAACCCCAACACGTCCAACACGCTCGTCATGGGCCCCTGGATTCACGGCGGCTGGAACCAAGGCCGCGGCGACACATTGGGCAGTGTCACGTTCAATGCCAACTCGGCCGAGTACTATCGTGAACGGATCGAATTTCCGTTCTTCGAATACCACCTGCAAGGACGCGGCACCTATCAACCACCCGAGGCCCTGATGTTCGAGACCGGCACGAACGTGTGGCGCGAACACGTCGTCTGGCCCCCGCGCGAGACGAAGCCGGTTGACATTTATCTTCACCCCCAAGGTCGCCTGGGCTTTACGCCTCCAACGGCCAGCATACCGTCCTATGACGAGTACACGAGCGACCCTGCCAAGCCGGTTCCGTACATCGACAAGACGGGCTTTCGCCTGATCCCCGAGTTCATGATCGCCGATCAGCGTTTTGCCGCGAGCCGACCCGACGTGCTGGTGTACGAGTCCGAACCGCTCAGCGAACCGCTGACGCTCGTCGGTCCACTCACGGCCGACATGCATGTTTCGACCAGCGGCACCGACTCCGATTGGATCATCAAGCTGATCGACGTCTACCCGGGCGACGCTCCCGACCCCGAGCCAAACTCGGCTGGTGTCCGCATAGGCGGCTATCAACAGCTCGTGCGGGGCGAGGTGATGCGCGGCAAATTTCGCCGCAGCCTCGAACGACCCGAGCCTTTTCAGCCTAACGAACCGACCGCGCTCAAGTTCACGCTCCCCGACGTGTATCACACGTTCCGCGTGGGTCACAAGCTGATGGTGCAGGTGCAGAGCAGTTGGTTCCCGCTCGTCGATCGCAACCCACAAACGTTCGTCGACATCTACCAGGCCCGCGAGTCCGACTTCCAGCGTGCCACGCAACGAGTCTATCGCTCGCCGGTGTTCCCCTCTCGGCTCGTCGGTCAACGCCCCTGATTCGTTCAACTCTGCCGCCTACTTCACCTGCACCCAGACAGGCGAACTCCAGGTCATGTTGCCGTCGGCTTGCTCGATGCGCAGATAGTAGCGATTCTCGCCGGCCACGGGTGACTTATCCTCGAACGACTCGGCGATCAGCTTCGCCTTCGGCTCCCAATGCTGGTAGTTCTCTTCGTTGCGGACGAGCGTGACGCGCTTGATCTCGGCCGTAGGCGTCTCTCGAAAGGGTCGAATGTCGAGTTCCGATTTTTCGGTCTGTTGCGAGTATCTTGGCAAGCTTGTGGAATGGGGTCAAATGTTCGGCCTCTATTCGATTTCGTAGCCCGGTCGTGAACAAGCGATTACAATCACTTTTCATCGAAACCACTCAACATTCCGTCGTGGAGCATAGCATGCGCGTCATCACAGCGTTCGCTTGGTGCGTTATTTCGTGGGGCGTGTTGGTGCCGCTCGCTGCTCAAGACGCGGCGACCGACACCAAAGCCAAAGCCCGCTCAGAAGTGGCGGCCAAGCAAGCTCGCCAAGCAGCCCAGGCCGCGAAGCTCCACCCGACACACGCCGACGTCAAGTACGGGCCCTACGATCGCAATGTGCTCGACTTCTATCAGGCCAAGAGCGAGCAACCCACGCCGCTCATCGTTTACATCCACGGAGGTGGCTTTGTCGGCGGAGACAAGAAGACGCTCAGCCCCGAGATGGTGGACAAGGCAAACGCCGCTGGCATCAGTGTCGCGGCGATCAATTATCGTTTCGTCGACGGCAAGGACGTGATCTTTCCGATCCCGCAGCGCGACAGTGCCCGGGCTGTGCAATTCCTGCGCACGAAAGCCAAGGACTGGAACATCGATCCGAAACGAGTCGCGTGCTACGGCGGCTCGGCCGGGGCCGGAACGAGTATGTGGATCGGCTTCCATGAAGACCTGGCCGACACGACGAATGCCGACCCGGTGCTGCGCGAGTCGACCCGCATCGTGGCGATCGGCACACTCGGTGGGCAGGGGACTTATGACCCGATCGAGATCAAGCGGCTCATCGGCGGTCGGGCCTGGGAGCATCCGTCGATCTTCAAGGTGTACGGAGTCACTACGGCCGAAGAGGCGCTGAACCCGACTCCGGAACGTAAAAAGCTGTACGACGAGGCGTCGGCGATCACGCATCTAACCAAGAACGATCCGCCGCTGATCATGCTTTACAGCGAGGCCGACGGCCCGCTACCGGCCGACGCTCGACCGGGCCAAGGCATTCACCATCCCAACTTCGGCCGGCAGCTCAAGCAGCGGATGGACGAGCTCGGCATCGAAAACGTGTTCGTCTACACACCCACCACTCCCGGTTATCAAAGCGTGCCCGAAATGTTGAAGTTCTTTCAGCAGCAATTCGAGCGGGTGAAGTGAAGGCTGGAGTAGAAAATGGGATACGTCAATCTTAGAGGCCAACAATAAACTGGCTGGGCAACTTAGAAAGTCCGGGGTGTCGAATAGATTTTTGTCGGCTTCTAATGCATCAGATTCGCCGGATAAGCAAGAACAGCTGCGGAGGGCGGTCTCGCGATGGTCTAAATCAATCGCTCATGATCGCGCGCCCCATGCACGACGCGCAGCACGTTAATGCCGTGCGAACAAGCCTGATAGTAAACCAAATAGTTGCCGACCACATGGCGACGTACTTCGCCAAAGCGATGGGTTTGAAGCTGCTGCCCGATGCCGGGT
>CAYLYE010000287.1:0-6872 GCA_964387325.1 uncultured Planctomycetaceae bacterium
CCCTGACGATCGATTTGCTTTTCGACGCTCTCGACCACCTCGCCCGTTCGGATCACGTACTCGTCGTCGCGCTGATATCCCTCGGCCAACTCGTGAGGCGTGAAGTCGAAATCTGTATGGCCAATGATCTCTTCGACCGGACGTCCCAGCGACTCGATCAACCGCTCGTTGGCAAACGTGAAACGACCTTCGAGGTCCTTGTTCCAAACGACCAGCGGCAAACTCTCGACCAGCGACATATAGCGGGCCTGCGACTGACGCAGCGCCTCTTCGGCCTGTTTTTGTCCGGTCGTGTCGCGAAACACCACGACGCCGCCTCGTAGCGCTCCGGAGTCGTCACGCAGCGGCCGCCCGCTCACGCTCAGCCAGACGCCTGAGGGAAGATCATTGCGGCGCACATACAACTCGACCGAGTCGGTCGCGATACCGCGCATGGCACGCGCCAACGGCAACTGATCCGCCGGAAAACGTGTGACGCCGTCAGGGCGATAAATACCAAAATGCTCGGGCCATTTCTCCATCGGCACGTCGACCTGATCGACCCCAAGGATCTGTTTGCCCGATGGGTTGAAGATGAGAAACTTGCCCTGGATGTCACAGACGGCAACGCCGTCGCCCATGTTGCGCAAGATTTGCTCGAGCACCTGGCGTTGGTGGCGGCTCTCCTCTTCACTGCGGGCAAGGGCATGGGTGCGGGCGGCGACACGATCTTCGAGCAGTGCATAGGTGCTCGCTACCTGCTCGGTCATCACATTGAAGGCCTTTGCGAGTGTGCCAATCTCATCATTCGAGGTGACATGAACGCGCGTATCCATATTCCCCTCGGCCACGGCCTGGGCGGCTTGAGCCAGGGCGGTGATCGGCCTCGCAAAACGCCGCGCAAGGCCATAGGTCGTTGCCAAGGCCACGACCAGCACGAGGCCAAAGAGCATAGCCAGCGTGCGCCGCAGCCGAGCGAGCGGCGCATAAGCCTCGTCAATGTCCATCTGGGCCACGATCCCCAGATCGCCATAGCCCAACGGGCGAAATGCAGCCAACACGGTCTTGTCGCGATGATCGCGCGTGATCATGAAGCTGTTTTCGCCCGCAATCGCCTTGGCCATCGCGGGCAGATCGGCCTCGCGCGCCTCGTCGAGCGTGTAGTCGAGCACGAACCGAATTTTATCGCCGGCGCGGGCGCCGAGTAGCACGAGGCCCGTGCGACCAAGGCCCGTGCGATCGTTGAGCAGGCTCTCAGCGTTGCTCATGTCGAGCTTGACCATCAAGACGCCACGCTGAAACAACTTGCCCGGCACTTCATAGGGGGTCGAGAGCCAAGCGATGAAGCGGTCCCCTTCGCGGCGCGGAGCGCCGAGATGCAATCCCATGAGCCCGGCGATGAAATCCGCGTCGTCCATGAAGTCCGCCTGGGCAAGCTCCTTGTCGGTCGTGCCGATCACGCGCCCCTGCTGGTTGGCCATCGTGACCGACAATAGCCCGGGGGTCGTGTCTCCCGGCGACATCAAGACGTTATTGAGTTCTTCGAGAAATTTCTCTTGAGCGTTTTCGGGCATGACGCGCGCCAGCAGCAAGTCGCGCACTCGACCTTGCCGGTTCGAGAGAAACATCCCGAGGGTCTGTTGTTGGCGAATGAACGTGAGCAGCGCCTGCTGCCGCGCTCGAGCGGTCATGACCAGCCGATCCTCGACCTGCTGGATCACGGTACGGCGCACGGCGTCATACCCGGCCAGACTTAAGATCGCGGCGGTCACAAAGACCAGCACACCAACAAACAGCGCCAACTGGCTTTTGACCGAGAGGCCAAAGGTGCGCGGCGACGGAGACGGCTGAGAATCGTTCACAACGTTCGCGAGAGCGTGCTTGAGAATACAACCAGGACGTGGACGACACGACTATTATACCGTACCCGCCCTAGCGGTGCTTCAATAGATGCAACCGGAGCAAATTCAACGCCTGCTTGGCGGCGAGCGGATGACGGATCGCCGAGTGAGCGCCGAACGGGGCGCTCACCACGATCGTCCCATGCGACGTGGCCAGGGCATGCTGTAATTCGCCCCCCGACGCTTGATCCGCCGGGAACGGTCCCACGGCGAGGCCAAAATCGGCCCCATAATGCATACGGACCGCCTGAGCCCAACGCTCGGCGGTCGAACGGGGGTCGGTCTGAACGGTTCGCGGCTCGATCCAGCCACCTCGCAGCGGACCGTCGATCTCCCCCGCCTGGCTGAGCCACCGGGTCATCAGGCCCGCCGTGTCACTCTCGACCGTTGCCAACGTCTGTCCACGCGGCTTGAGCAACCGCACGACCGCATGCTCCAGCTCGTCATCTTCGTCCCCGAAAACGAGTTCGCCCAGGCATTGATGAATCGTCTCGATCGTCGGCTGCATCGCGGCTCGGGCCGCCTCGACACTCGCCGCCGCGGCGGTGATCCGCAACGTAATGGTCGCCTCATGCACCGTGATCCCCACGCTCGGCTCGCGACCGCGGCGAATCAAGTCCGGCAACATTTGCTCGAGCGCGCTTTCACCCGCCCCGAAACATTTGATCCGATAGTGATGGATGACCTGCTCCCCCGCGCCGAGTTGCCGCAGGGCGTCGATCAGCCAGATCGACCACATCTGTTTCATCTCGGCCGGCACCCCCGGAAGTGCAAACACATGACACACGCCCCCGTCCGGGCGAGGTAGTTCCAGGGCAATGCCCGGGGCGGTCCCTTCGGGGTTCGGAATCATGCGACTCCCCGCGGGGAACATCGCCTGCACGATATTGCGCTCGGGCATGGGACGATTGCGCCGCGCGAACAGTCGCTTGATATGATCGAGCGCTTCGCTGTACACGACGAGCGGTTGACCGCTGGCTTGCGCGAGGGCTTCGCGCGTGAGATCATCGGCCGTGGGACCGAGTCCTCCGGTGGCAATGACGATGTCGGCCCGCTCGGCCGCCTGGCGAAACACGTCGACGTTCATCGCAAGCTGATCGGCGACCGTCACGTGTGCGACGACCGAGACGCCTAGCTCACCCAAACGCTGGCTGAGCCACTGGCTGTTCGTATCGAGCCGTTCGCCGCTCGTGAGTTCGTCGCCGATCGAGATGATTTCAGCTTGCATGTCGGGCGAAGTAACGGAAGGTGACCTAGATTCTCAGGCTCATTTGAATGACGCACTCGCCCCTCTCCTCTCGTGGTAGAGGGACGCATTCGAAGTCTCCCTCATTGTCTTACAACCGGCAGTTGGTGATCTGCGTCTCTAAGATCGCAGCGGCGCCGAGGGCCTCCAGCTGTTCCATGATCCCGATCACCTCGCCGCGTTTGACCATCACACGCACGGCGCACCACGCGGAGTCTTCCAAGGCGCTAATCGTGGGCGAGTTAAAGCCTGGCGTGATCTTCTCGGCCTGCGCCAGTTTCGTCCGCTCGACGTTGTACTCCAGCAGCGAGTAGGCGCGCGCGATCACCACGCCTTGCAGGCGGCGCACAACCCGATCGGCCACGTCGTTCAAGCGGCGCGCGTGACCTTGAATGAGCACCGTCTCGTAGCGTCCCACCTCGCTAAGAATCCGCAACCGATTGGCGGCGAGCGTGCTGCCGGTCTCGACTAGGTCGACGATCGCGTCAGCGACTCCCAGCGCGATCATCACCTCGACCGAGCCGGTGAGATTGACCAGATGCGCCTCGGCGCCGAATTGCTTGAGGTACTCGGTCGTGCAACGCGCGAAGCTCGTGGCGATGCGATGACCATTGAGCTGCGCGGGGGTGGTCACCGGCGAGTCATCCGGCACGCAAATGGCGAGCTTGCACTGACCCACGCCCAGATCGAGACGCTTGAGCACGTCGGCGCCGCTCTCTTGGATCAGATCACTACCAGTAATGCCCATGTCGATCGCCCCTTCGGCGCAGAGCACGGGAATGTCTTCGGTGCGGAGAAACGTGACGTCGACGGGCATTTCTCGAACCCGAGCGAACAGGCTGCGCTCTTGTCGACGAAAGCTCAAGCCGGCGTCTTTGAGCAACTCTCCGGCTAACTCGGCGAGTCGCCCTTTGCTGGGGATTCCGATGCGTAAATGTTCAGCGTTGAGCATCATGTGCGGCGGTCTATTGAGAATAAATGGAGTGATTCGTTATAGCAGCGACTAGGACGGCTTGCAGCCTGGTCCGCGGGCCGCCTTTTCGTCCAGGCCCGAGATCCCGAAGCGACGGGCTAATTCCCCTTCGACCTCGTCCAGCCGGACGTCTCGATGGGCCAGCAACACAAACAGGTGATACAACACGTCGCCTGCCTCGTAGATCAAGTGCTTTCGACCGTCGTCGCCGGTCTCGTCGGCCGCGGCCACCACTTCGGCCGCTTCCTCAACGATCTTGCCGCCGATTTTGGCCACGCCGCCGGCCAATAACTTGCAGGTGTACGATTTCTCCGACGGCTCGGCTTTCCGTTGGTAAATCGTATCCATGAGCTGCTGGAGGACGCTGGCGGAGGTGGTCATGCGGCGATCGCTCAAAAGCGGACAAAAAAGCCCCCCGGGCGTTGCTCGCCAGGGTTCGATTGTTGCTAAACTATCGAGGATAGGTGACAGCCTCTCAAGTCGCAACCGTCGATTCTCACACTCGCCCCACTCATCATGCCCGATTCGGCTCGATTACCCCGCGATTGTTGGATGATCAGCGGGGCGACAGCTAGCGGCAAGACCAAGGTGGGTATCGAGTTAGCTCGCCTCCTGGGGGGCGAGATCCTGTCGCTCGACTCGATGGCTCTGTATCGACAGCTCGACATCGGCACCGCCAAGCCGACGCTCGACGAGCGGGCCCAAGTCCCCCACCATCTGGTCGACACCCTGGAACCGGAAGCCGAGTTCAGCTTGGCCCAATATCTCTCCGAGGCCGAACGACACGTGCAGGCCATTGCGAAGAGCGGACGTGAGCCCATTTTCGTAGGGGGGACTCCGCTGTACCTCAAGGCACTGCTGCGAGGCATCTTCGAGGGGCCTGAGGCCGACTGGGATTTTCGTCGTGGGCTCGAAACATCCGCCGAACAAAATGGCCCGCTCTGGCTCCACGAGCGGCTCGCAGCAGTCGATCCGGCGAGCGCCACGAAGTTGCACCCGCACGACAGCCGGCGGCTGATCCGCGCTTTGGAGGTGTTCGAGAAGACGGGCCGACCCATCAGCGATTGGCAACAACAATTCGATCAGGCACGCCCCGCCGCGAGTTGCCGGGTGTTCGTGCTCGACTGGCCGCGCGAGGTACTCTATCGGCGGATCGACGAACGCGTCGAGGCGATGTTCGCCGCCGGACTGGTCGACGAAGTACGGACACTACTGGCCGCCGGTCGGTCGCTGGGCCGGACCGCTCGTCAGGCGGTCGGGTATCGCGAAGTGCTCGAATACCTCGACGGTGGTCGCGATCTGCCGGCAACCATTGAACTCGTGAAAGTGCAGACGCATCGGTTCGCCCGCAAGCAGCTCACGTGGTTTCGCAGCCTCAGCGAGTGCCGCTGGGTCTCGCTCGCCGAGCCATTCGATCCAGCACAGGTCGCCGAACAGATATTGCACTCTCCCGACATGTTTTCCTCCGAGCCGAGGGTGTGAGCCCTCGACTCGGGAACGTTTCGCAAGCGCAACGCGATCCCACGAAGCATTGCGATTGAGCCGGACCACTACTCCCGGCAGTCGATGCGCGTCATAATAAGATCGCCGACTCTCTCACATCTTACTGTCACCGCGCACCCTACGAGTCTTGAGCGTGAACTGGGGCCCCTGGGGAATCAGCTTCGATCGGCCAGGCTACCTCGTGTGGCTCGCGGTGGCGCCGCTGCTCTGGTATCTCGGGCGTCATAGCCTGGCGGGCTTGGGACCCGTGCGCCGCTCGCTTGCCCTCGCGCTGCGAATCGCGGCCGTCGTGTTGCTCGTCTTCTCGATCGCCGAGGTGCAATGGGTCCGCACGAGCGATCGGCTCACCGTGATCTACCTGCTCGATCAATCGCTGAGCATCCCTCAGCCGCGCCGCACTGCGATGATCGAGTATGTCAACGCGGCGATCCGCCAGCATCGGCAGCGTAACGATCGCTCGGGGGTCATCGTGTTCGGACGTGAGGCGGCCGTGGAAATTCCTCCGCTCGACGACCCGGTGACGCTCGACCCTCGCATCGAAAGCGTATTGGACCGCGAGCATACCAATATCGCATCGGCCTTCAAGCTCGCGCTGGCCTCGTTCCCTGAAGATAGCAGTCGTCGCATCGTCATCATCAGCGACGGCAATGAAAATATCGGCGACGCGCTCGAGCAGGCCCGACGGGCCGCCGAGGGGGGCGTGGGCATCGACGTCGTACCGATCGTCTATCGTTCCACGGCCGAAGTGGCGGTCGAAAAAATCGCTCTGCCGGCCGATGTCCGCAAAGGGGCGCCGTTCGATCTGCGCATTGTGCTCAACAACCTCAGCGAGCCGTCGTCGACGGCTCAAGCCGAGACCGTGCGCGGCCGGTTGATCGTGAGCCAACGAACCGACGATCAGCCCCGCGTTTTGAGCGATCAGAGCGTTGAGCTACCACCGGGCAAACGAGTGTTCACGCTCCGCGAGCAGATCGATCAACCGAACTTTTACAATTACGAAGCCCGGTTCGTGCCCGATGACCCAAGTCAGGACGGTTTCTTACAGAACAACCGGGCCACGGCCCATACCCATATCCGCGGTAGCGGACAGGTGCTGCTGATCGAAGACCGCGACCATCGCGGCGAACACGGCTTGCTCGTCGAACGGCTGCGCCTCGCGAATCTGGAGGTCACGGTCCGGCCGAGCGATCAGGCTCTCGGCTCGCTCGCCGAGATGCAGGCGTTCGATACCGTGCTGCTGGCCAACGTGCCACACGAACATTTCAGCGAA
>CAYLYE010000288.1:0-6850 GCA_964387325.1 uncultured Planctomycetaceae bacterium
GCTTGGATTAGCCTCGACCCAATGCACGGGTTCGGGCTTCGAGTATCTCCGGGGCCTCGACAAACTCAGCAGCGTCAATTTTCATTTCACGCCACTTAACGACGCCGGACTGCAAGCGATCGCGAAGCTCCCCATCACGGACCGCTTGTGGTTCGCCCATACGCATTTCACCGATGCCGGAGCGACGTACTTGGCCAAGCTGACTCAGCTCAAGCGCTGCGGTATCGGGAGCAAAGAAAAGACCAGTACGGGCGAGGCGGTTGCCGCGCTCACGCTGCTCCCTTTGGAAGAGTTGGCGTTGCTCGACAATCAGGCCGATGCAATCGGTATCAGGCATGCCTCGCAGATTGTGACATTACGCAAGCTTGACGTGTCGCACGCCCCGACGGTTAAGGACGATTCACTCCCGCTGATCGCTAGGCTTCCCAACCTCGAAGAGTTCAAGCTCGGTAGTGCTCAGGTGACCGACGTTGGCTTGCAATCGCTGGTGGGTGCGAAGTCGCTGAAAAAACTCACCCTCAGTGGCCTGAAAAAAATCACGCCACAAGGTGTCGATCAGCTCCGGAAACAGTGTCCTGAGTTAGTCATCGAAGTGCAATAATCTATTCACCCGACTGTTCCGACGAGTATGGAAATGGTAATGGACCGGCGTATGACTTGCACGGATTGCGCTAGACATGCGTTACCGAGACTTGAGCTGCGCGGCCCAGCGCATGCTAGGCGCTTCGACCCATTGGTATACGCATCGTGCTGCACAGAGGCTGAGCACAATTGAAACGCCGAGCCACACTAGTTCGGCATACGGTTCGCGATCGTAGAGGCGAAAACCGATTTCGACCACCATATGATTCACGGCGTAGTGAATCAGGTACAAGCTATACGAAATCTTGCCGATGTATTGCAGCGGCTGAACATTGAGCGTCGTTCCTAAACGCCCGGCGCGCCCCACGCCGTAAATCGCCGCGCCTGTGATAAACGCAACGAGGCCATGCAGCGAATAGAACAATGCCAATCGCAAGGCCACGGCGACGAAAAATCCCCACAGCCACGCTGCCGCAAGGCGTCGTTCGAGCACGGCGTTGATCAGAATGCCGAGCATAAACATCCAGAAAAAGTCGATACACCAGTGCTCGTATGGTCGCGAATCGGCGTCTGGAGCGGTGACGTTGAGTACGAACAACGAGACGAGCCCCAGCGGCATAAACACCGCGCACCACACGGCCTGCCGCGCCGCGCCGCTCGTAAGCTTTAGCCCTTGCTCGATACGCTGCGCGAGCCATAACATCGCCACGACCAGCACGTAAAACTGCATTTCGATGCAGAGCGTCCAAAACCCGGCCGAGAGATTCTCATAACCCAGAATGTTCTGTGCATAGCACAGATGGGCTGCCAGTTGGCCGAGCGTGACGGGCGTTTCGTTGGGTGTCTCGAACCCTGCCCAGGAGCAGACGCCGATCACGCCGAGCATGACGAGCATCGTGGTCCAGTAGCCGGGGTTCAGCCGCAACGAACGGCGGAGGAGAAAATTAAGGGCCACACTCAACGTTACTC
This sequence comes from uncultured Planctomycetaceae bacterium, assembly GCA_964387325.1. Taxonomy (GTDB): domain Bacteria; phylum Planctomycetota; class Planctomycetia; order Pirellulales; family PNKZ01; genus CAZZBK01. The sequence goes on from CAYLYE010000288.1 coordinate 1,552, forward strand.
GAGCGTTCCGCAGGCTGTAGGAGATCACGAACCCGCTGATGACATAAAAGATGGGGACGCCAATCCAGCCGTATTCGACCGTCATTTCATTGACGGGATGAATCATCGATTCAGGAGAGCCACCATGAGGGCGATAGCGGTCGACGTGATGCAAGGCGACCATCACGGCGGCGATGCCTCGTAGCGCGTCGATGAATGCGAGCCGAGAACCTCCCTTGCGCCCCTCGGTCTGAGCCCCGGAGCTGCCTGCGTCAGTATTCATATCTTCAATTGGCAATGGTGTTTGCGGCGAATTCTGATGCACGTCAGGAGACCGGAGGGATGGATCGACCCAATCACAAATGCAGAGGGAAACCCCTATGCAGTCTAACCATCCCAAAGACGGGTACAAGACATTTTGAAGCCGATCTTGCGCTGCTCATGCAATACAAGGGCCATTACCGAACTGTCATCCTCGCTTGATTTTATTGCAATCGATCGTCATCCATTCATAATTAAATAGGTGCGAATCGACTTCGCGATGCCCGGTGCTAACTAAGCCACGATTAGCCACTGGCCCATTGGGGGTCATCATTTGCTCGGTCGTGGACTAGAATCCCGCCATTGCCCGCCCTGCCTCACGTCGAGTTCCGGTCGCCATGCGTGCAGTTCCCATCCTGGTCGCTTGCCTCTGGTTGTTCTCCGCGTCGTCGAGCCGATCATTCTCGGCTGATGCGATTCGCTTAGGGAACGATCCGACCCTTTCCCCGGACGGCCACACGCTCGTTTTCGCCTGGCATGGCAACCTCTGGTCGGTGGCAACCAAAGGGGGACAAGCCAAGCAGCTCACCATTCATCCGGGAGTCGATCGGCAGCCCAAATTTTCGCCCGACGGCAAAAGTCTGGCATTCGTGAGCAGTCGCGGCGACGGTGAACAGTTGTACGTGATGCCGACAATCGGTGGCTTTCCGCGCCAGGTCACGCATCACAGCGAAGGCTACGCGCTCGACGGCTGGTCTCCCGATGGCCGTACGTTGCTCGGTCGAGGTTATCGCGACCACTATTGGCGCGGGGCAGAGCGATTCTTTCGCGTAACGGTCGAAGAGCGCCGTAACGATGAATTGCTGTTCGACGATTACGGGACCGAGGGATCGCTTTCGCCCGACGGCGCGCAGTTGTTATTCGTGCGTGAAGGGATGCGGTGGTGGCGCAAAGGATATCGCGGCGCGGCGGCAGGCAAGATTTGGCTCTTTGACCTTCGCGATCGCAGCTTCCGCAAGCTCGTTCATGACGAGACCGAAAGCCGCTGGCCGCTGTGGAAGCCCGACGGCTCGGGGTTTTACTACGTCAGTGGTCGCTCGGGAACCAATAACATCTGGGAGTATGACCTCGCGACGGATAAGACTCGTCAGCGAACGCGATTGGATGACGACGGAGCGGTTTTTCCCTGCCTGAGTGCCGATGGCGAAACGCTCGTGTTTCGTCGACTGTTCGACTTTTATCGCTGGAATCCGACCGACGACGCACCACCACGTCGCATCGACATCCGCTACTCGGGCGACCTACTGACCGAAACAACGCATGTCACGACACTCAACAAAGCCAGTGAGGTGGCCTTCTCTCGTGATGGCTTGGAAGTCGCGTTCATTGCCGGTGGCGACCTCTGGGTCATGGACACCGAACTGCGCGATCCGCGTCAGATTACGCACACCAGCGAAGAGGAACGGCATCCGACTTTCTCTCCCGATGGTCATACGATCTGGTTTGTAAGTGACACCGCGGGGGAGCCTGATATCTGGCGTGCGCGTCGTGCCGACGCCAACCGTTTTTGGTTCGAGAACGACACGTTCGAGTTGGATCGCATCACGCGCGATGCCGACCGCGAAAGCGACTTAAAGTTTTCCCCGGACGGTTCGCGGCTGGCGTTCGTCAAGCGGCGCGGAGAACTCTGGACAATGCGGACCGACGGGGCGGACGAGAAAATGGTCTTTGGCGGTTGGGACCCGCCACAATATCAGTGGTCGCCCGACGGCAAGCAGTTTGTCTATGCGGTCAGCGACAACGACTTCAATCGCGACGTCTGGATTATCCCCTCGGACGGCTCGCAGCTCCCCTACAACGTTTCACGGCATCCAGATAACGAGGCTGATCCGGCATGGTCCCCCGACGGAAAAATGCTCGCCTTTACGAGCAAACGGGCCGGCGAGATTGACATCTGTTTCGTCTGGATGCAAGCCCAAGACGAGGAACGGACGGCACGCGACCGCGCGCTGGAACGGGCTCACGAAAAGCTCGACAAGGCACGACGCACCGATTCACGCAAACCGCCCGGCACGGAGGCCAAACCCAAGCCACCAGCGGCTGTTTCTCAGCAGCCCAGAGACGAGGCCACGAGCTCCAAATCGTCGCCGCCCGGTTACGACTTCATCACGGGGCGCATGCACGCGAGGGTCCATCGCATCGCGATTCCAAATGCACAGGAGTCAGGCCTGTTCTGGTCCCCCGACTCGAAACGGCTCGCCTTTCATGCCACGATCAACGGCGTCCGTGGCATTTACACGATCGAGGTTCCCGACAATACCACCCCTAAATTGCTCGTCGCTGAAACGGGCATGCAAGCCCATTGGCTGACCGAAGGAAATCAAATCGTCCTGCTGCGACAAGGTGTACCGGCCAGTATTTCTGCCGCGGGTAAATTGACCGACTACCGCTTTAGCCTCACTCAGCATGTCGATCAGGTGGCCAAGCTGCGCGTGGCTTTTGACGTCTGCTGGCGAAATATCCGCGACGAATATTACGACGCCCGGCTGGGCAATCGCAATTGGAACGCCGTGCGCCGCAAGTACCATGACATGGCGGGCGAGTACGGCGACATGGATTCGTTTGTCACAACCGTGCAGATGATGTTCGGCGAGTTAAATGGCTCGCATCTGGGGTTTTGGCCCCACGTGACCGCCAAGCCCGACGAGGATGATCCGCTCGAAGTAACCGCGCACCTGGGCGTTCGTTTCGATCCATCTTGGCGCGGGCCAGGGATCAAGATTCGCGATGTCTTGCCACGCGGCCCTGCCGATCGCCGCGCCAGCCATCTCGAACCGGGCGAACTGATTCTGTCGATCGATCAGCGCGCGGTCGATCCCACGCTCGATTTGACCCTCGTACTTAATGGACCCATCGCGCGCGATATTCGGCTCAAGGTGCAATCCCCTTCGGGCGAAAGCCGCGACGTCATCATGCGCCCCATCACGTACGACGATGTCCGCGACCTGTTGTACGACAAATGGCTCGACGATAACCAGCGACAGGTCGAAAAGCTGAGCCAAGACAAGATCGGTTACCTGCACATCCGTGGCATGGATGAACCCAGTTTCTTGCGATTCGAAGAAGATCTGTATGATGCGGGCTCAGGCAAGCAAGGCTTGATTATCGACGTTCGCGACAACCCCGGCGGCTCGACGACCGATCATCTATTGACGGCGCTGACGCAGCCGGTCCATGCGATCACGATCCCTCGCGGAGGTGGAACCGGTTATCCGCAGGATCGCAAAGTCTATGCCACATGGAACAAGCCGATCGTCGTACTCTGCAATCAAAATAGCTTTAGCAATGCTGAGATATTCAGCCATGCGATCAAGCTGCTCGAACGTGGCAAACTGGTTGGCGTGCCGACAGCGGGTGGTGTGATTAGCACCGGTACACGCGAAGTGATGGATCTGGGGACCATGCGTGTGCCGTTTCGAGGTTGGTTTCGCGCCAACACCGGTGAAGACATGGAGCTCAATGGAGCTGTGCCCGATCACATCGTTTGGCCTCATCCGGGACAATTGCCACAAGGGCTGGATATTCAGCTTGAAAAAGGGGTCGAGATCCTCGCGGCGGACGTGACTCGCTGGCTCGAACGAGCACAACCACCGCTGCTCAAAGCCAGCGAGCGCATCATCGATCTGCCCAAAAAGGGCTCAAAACCCTGACGTACCGCGAGTCCACGAAACGCGCTCTAGGCCTTGCCCGGCTCGGGTAGCTCGAATCCCTTGCGGTACTCGCGTGTGAAGAGCGCGTTGGCTTGCGTGTCGGTCGACAATTCCGTCTTGGGATCAATGACGAGTGGCTGACCGAGGAACAACTTGGTCTCGGAATAGTCGACTTGGCTGTCTTTCAGATAGCCCTCGAAGCTGTCGTAGGTCTCGACGACGCGCTTGTTGTTGGTCACTTGGCTGGGACGAGTTGCGCCACTCACCGGGCTGCCCCGCTTGAGCGAGACGTTACCCAAATGAGCCAGCGCGCTCGACAAGTGGCCGTCTTCAATGTCGAGATGCAAATCACGGTGATTGCGGCTGCGAATAGCCTTCACGAAGTTGGCGAAGTGATCTTGGTATTCGCCCCCTTGCCACTTGCCCAATTCATTGCCGTCATAATCAAGGGCCACGCCCCCGGCATAGCCCATCGCCACGGCGTATCCTTGAGTTCCGTACCACACATTGGCCGCGCCAAGAAACGGTTTTGTTTTCAGGCCAAATGTGACTGGCGTCTTAATGGGCAATCCGCGGACATCACTCACGAGTGTCGCGTCGTCCCATTCGTAGACCGTGATCTGGCTGTTGGCCACTTCGGCGTCATCAACATATCCGAGCCGACCGCCGAGACTGACAACGCGCTTGGGCAGTTCTTGCTTGCCGAGTCCCCAGCGGGCTTTGTCCAATTCGTGGGGGTTTTGATTGGCGATATCGCCACCACCGGTGGCCCAAAACCAGTGCCAGTCATAGTGCAACCGCTTACGTTTCGGGACAACCAGCGGAGCCGGTCCACACCAGAGATCAAAGTCGAGCCCGGCCGGAATCGGCGCTTCCGTTTGACCGTGGCCAATACTTGGCCGAGTGCGATAGCAAATCGCGCGGGCCTCGGTGATCGTGCCGAGCTTGCCACCTTTGACGAAGGCCAACAAGTCACGCATGCCATGCATGCTGCGGCTTTGCACGCCCATCTGGCACATCCGACCGAGTTTGCGTGCCCATTGGGTCATCACGCGCCCCTCATGCACCGTATGGCTGCAAGGCTTTTCGACGTACACGTCTTTGCCCGATTGCATGGCCCATACCGCGGCGAGGGCATGCCAGTGATTCGGTGTCGCGATCGATACGGCATCGATTGATTTGTCTTCGCACAGTTTGCGCACATCTTGCACGTAGCGTACCGGATGCTTCAGGTCCTTGAAACGCTTGGCGTGCTTTTCGAACGCGGCGGGATCGCAATCGCACACGGCGACCAAGTCGACGTCAGGATTTTTGAGCCATTCGCCCAGATGGGCTCCGCCCTGGCCATT
>CAYLYE010000289.1:0-6833 GCA_964387325.1 uncultured Planctomycetaceae bacterium
CTTCCTCTCGATTTCGCGCTGGGCGGCATTCCGTCGGTGAGGATCGTTGGTCGTCGTCGCCAACGTAAGGATGGCCGGTTTGAACAAGAACGACGGCGGTCTGAGTTACGTAAACAGACCTGGACCGAAGTGGACGCGATGATCCACGAATACCACCAGCGCCTGCCGCGCGACCAGGCATGTTCGGTGGGAGCCGCTTACATGCGGTATTCAACGCGGCACCAAGACTCTATCGCCGATCAATTACGTGAGATTTTTGAACATGCGGTGAAGATTGGCGTGTTCATTCCTCGGCACCTCATTTACTTCGATCTGGCGACACGAGGGTGCACTCGATCGCGTGAGGGGTTGGACGCGCTGCGTGAAGCGATTGATCGTCGCGAGATCAAAGTCCTTTTGTTTTTCTCGACCAGTCGACTCTTCCGCAAGCAGTATCGCACGTTGGCTTTTGTGGACGAAGTACACAGGGGGATGGGCGTGCGCTGTATCTTCGTGAAGAGCGGTATTGATACCGTCGAGAAAAAAAAGTGGGAATCGATCCTCGCTCTCAATTCGATGATGGACCAATTGGTGGTGACGATGAATGTGGCCAATATCCAAGCGGCCCATGTCGGCCAGCTGGAAAAAGGGATCGTGTTCGGTTCACTGCCCTATGGGTACACAGGCGAGCCGATTCCTGGCCAGTTTACGAAGCGCAGTCGACCGCGCTGCAAGATCATCCCCGATCCCGTCTCGTCACAGGTCGTCGTTCAAGTGTTCAACTGGTACGTTCATGACCGCTTGAGTCAGGCGGAAATTCTGCGGCGACTCAACGCGAATGATTCGATCCCCTTGCCGCCTCACGGTACAGCGGAGGAGTGGTCCGATGTTTCACTGCATTATCTCCTGTCGAATGAACGCTATCGCGGTCTCTGGAGGTATGGCGTGCGCGAATCGGTTTACCTGCCGCATAAGGACTATACTCGCCAAGACACGCGCGAGGAACCGTTGAAAGAACGCCAGATCGAAGAGCTTCGACTTGTCTCCGACCAGACTTGGTTCGAGGCACAGGCGCGAATGGCCCGTGAGGCGACCCTGCGCGGTCGCCATGCCAAACGGCCGGATCGAAAGTCTCGGCCGCGATTGCTCAACGGCTTGTTGTATTGCTCGGTGCATGACCGCCCCCTGTATGTCGGTGGTGTGAACGGCAAGCTGATGCAGTGCCCGTCCTGTCGCCGCACGGCTTTGGAGGACCGACCGCTGTACAGTTATGTCAATCGCAGGCTGGCCGTGGATCGCATCTGCAGCAAGCTTGTTGAACTCCTCCACACCGACGACGAGTTGGTCGCGTCGATTGAGCAAGCGTGTCTTGTGGCAGTCGAATCACTGCAGAAGCCGGATGCGAATCATTTGGGGAACCTGGAGGCCGCTGACGCAAAATTAAAGGCCGCGATCAGCTTAACGCGACGCACGGCAGGTGACTCCCCTGAGGAGCAAAAGGAAGCCGAACAGGAAATTGCCGCCTTGCAGTCTGAACGTCGTGTGATTCAGGCGGAGCTTGCCATAATGCAAGCGCTGTTGCGGCAGCAACCCAAACTTCCGACCGAGTCGGAGATTCGGGATCTGCTGGCCAATTTGAGGTCGATTTTGATCAATGCCGCATCGGCTGAAACGGATGAGAATTGGCAACTGGCGCGCGAAGTGATTGAGTTGTTCATCGATGGTCGTATCGAACTGCACCAGATGGGTGAGCGCAAGGTTCATCACGGCTGGCTGCAAGCTCGGTTCAAGGTTGGCATTCTCAAGGGTATCCAACAACGACTGACGGGTATTACCTCTGCGTCGGATCACGACGCTGTCGAAGTCCATATTGATCTGCGTCGCGAAAGCTCCTTGGACCCTCGCGAGGATGTGGCTTGGGAGATGTACGAGGCCGACAAAATGAGCGTGGAGATCGGTCGGGCTTTGGGGGTGGGCAAGACAATGGTTTTGAAGCTGCTGCGTCGTGCGGCCGCCAAACGTGGTGTAAAGCTGATCGACGGACGTTCGCGACGCATTGAATTGTCGCGCAAGCAGCAGTTGCCCAAGAAATCCGAGCAGATCGCCGACGATGTGAAACGACTGGCTGACAAAGGCTGGCTGTTTGACGACATCGCTCGGCATTTAGGGGTTGATCGCAACTTGATCACAAAGGCCTGGACCTATTGGCATGTCTCGCGTGAGCTGGATGTGCCCGATGGTCGGGCTCGTCGGAAGCTCCTGGAGATGAAGTCGCGGCCTCGCAAGCCCTCAGTGAACCCAAGCGACAACGACATCACTGCTTAGCGGATTTTTTTAGTTCGTGTTTTTTCAGCCCGGCACAGGATTTCCTGCCGCCGGGTTTTTATTGCGCGGACCAAGCCGATTGATCGGTTTGGTCCGCGTTCGTCTTTTACCGGAGGTCTCTGCATGAATAAATGCCCATCCGTGTCGACCGTCGATGTTGGTCAGCAGCCGACAGCAAGCCAGCCGCTTGATATCGCTGCCCGACGCAGTCGACTGGCAACGCTCATCGGACGGTTGCTGGCTCAGGCGTGGCTACACCGACAATCCCCTGTGTCGATCCCAAAAGAGGAAGATCGAAATGTCGATCACCCAGAAGCCGATTGAACGCTACTTGAAGCATACGCCTGAGACATTGGGGTAATGCTCGACTGATTAGTTCTCTCTCGTTCGCCCACGCATGGTGCGCGGGCGGTTGTGTTTTCTACACGACCGCCCCGACATCGGGGCGGTCTCATTGAAGGAGATCGTCCTATGATCGCCGTGGCAAAATCGGTTCGCCGTCGTCAATCCCCACCAGCCTGGCACGCGTTGTTCTTGGACATGTTGCCGCAGATTCGTCAACAGGCCCGCAGGGCGTTTCGCTCTGCCAATCCCGAAGCCCAAGATGAATTGGTCGCTGAAGTGGTGGCCAACGCCTTTCAAGCCTTCGCTCGACTGGCCGAGCGCGGCAAGATCGAGCTGGCCTACCCCACGCCGTTGGCTCAGTTCGCCATCCGTCAGGTTTGTGCCGGTCGACACGTGGGCACACCGCGCAATGTGCGCGATGTCAGTTCGCGTTATGCCCAAATCGCTCACAGACTCATGGTCGAACGACTGGAGGCCTTTGACCCCGAGGAATGTGAATGGCGTGAAGTCTTGCTGGAAGATCGCCAGGCTGGCCCCGCTGAAACGGCAGCTGCTCGGATCGACGTGGCCGATTGGTTCAAATCGTTGGCGCACGGTCGACGCCAGATCGCCAAGACGCTAGCGCGGGGTGAGACGACCAACAAGGTGGCCCACATGTTCGGTTTGACCGCCGGTCGGGTCAGCCAGCTGCGCCTAGAGTTGAAGCGATCCTGGGAGTCTTTTCAGCGCCAATCTACTGTGGCGTAGCTAACTGGCTGAGCGCCTCCGCCAGCTCTTCATTTCAACACGCCCCAGTCTGTGCCCGATCGTGGCATGGCCTGGGGCGTGTGTCTTATGCGCGGATCACACCGCAGAAAGGCCATTCGATGCCACAACCCTCATTATTACCCAGGGCAGGTTCTGCCAGGACTCCATCGCGACGAAAAGGAGTCGCCGCATGTCGCTCAAAGTAATGTGCCGCTATTCAGCTCGCATCCATCGCTTGCTCATTCGCGGTGGCCAATGTCGCGGTCGCCGACACGTTCGCTGGGATCAACTGCCGCGTTCGATCAAACAATGCTGGGATCTTCGGCGATAACCGACCCTCTGACGAACCCATTTTTCAGGAGGACCTCATCATGACCTGTCGCATTTTGAGTCAGCTGTTTCAGTCATTTCAGCCTAGTCGAGCAAACTCGGCAGGCGTTCTATCGTATAGGAGGGCCCGATGGGAGCCCGTAACAAACTGAACCAAGCGTATGCCAATGGGTCGCTGATCTTTGGTGCAATCGCCGGAGTGCTAACGCACTCCTGGACTATCTTTCTGGTGGTTTCAGCACTCGGTCTCGCGATGAATTTTATTGGTGGCGAGATTCGCCCTCAACGCAAGCGACTACGCTAGGCGACGAAACGATTGACTTGAACAAGTCCTGTGGTTGCCAATTATGGCAGCCACAGGACTGATTATTTTCTTAGTTGGTGCGCGTCATCCAAACCCGTGTAGCGTTGGCAACGCCTTAGGGTGATCGATCATCGGCTGCCCGCTCTGTGATCGCTGCGACTTGGGCTTTGTCGACAGCGGCTTGGCGTGCGGAGGGGTCGTCGATGGCGGCCGTGAAGAGTTCTGCGACGTGTGGCCACGAAGCTTAGCCACATCACAGCGGAGTGCGGTCAACTCGGCTTCGTGTTGGGCGATGCGGGCCAGCAACAGACGCACTATTAACTGTGTATCGGCCGGCCATTTCGCCATCAATTCGTCGGTGATTTTCACCCGTCATGCCAACGTTATCGCCGAAAACCGCCTAGAGCGCAAGTCCGATCAAATACCGACCTGTGAACGATTACGTTGAAGAAATCTGACCAGCGCGACCCGGGGAGAAGTGGAGCATGTTGGATCCGAATACCCCAGCAAGCGATTTGGCAACCCCGTGTCGATTTCTGATTATATTGACTGACCAGCACGTTTTCACCGCGCATCGGGGTCTTTGCCCGATCCGCGGCAGGCGCGGCACTCGATGTAGCCCCGCTCACAGGAGCCGCAGGGAACCCGAATCGGGTCGTATCGCACGATTTCGTTGCCATTACCATCACGAGCGATCACCACGGTTTTCGTGGTTCGAATCGTGCCAAGTTCGCAGCGCGGGCAATCAACAACACCGCGACCGCTACAGACCGTGCACCCCTTGTCGACATAGGGATCTCCTTCAATCCGCCCTTTGAGACTGACGTCTTGCGGATCCATCACGGCGCGGATGAGCAATGTCGAGCGGGCGAGCTTCGACTCAAGGACGGGCCAGTCTTGCTGCGTACCACCGCTCAAGGCAGGCGTATAGCCGGGCACGTTTTCTTTCACGAATTCAACCAGCTTGCTGGCCGGCATGGCCGCGCCCATTTTACTGGCGAAGTTAAAGCTGCGATGGTGCACCGCGATCACCTGACCCGACTGATTGCAAACCGGTCCGCCGGCGCTGCCGGTATCCAACTCTTTGTCGTGGAGGCAGAAGCCGCCGGTTTTTTCTTCCGGTGCCAACGTGATCTTGCCTCGCTCGATGTCGAGCGGATTATCCAGAGCATGCGAATCGGGACAGCCAAGCACGACCACCTCAGTCCCTTTGGTGATGGGTTGAGTGGACAGCGGCAGTGGAGGAGCTTGCAAGCCGGGGCACTTGAGCAGCGCTACGCCCAACTCCTCGGACTGGGCCACACGCGTGGCTAGTCGCAGTTGATTGCTGGCCACCGGATCGCGAATTTCAAATGCCGGACCGCTCATGGCCAACTTCAACGGCACCAGCACATGCTCGGAATGCACAACCAAGCCGGTCGCCATTTCACCGATGATCACCTCGCGCACACCGCGAGAAGATACTTGCGAGAAACCGCGACTGCTGATTCCCGACGTCGATTGCGGGGCCAACGTCGGGTCGCCTAGGGGAATATAATGCCAACCGGCATTGACCTGATCGTCGCTGGCTCGCCCCGAAGCCTTGAGGGTCTTTTGCATATTGGCGAGCGTGACTGCATTGCTACCGACGATGGGGATTTTCTTCTTTTGGGTTTGGTCATAATAGCGGAGCAAGTTGAGAGTGATCCGCTTGTCATCAGATAATTGCATCGCCGTGCGCCAACGAACGATGGCAAGGCCCGGGTTGCGAAGTTTGACTTCGGTGATGGCGAGATTATTGAGCACCGCCGCGTTGTCCGGATCGCGTCGCAGGGCTTCTTCGAAGTGCTCTTTGGCGCGTTTGAAGTCCTTGAGGCCGATACTATATACCATGCCAATCACAAAATCCGCGCGCGGACTATCAGGGTTTTTGACCCGCGCCTCGATGAGTTTCTTATGCGCATCGGCATCGCGTTTGTCGATGAGCAGATCAATGGCCTCGTCGAAAAGGACGTTGGCCTCGCTACGGAGCTTGTCGGCTTCTTTCGGCGTGTACCATTTTCCGCCGAGGCGTTGCGAGTTGCGGCCGGCCAGATATTGCCACTGCGACATTTTGGTGGTGGCCGTCACGCGGCTGTCGCTGCCGATCAACGGGTCGACCATGAAGACCTGATAGGCGAGCAACGCATCTTGCGCAAACTTGGTGGCGTTGGCTTCCTTTTCCAACGCGATCACGGTTTTCGGATTAGCGACCATCGTGGCTTCTTGCGCCGCGGTCCAGCTCAACCCGAGAGCGGACAGAAGCATGCCACAAGCAACGATCAGCCCTGCCGACTTGCACACGAAGCGTGTCATAATTGCTGCCTCCGAATCATGTTGGAATCTGCCGATTCAGCTAACAAATGAGCCTGATGCAAGCGTTTGCAAGCTGCAACTTGTGTCGGTATGATAAACCCTCAGAAGAGGGATGGCAATACAGTAGACTGGCGACCCCACCGCGCGATCGTCGCCGACTAACCTATTACGGTGAGAGGGGCTTCGTGAGTACTGTCCGCAATTTTCGAGGCTCGGTACGTTTGCAAGCGCGAGTCACCTGCCCGCACTGTTGGCATGTGTTTTCGCCCCATGACATTCACTGGGTCTCGCAACATCCAGATCTTGTCGGGGACCCGCGTTTGGGGGCTGAAGAGCAACTGCGTTTTTTGCCGACACGTTTTACCGTTGAAGGGGACGCGATCGACGCTCGGGGATTTGCCTGCCACGCGCTGGCGTGTCCCAATTGTCACTTGGGCATCCCACGCGCGTTGCTCGAAATGGAGCCGCT
>CAYLYE010000290.1:0-6598 GCA_964387325.1 uncultured Planctomycetaceae bacterium
TCGATCGAAGGGGTCGATCCGTCACAACCTGGAATTCCTGAGGCTGGTGGTGAGACGCCCCATGCAGTCCGGCAGCCGTCAGCAGTCCCACGTAGTAGGGTCGCTGCATGGCGACCATCAGTTCGTGAATGAACCAGGATGCGGGGGGGCCACCTGCCGTCGTGTACTCCAGCGGAACGATGACAAAGAAATAGTCCTTAGCTTTAACGATTCGCCCCCGTTTGGCTAGCCGCTGCAGCGCCTTTTTTGTCGCCTCCGGAGATAGGCCGCTTTCGGCCAACGCCTCATTCCGTAGAAAGGAGTACTTGCCCCGAGCTTGCTGGTCGTCGACCCAGTGTTCGAGCGTTTGAGTTGCCATTGGGATACGCTTAATTAGGTTCGCGTAAAGGGATAGAAAATGTCCCTTTACGCAAACAACTGTACGCCACTAGCCAGGACTTGGCAAACTCGCACCGACCGTGTTCCTTAATACCTTCCCGCAGATTTCAGCCCACTCTCGTTTGTCCCGCGACAGCTCAAAAAATTGTCCAGGATTTGTCCAGGTTTTGTAAAGGCTTTTCGTGTTTTCATGGTCGGTTATGGTGGGGGAGCGAGGCCGATATTCTCCGCTTTTTGTCCAGGATTTGTCCAGGTCGGTAACCTCCATGACCGGCAATAACCGGGAGTGACCGTGTGCGACCAGACGACGCTAAGATGTCGTCCCGCAATGACTTAGATGCGAAGTTGTGTTGTCGTATCAACTTGCGAAAAACATGGATGGCATATTCCCGCCCTCTCCGCTGTTCAATGAAGCCGTCATCGTAACTCGATGGCGGCTTTTACTTTGCGCCTTTGTCATCTGAGTGATCTCCGTGAACTGTGCTTGATTTGTGCTGAAACGAATTCGAGCCTTCCTAACTCAACTGGGGAAAAGCCTCCTTGCTGTTGGCGTCCTTGGAATGATTATCCGGCTCAAACAATGCACACATCGCCTGAGCCGACGTACGATCCGCGATGTGGGTGTAGTATTTGAGAACATCCTGGTCGACATGCCCGACCCATTGACGAATGATGGCCTCTGGGACCCCTTTGATTATTGCGTGGCTGATAAAACTATGCCGGAAGGTATGAACGTGGCCTGCTAGCCCACGCTCTTTCAACAGCTTCTTCAAATAGACCAGCAGACGTCGCTCTGAAAACTGCTTGCCGCTCGACGAACGTCCTGTAGATGCGGGGGCCGTTAAGACCCACCGGCCGGTTCGCGGCAAAGCCGTGAGTACCTCGCGCAAAATCGGCGAAATCGGAATCGAACGCTGGTCACCCGTCTTGGGCTTCCAGCTCTCCTTGCCGCGAATCTGAATCACAGTGCAAGCGTGATCGACATCGTCCCAGGTCAGCCACTTTGCCTCTCCAACCCGCATGCCGGTGTAAGCCAGCACCTGCATAATCGTTCGATATCCCCCCGTGGCGTCACCGAGGATTTGTTCGACCTCTTCAAAAGACCAAAACGGTTGAGGACGCGATTTGACCTTGCGCAGACGGAGCCCGCGCAGTGGGTCTTGTGAAATCATGCGACGTCGCAAGGCAAAGTTGACCGTCTGCCGGATGATGACACTCTCGGTATAAATTGTTTTGTCTCCGACAGTGGCCCGTCGTTCAGCACGATATGCGTCGACGAATCGAAGATCAATGTCGAGAATCGACCGTGCTTTTCGTCGCTCGGACAAGTCCTTCATTAATTTCAGAACATACTCCATCTTCTGTAGCGTCTTAGCGGCACGCCCCTCACCGCGCAATGCAGCAAGGTAAGCGTCAATAACCTCCTTGACGGTTGGAGCTCGGGCTTGTTCGGCATAGTGCCCCTCCGTCAAATCCGCCTCGAGGCGGATCGCTTGCTGTTTAGCTTGCTTCTTGGAAGCGGTCTTGAGTGACACCCGTCGCTGACGTCCTTCAAATTGGAAGTTTGCGTACCAGGTGTTGCCACGAAGAAAAATCGTGACTCGATCACCGATCGTTTCGGATTCGCGATGATTTGATTGGTTTGCGGTCATTGATGATCCAGCCCTTCGTTGAATACTTTTAAAATCAATTGGTCCCTCCAAAAACGGACGTACTTGCCGACTTTTCGCGAACAGCCGGTGAGCAATCCACGACTGCGCCAGTCGTAGATCGTCTGCTTGGGTACCTGCAAAAGTTCGGCAGCTTGGTCGACTGTGAGAATCGGTGGGAACTCATCCGCCCACTTACCGGCGGCAAACGCAGCAGTTAGTTCCTTAGCCGAAATTTCAAGTTTCTCGCGCTGGTGGACCATGGTTAGAATCTGAGCTGGAGCCATTGTGACTGACCGCCACAGTGCTCTTCAGACTGCGAGTTATTCGTTCTCGCGCCCAGGGAAAGGGTTTTTAGAGTCTTTCCCTCCGGAACCGAGGTGCTAACCATGCCCATGTGCGATTCATTCGATCACTTCACGCTGTTCGCTGGAAAGCCTGCCTCTACCCCCACGAAGGTATGGCAAGCCATGACAGACGAATTTCCCAATGATGAGCGACTTCGAGGACCGGCGATCTACGCGATTCCAGCCGAATTGATCGATGCTATGAAGCACGAGAAAATCGAGGCCCTGTCGAGTGATGATGAGGCCTTTGAGCGTCGCCTGGCGCAACTATCGGGCGCTGGGTTGTTTCTCGGTCGACCATTCAGTTACCCAGGCTTAGCGGTAGCTGAACTTGGGGATTTCGTCGATCCGAAGCAAGTCGAGGAAATTTATCAGCGAAACGAGGCCCTCGACCAACAGCTTGACCAGCTCATTCGCGACGATATCGCCGCTCAAGGCGGAACAGATGGCGATGCTGATAGCTATCGAGAAGCGATCGAGAATCGTCACGAATCAATGCATCTTCGACGCCTCGCTTACGCAGCTTGGTTAGCCACCGATTCAGTCTTTCGAGATGACCGCGATGTACTCTACGCACGCTGGTCAGAGAAGATCGATGAACGTGGTCAATTTCCTTCTGTGCCGATCTCGCTTCTTTACGAATCACCGTCCAAGCCACCCGAGGATGATCGCGATTTTCAGGCATCCTTTTTGAAGTTCTACCTGCGTTGGGGAATCGAGACGATGGCCACGTGGGATCTTCCGGTTCCTATGCGGAGCGAAACGCTCACGCAGAGCTTTTATCATTTACCCAGTGTCGCGTCAGCCGGGATCACGGTGTTTGTGCCGTGGTACATGTTTCGTGATCAAGAACTTAAACTACGGGACATCGCCGATCAGCAGATGCTGCTCCATCAGCCTAATGAACTCAACCGCTGGTTACAGCGTGAGGACGCGAACTGGGGCTACGAGCGATATCAGCACATGCTGAAATTATTCGTTTGGCTCGAGTTGGCGCTTCGCCGAAGGTATCCAAACCAGCTCGTCGGGAAACAGGAGCGGCTGGACCATGCGTTTGCTGCCTGCCTCTATGGCAGTGCCGTCAAGAATGCCGATAGCGTCAAGAAACTTCGACAAGAGATGCAGCGGCGGCTAACTCACAACACCGGAAAGCAGTAACCCTCACAAGCTCAAATTAGTCCGCGGTTTTTCAGCCAGGAACTCATTTCATCCATTGGATCGCTAGAACAACCGATTCGGAAATGCTCCTAAACTCTACGACCTAAACGGTCCTACATATTAGTTGCCCCTGTTTCGTCGAAAATTTAGGCGCTGGATTTAGCTTGTCGGGATCATAGCCAGCAGCTTGCAGGCGATTGACTCGATTGGCATCCGGGCTCAATAGCTAATTCGCCCCCCATAGTTTATGACGCACTTTGGACGAAAATTTAGTGGCGTACTGCCGTCGAAGCGGCATTGTCGTTTTGGCCCACTCACCCGTAGCCGGTACGTCACTCCCGTTGGCTAACGCACCGCCCAATCATTCAACAACGCTGTGACCAAGTTCGTTGACTGGTTTGAAATCGGCTACTTGGTGGACACCAGTAACCGCAATTCAAACATGGTGGTAAACTAGACGTAACAAGTTAAGATTTAGTGACTTATGCGAGGCACTCCGAAAATCGATTTCAGCAAGATAATATGCTGGAGGCCACTTTAGGCTTCAATTTACGACAAACACGCAATTACCCCACGGATCGTCTGGGGGGCGTGCTCTCCAACCCCGTCGAACCGATGAGCGAGGTCTTCACTCGCCGCCGACGTTTCAGATTCGTTCGCACCCTGGCATCCACAATCTGTCGCAGGCCGCTGCCTGCACCGTCAGGTGATGGATGGCTGGAGCTTGGTTGCGTTCGTTTTCTTATAGACCGTTCGTCCCAAAGGCGGTTAGACTCAGCTCAGCGTCTGATTTTGCCACGGATACGCTTGGCTGATGAGGAATGATTTTATGATGTTTGTCGCCACTACAATTCAATCTCCTCGTCAGGGACTAAGTCGTGTTACGTGCATCGGCCTGATAGCGGCCATTTGCGGCTTTACGCTCTGCGCTTCGGCGGCCGACAATGGACCAAACGCAGCGTCACAGTGGCCACAATTCCTCGGGTCTGACCGTAATGGCATCGCGCGCGAGACCGGGTTGATTGACGCATTTCCTGCCGGTGGTCCCAAACAGGTCTGGCGCGTGCCGGGCGGGATTGGGATGTCGGGACTCGTCGTCAGCCGCGACCGTGTGCTGACCACAGTGCAGCAAGCGGGAAATGAAACGCTTATCGCGTTGGAAGCCGCAACTGGCAAAAAGATCTGGCAGACGCCCTTCGCTATAGCCTATGAAAATGCGATGGGGCCCGGTACTCGTGCCACACCGACGATCGCCGGTGAGCGCGTTTTCGTCTTCTCCGGCGACGGTAAATTAACGGCGTTTAATTGGGCAGACGGTAGGATCGATTGGTCGAATAATGTGTTGAGCGAACTCGGGGGACGACAAGCCGACTATGGCATGTCGTGTTCTCCACTGGTTGTCGGCAATCTGGTAATCGTTACCCCCGGAGCGCCGCAAGCTGCCATTGCCGCATTCGATGTGACTACCGGCAAAAAAGTGTGGGGTGCTGGTAGCGACATCGTTGGATATTCATCGCCTGCGTTGTTGGATGTAGGCGGTCGGCGACAACTCGTCGCGTACACGGGCAGCGCCGTAATCGGCTTAGTGCCCGAGACCGGAGCCATTTTATGGCGGTATCCATACGAGACCGATTTCGGCTGCAATACGGCCACGCCGGTCGCCGTGAACGGCAACGTATACGTCTCGTCGGGAGAAAATCATGGCGGCGTGATGCTGCGGCTCGTGCCTAATGGCGAGCGGTTTGATGTCGTCGAGGTATGGTCGTCGCAAGGGACTCGCAGCGTGTTACGAGCTGAGTGGCAGACACCGATTGTGTTGGATGGACGCCTTTATGGTTTTGACAATGTCGGTGCTGCTGGACCGGTGACCCACCTCACTTGCATTGACGGCATGACGGGAGAGCGGGTGTGGCAAAAGCTCCGTTTCGGCAAAGGGAACGCGATCCTGGCTGATGGCAAGTTGTGGGTTTCGACGTTTACCGGTGAGTTAATTGTGGTTCGAGCCACGCC
Organism: uncultured Planctomycetaceae bacterium; assembly: GCA_964387325.1. GTDB lineage: Bacteria > Planctomycetota > Planctomycetia > Pirellulales > PNKZ01 > CAZZBK01. The sequence goes on from CAYLYE010000290.1 coordinate 5,543, forward strand.
CAAGGAATATGAAGAACTTGCGCGGACCGACATTGGAATCGCCACACGACAAGCTCCGACACTCGCTGGAGGTCGCCTCTATCTGCGGGACAATGAGAACATTGCCTGCTTTGACGTTCGCAAGTAGCTTCTCCCGATACCTGGTAAAATTGACTACTTGTTTCAACGTCATTCTCGTGACCGCTTCGACCCGAGTAGGATGGCCAAGTCGGCTTCGTTCTTCAGGTGATAGCATTATCAATGCACACCCTTGTCCGAGGTCGGTTCAATCGACCGTTCTCCATTTCTAGTGCCGGTGCTATTCACAGTGTGATCGCTTGAGCAAGCGGCGACAGGATCATGATGCTTTATTGAAGCAACCGTCGATGGCCGGCATCGTCTGGGTCGGTTAAAATGCGAGCATCACGCTGGTCATCACTGAACAGGAGATTCGAGATGAAATCCTGGCCCCGCACGACGCTGTTGGTCTTCGTGGTCGCAGTTGGTGCGTATGCCGTAGCCGACCAGCTACCACAACCGCAAGCGACTGCCCCCACAGCCCCCGTTCAAACAGATTCCCCGACACGATCCCAGCAGAACAACGGTGAGGTACCGTCTTCATCAGGAACGTCGACAGACAAGCGGACTGTCTCACCGGAAGGTATAGCTTACCTGGAAAGGCTGCGTAAAAACACGCCGTTCGGCACAGCAGGCTTCGATCTCAAGGGTTTGCGGGCCGGCATGGGATCGCGTAAAGAACCCACCATCAAAGACATTAAGCTCCATCGCATCAAGATCGGGGAGATTCCGTGTGAATGGGTTGTGGCACCCGGCGCGGACCCTGATGTGCGGCTCCTGTATTTGCACGGCGGCGGCTGGGTATCCGGGTCGGGAGGAAACTATCTGCCGTTGGCGGCTGACATCTCGGTAGCGGCCAAGTGTGTCGTACTCCTGCCGGACTACCGACTGGCACCGGAGCATCCTTTCAGATCAAGTGATTCGTCATATAAATAGCGCACCATTCCCGTGGTTGAGATGACGAGCTCCATCAGGCCACCTGTGACGGACGAGAGCGCA